>JAYVEP010000154.1:0-30250 GCA_043749225.1 Acidobacteriaceae bacterium
TTTTGGTACATTTTTCCAGCGATCCCTGCGGCTTTGGGACCGAAGGTTGGACGGCCGCCGCGCAGGAAAACTACGATCACGATATCTCCGGCGTCGGTATTGACGTAGGAGGCAAACCATCCAAAGCGCGTTCCTGCATGAGAACACGTGCCTGTTTTGCCCAGGACTTCTTCGGCGCTAAAATCCATGCGCAAACGGCGGGCTGTGCCGTAGTGCGTTGCGCCAGAAAGGCCGTCGGCCAGTTCCGGAATTGCGCGGTTGATTTTCAGAACGCGTTTCACGCGGGGCACAAAGTCCGCCACCGCCTCGGGATCCTCCGGATGTTGCAGATAGTAGAGAGTGCCGCCGTTTGCAACCGCGGAGACGATTGCTCCCAGCTGGAGCGGGGTCATGGAGATGCCTTCTCCGTAGGAGCACATCCGGCCTACGCCGCCTAGCTTCTCGGAGATTTCCGTGGTGGGATAGACTCCACGATGCTCGCCATCAATCTGATAGCCCGCGAGTTCACCGAGTCCGAACATCTGCGAATAGCGATGCACGCGCGCGAAGCCCAGCTTGCGACCGAGTGCTTCAAAGTAGGCATTGTTCGAGTGCGCCAGGGCCGTGGTCATGTTCAGCGAATAGTGCCGGCTGATGGGGACCAGAGTTTCTTTGGTGACAATGCCTTCGCTCAATGCTGCGAGGGCGACCGGAACTTTAATGGTGGAACAAGGCTGCGCGCCAGCCGATAGCGCCAGCTTTTGGTTCACCATGGCGAGGACACGACCGGTGTTGGGGTCCATCGCGAGAACTGTGCCGTTCATGTTGCCTAAAGCTTCAATAGCTGCGGCGCGGACCGTGGCATCTTCGCCCTCGGTTATGTCTTCGGTGAAGGTATCAGTCGAATAAGAGCTGGTGAAAAACCGCTCGTGATATCGGTGATGGCGTCGGCTCAGGCGAACATTTCCGCGACGGGAGGCCAAACGTCGCCTCTGCCGCAGCCGACTGAGCTGCTTGCGGGCACTAGCATTTTCGCTGATCGAACGCGAGCGACCCGACGTCAGTGGGCGCGTATTCACGTGCGCCGCCTCGCCAATAACGGGCAAGGTAAGACACAGAACTAAAGTCAATCGCCGTAAGGACTTAACGATGCTTTCCATAGCGTTCCTTACAGCCTCCAGAATCCTATCTACTTACGTTGAGATGCCGAATTCGCCTCTTGAGTTTCGCGGGAAGACGGTTCGGTATCTGTTTCTCGATACTACGAACTCAGCCAGCTTATGACAACCGAAAAGTTACGTTATTGCAATCAAAGTTATGATCGGCAAGCCATTGACTCTAAAACAGTTACTCCAACATTACGGTTGGGCAAGGCCTATTCGTAACCTAGGGTACGTTACCTTACCAGTAACCTAGCGCAAAACCGCAGGCTAACGTGATCGTCACCCTACATGATCTCGGTGCGCTTGCGTAGGAAAGCTGGGACATCGAGGTCGTGCTGGTCATATTGTTGGTAGGGCTGCGGTTCGCTGCCGGAAGCCATCTGAGTGGCTCCGCCGGAGTCGGTGTCCGACATGATGCGCATTGGTTCAGGCTGAAATACGGGTTCCGGTTCAGGCTCAGGTTCCGAGTAGCGAGGCACGTCGCGGACGATGATTGGCGGCGAGAAGCTCGACGCGCTGCGGTCGTTTCGTTCATTCCTTTCAACCCGATGGAAGCGCGGAATATCGCGGAAGCCCGTTGCGATGACGGTGATTTTGATGGTGTCCTTCATCTTGTCGTCGAGCACTGCACCGAAGATGATGTTGGCATCTTCGTGTGCTGCCTCCTGAATGATCAAGGAAGCTTCGTTGACCTCGGCGAGCTTGAGCGAGGACGCACCGGTTACGTTGATGAGGATTCCGCGTGCGCCATCGATGGCACCGGCTTCAAGTAATGGAGAAGCAATCGCTTTTTGTGCGGCTTCTTTTGCGCGATGCGGGCCGCTGGCCGTGGCCGTCCCCATAACGGCATAGCCCATGCCGGCCATGATTGCCTTCACATCGGCGAAGTCGCGGTTGATGATACCGGGGATCGTGATGATATCGGAGATACCCTGCACGCCTTGGCGCAAGATATCGTCGGCGATGCGAAAGGATTCGAAGAATCCTGCATCCTGGGCGACGGCGAGCAGCTTTTCGTTGGGGATGGCGATCATGGTGTCGACGGCTTCGATCAGCTCGGCCATGCCGCGCTCGGCTTGCTGCATGCGGCGCTTGCCTTCAAAACCAAACGGCTTGGTGACGACGGCGACGGTAAGGGCGCCCATTTCGCTAGCCAGCGAGGCGATGATTGGCGCGGCACCGGTTCCGGTTCCGCCGCCGAGGCCGGTGGTGATGAACACCATGTCCGCGCCTTCGAGGGCTTCGATGATTTTTTCTGAATCTTCGAGGGCAGCCTTGCGGCCAACTTCAGGACTCGCGCCCGCGCCAAGGCCATTGGTGAGCTTGACGCCGAGCTGGATCTTGACGGCAGCGCGGGACATGCGAAGTGCCTGCAGATCCGTATTGGCAACGACGAACTCGACGCCTTCGAGCCCAGCGTCGATCATGCGGTTGACGGCATTGCAGCCGCCGCCGCCTACGCCTATGACTTTGATTTTAGCGTCGTTGTGCGCGTCGTCCTGGAAGCTGATGCGGATGTTGCCTTGATTGTCCATTTGGGCTGTCCTCGCGTGTACAGATTTTGTTTCGTTCGTAGAACTTTTCTACCCAGCCCTCGCGGGCTAAAGCTCAATCACTTTCTTAACTTTGTGGCACGGCTGAAGCCGGTGCCCTGATACGGTTCAAGAACAACAACAGAGTTCGAGAGCAACAGCAAGTTCAACAACAAAGTTCGAGAACAACAGCAAGTTCAACAACGACTGCGGCGGACAAAAGTGTCCGCCCCTACATATGCTTACGCGCCTTTTCTTGCGAACCATGCTTTGAATCTGTTCCTCCAGCGATCCTCTTGCAGGCCACGCGCTATCCGTGCCCGATGCCAATACATGGCCATGCCGAGAACGGTTGCGAATTCGGGTTCGGCGAGTGTGCGCGGCATTTTCGCCATTGGCGTTGGCCACGAAACTCGGACCGGGCGACGCAATGTGGATTCGGCGACATCCAGAATTCCTGCCAGGCGCGTACCGCCGCCGCTGAGCACGCAACCTCCGGCGCACAGATCTAACATGCCCGCTTGGCGGAGGTTGACACGCATCATCTCAAACAGTTCCCGCGCACGCGGTTCTAAAATTTCACCGACGAAACGTTGTTGTACCATGCGCGAAGGGCGATCTCCGACGGAGGGTACCTCAACCTGATTGCCTTCTGGAATCAGCGTGACCACAGCGTTTCCATAGGTGCGCTTAATTTTTTCGGCCTCGATGCCGGGAGTGGCCAAGCCGACAGTTAGATCGCTGGTAAAGTGGTCGCCGCCAATCGGAATCACGGCGGTGTGCGCGACTGCACCTTCGTGGAACACAATCATTTCTGTCGAACCAGCGCCAATGTCGGCGAGGCAGACGCCAACTTCGCGCTCATCGTTGCGAAGAACGGAATCGGCGCAGGCCAGAGGTTCGTAGACGGTGTCTTGAACCTCAACTCCGGCGCGGTTTACAGCCGTTACGACGTTCTGCACCGCACTGCTGGCGGCGGTCAAAATGTGGACGCGCACTTCGAGACGCGTGGCCATCATGCCGAGTGGATCGTGAATTCCGGCCTGTTCGTCGAGCACGAATTCCTGCGGCAAAAGATGCAGTACTTCGCGGTCGGCAGGCAGCGGAATCGCGCGAGCCTTTTCGACCGCCTGGCGAATTTCATCGCGGGAAATCTCACGCGCCTTCAGGCCCAGGCTGATGCCGCCCTGGCTATTCACTCCGCGAATGTGGGCGCCACCGATGCCGACAATGGCGCGTTCAACGGGGGCTCCAGCGGAATTCTCCGCCTGCTCGACTGCCTTTTGAATCGAAGCGACTGCGCGTTCCAGATCGACAATTACACCTTTGCGCGAACCACGGGATTCCGACACGCCGTGGCCTCGGTAGCGGAGGCCATTGCCAGTAACTTCTGCAACCAGCACTACGGTTTTCGAACTACCCAGGTCGATAGCGGCGATCAGGTTGTCGTTCGCGGCGCTCATGGTCGCTTGATTCATGTATTCCTTTCGTTCGTAAATTTCCGTTCCAAAATCACTGTTGCGCAATGGCTGCGTGCGGTTTGCCGCTGACCTGATGTGGCGCGGCCGGAGCCATCATTGGCCCGATCATCGGCCCGATCATCTTGGGCCCGATCATCTTTGGCCCGATCATCTTTTTCGTGCTGGCCGGCTTCACCGTCTTTGCCGCTGTTTCCCTCGCTGTCGTGTTCTTCGTTGTGGCATTCTTAGTCGCCGTATTTTTGGCTACCGGCTTCTGCGCGACCGCATGCTTCTTTGCGACTTTCCTCGAAGCCTTCTTTGCGGGCCTTTTATGCGGCTTCGCAGCTGGCTTGGGATGGGGCGCGGGCTTCAGAGGAGCCTTCGTCGCCGCCTTGAGCAGAACTGGCTTCGCGGCCGCTTGCTGATGCTTCACCAACGCTGCAGCCGTGATGGCCATTGCTGGCACTCCAGCCGCTACCGCAGCTTTGGCAGCGCTCGCCGACAAGGATGCCGGCTGAATGGTCGAGCGCAAATCGGGGTTCACCACAATCTGGCGTTCATAACGCAAGTCGACGGATTCCAATTTTTCAAACTGCTGTCGCCAGTCGCTCACGTGCGCTTTGTAGAGCTTGAAACGATCCAGGAAATTCCCCGTTCCTGAATTCGCTGAACCAAGATGCAGTAGCACATCGCCGGAAGGATCGTTGACCAGCACCTTGGCGTCTTCGGGATCCGAAAGATCGACTTCGCTCAATTCCTGCGAATAGTGACTGCCTTCGGAATCGAGTTGGCGCACCATCTCGTTGTAAACCTTCATCCGAACAGCGCGCGTGGAGAGCGGTTCGGAATCGCGCGCACCCGCAATCACCGGGAAGGAATACTTCTTTTTGCTGTGCGGAGGCAAATCCATGATGTGCCCGGTGGCATCCATCAATCCAATATGCGCACCGACCCGCGCGAAGGCTACGGGAGTACGCTCGCGAATCTCCACCTTGAGGCGATTGGGCACAAAGCGCATGACCGATGCGGATTCGACCCAGGAAATCTGCTCAATTTGTGCGCGGCGTTCTTCTAGCGGAACGAAGAGAATGTTACGGCCAATGTCGCCGCCCATCGCTTCCATGATCTGGCTGCGAGAGACATTCTCCGTGCCAGCGATTTCGATTTGATCGCTGGATTCCACACGGAAGCGCCAGGAGCGTTCGCTGTAACGGTAGATCAGGCCGTAGGCCACACCACCGAAGAGGAGCACCGTCAAGGCGACCGCGATCCACTTCAGCCGGTGGGTGGTTTTCTTGGGGAGGGAAGAGCGGCGCGCGGAGACGCGCTTCTGTTTTCGAAGAAAAGGATTCCCTTCCTCTTCTTCGAGGTCAGTAAAGCGGGCATCGTCCATTTCCGGACGAAGAAACTCCTCTTGAGCGAGAGGTGTTTCTTCCTGCGGCAACACTGCGCTGTCTTTTCGCGCCATTGTCGTCGCTGGTGAATCGCCAGAGCATTAACTATAAACCGACTATTTGTGAATATGGGGAGAGAAAGTTGATTCGTCGCAGGAAGTTAGACGAAGGGAACCCGCATAACCACTGGAGAAGAATAGGCGAAGATTCGTGGGGAGCTGCACGAGCAAATCAGATGCGAGGAGCGGAAGGGGCGATTCCGTTCTGCAACGCGGCCAGAACCAACGGGGCGATCTGGACGACGCTGCCCGCACCTAACGTGAGGATGAGGTCGCCTTCCCGGGCACAGGCAACAGCGTTTGTAACTGCTTTTTGGAACGAGTTCGCATACTCGGCGCGCTTGCCTTTTTCACAAATGCGTTGTGCGAGCACTTCGCCTGTAATCCCTGGGATAGGGGCTTCACTGGCAGGATAAATATCGAGGACGCAGACGGTCGTTGCGTCGGTAAATGCGTCGGAGAAATCGTCCATCAGCAACTGCGTGCGGGTAAAGCGATGCGGTTGGAAAATCACATGGACCTGCTCGAAACCCGCTTGTTTGGCGGCCGCAAGGGTCGCGCGAATTTCAGTGGGATGATGTCCGTAGTCGTCGATAACCGTAACGCCGCGCACGATTCCCTTGCGCTGGAAGCGGCGGTCGACTCCACGAAATGATTGCAGGGCTTGGCGAATTTTGTCAGGCGGAATATCAAGGCCGATGCCAACTGCAACGGCAGCCGTCGCGTTCAATACGTTGTGTTGACCCGGTACGTGCAGATGAAATTCACCTAAATCTTTGTCGCGATAGGTGACCTGAAACCGGTTGAGCGGATCGCTTTCAGCTCTGCTCGCGTTGGATAGTCGCGCAGCGGAATCCAGGATGTGTAATCGGAAATCAGAGCTGTCGCGTGTTCCATAGGTCACTACGCGACGTCGCACGCGAGGTAGCAGTGCGCGCAGCATCTCATCATCGCCGCAGGCTACGATCATTCCATAGAACGGCACGCGGTCCATGAATTCGATGAATGTGTCTTCCACATCTTTCATGTCGCGATAGCAATCCATGTGCTCGCGGTCGATATTGGTCACGACGGAAAGAATGGGCGAAAGCTTGAGAAAGGAGCGGTCGCTCTCGTCCGCCTCAGCCACTAAATATTGCGATTTTCCGAGGCGCGCATTCGATCCCATGGCGTCCACGCGGCCGCCAACGACGACCGTCGGATCGAGACCGCCAGCGGCCAGGACCGCCGCTACCATAGAGGTTGTGGTCGTTTTGCCATGCATGCCAGCGATGGCGATGCCATACTTGAGCCGCATCAACTCGGCCAACATTTCCGCACGTTGAATTACGGGAATATGCAGCCGCGCCGCTTCGACGACCTCGGGATTGTCGCGCCCGACGGCGGAGCTGGTGACCACGACTTCCGCTCCTGGAACGTTCTCGGCATGATGCCCCTCGAAGATCGTTGCGCCCATGGCGGCAAGCCGCTGGGTGACTGTGGTGGTCTTCAGATCGGATCCTGAAACTTTGTAGCCGAGGTTCTGCAACACCTCGGCGATACCACTCATGCCGATGCCGCCGATGCCTACGAAATGGATGCGTTGAACTTTGGCAAACATAAATAGCTGCTAGCTGCTAGCTGCTAGCTTCTGGCTGGTGCCTGCGTCCGCGAGTTGCTTTGCCAGTTCTGCAATCTCGCGGGCTGCATTGGGATGTGCCATTTTCCGTGCTGCTTCGGACATGGTTTGCAGCTTCACAGGGTCGGACAGCAATTCCGCCACCGATTCAGCGAGACGCGCTGCCGTCAAATCGCGCTCTTCGAGCATTACTGCTGCGCCGGCGTTTTGCATTGCTTCCGCGTTGCATCGCTGGTGGTCGTCCGCCGATCTTGGAAATGGAACATAAACCGCTGGCTTACCTGCCGCTGCAATCTCGGCGACCGTACTGGCTCCCGCACGACAGAGGATCAGGTCCGCACGCGCGAAGGTTCCCGGCATGTCGTCGATAAACTTCGATACTTCGAACTTGGACCCTTCCGCCCGCACGCCAAGTTTCTCATACGCCACTAGAGTAGCGGTGTAGTCGCGCTCTCCAGTTTGGTGGATAATCTGAATCGTCGGAGTCTTTTTCCGCAAGCCGGAGATCGCGTCGCACATGACCTGATTGATGGCATGAGCGCCCTGGCTTCCTCCAAACACAAGCAGTGTTGGCGGTTCCCCAGCGACCTTGTTCCGCAACGGCAGATTGAAGAACGGCGCGCGCACAGGAACTCCCGTGACATGGCAGTTTCGAAAATATTTTTTCGTCTCTTCGAAATGAACCGCCGCTGCAGACACAAACGGACCGACGAGTCGATTGGCAAACCCAGGCACAACGTTGGGTTCAAATGCCAGCATGGGGATGCGACACAGCGCAGCAGCCGCCATGGCGGGCCCGGAAGCGTATCCGCCGACACCGATCACAACATCGGGACGAAACCTGCGGAGGATTCGCAACGCGGTCCACACTGCAACAGGCAATCCTGCAAGTGTTTTCAGCCGCGTGAAAAGACTGACCTGATTTAGAGCGCCAACTTGAATGAGTTCCAGCGGAAAACCAGCGGCGGGGACCAGGCGGGTCTCAATGCCGCGCGATGTTCCAATAAACAAACACTCCGCCGAATAAAGAGTCTGCAATTCGCGGGCTATCGCTAACAGGGGAATAACATGGCCGCCGGTGCCGCCTCCCGCCAAAATCACTCGCATGGCGCTCTATTCTATCTGCTTGGAGATATTCAGGAGCACGCCAGCACAGAGCAGCATGACGAAAATCGACGATCCGCCGTAAGAGACGAAAGGCAGCGGAATCCCCTTGGTCGGCATCAGCCCCAGCACGACGCTAACGTTGATGAACGCCTGGAGACACACCATGCAGGTAATGCCAGTGGCCAGCAGCCGCCCGAATGGGTCCTCAATTTTCAGAGCTATGCGGACACCCCGCACCAAAAAAATGGCAAACATCGTAACCACAAAAACAGCGCCAATCAGGCCTAGCTCTTCCGAAATCACCGCGAAAATAAAGTCGGTATGCGGCTCGGGCAAATAAAACAGTTTCTGCTTCCCTTCCATCAGTCCAACGCCAGTGAGGCCGCCGGTGCTGACAGCGATCAGCGATTGGATCATATGGAACCCGCGCCCTTGCGGATCGGCAAACGGATTCATGAACGCCAGCATGCGCTCACGCCGCCAGCTCACGTGAAAGAGCAAGAAATAAAGTGGTAGCAAGGAAGCGGCGAAGGCGTAGCCGAAATATCGCATCCTCATTCCTGCCACAAACAAAATGGAAGCCGTGATTCCCGCACAGGCGATTGCCGTGCCCAAATCCGGCTGCAACACGATGAGCGCCAGAAACACGAGCGTCGGGACCACAGCGGGCACCAAGGTGTTGCGCCAGTCGTCAATGGATTTGAGTCGGTTGTGTAGAAAGAAAGCGAGGAACAAAATCAGCGCTGGCTTGGCCAACTCTGAAGGCTGCAACGAGAATCCACCAAGGCGAATCCAGCGGTGGGTGTTGTGCGAGCGATCTAAGAAGAAGACCGCGATCAAAAGCAATGTGGTGAACCCAAGCGTGCTAAACACCAGCGCCGGACTCTTGTAACGACGATAGTCGATACGCATTGCCAGCAACATCGCGACCAAGCCAGCAACAGCCCATGCCAATTGCTTGAATAAAAAGGTGGAGGCCGACCCAAAACGCTCCTTCGCCATCACAGCCGATGCGCTGAATACCATCACCAGCCCAACAAACACCAGCAGCAGCGTCACAGTAAAGATCCAGCGGTCGACACTAACGCGTTTTGCCATACAAATTTTCGTCCTTAAAAAACCATTCGCGAGTCTTAATTCGTACCACTAGAAACGCTCCTTAAGGAATGACTGGGTAGATTCGCTAGGGAGGGCCCTTACAAGCGTCGCCCCCCACTACCCCTGTGGCTGAAAGCCAGGAAGTTTAGCGACACTTTTGCGGCGCTGAATCACGCTTTCGTAGCACTGATAACGACAAAGGCGAACCCAAACTGGGTTCGCCTTTGTCATTGATTGCTACAGCCACGAATGCTACAGCCACCAATCTCGAAGCGTCGACCGACTATTCCTTAGTCGTCTCCAGCAAGAGGCTGCCTGTAAACTCCGCCTCGATGTTCGGGCTGGCAGCATCCACTTCGCCCATATCTTTGTCGTTGGCGTAATCATGCACGCGATACTTTCCAGCATTTAGGCCTCGTAACTGGATCTTCCCTTTCCAAGGAGCATCTGCTTTGGGCGAGAAGAAGGCGTAGTACATCTTGCCGTCTTTTTCAATGGCGTAAGCTTCCGGAGAGTCATAGCCGTAGACATACAAATCCTTGAACTCGCCTTTCGAAAGCAACTTCGAGTTATACAAAGCCGTCCACTTTTTCCAGTGCTCTTCTTTCTCGGGAGTAAGTGCAACTTTTTGAAACTTAGGATTCGAATCTCCCCAAGTGAATTTGGTGCCCACAACTCCGCCGGTACCTATGGTCGAGGCAAAGTCGCGACCAACTTCCCGATATTGCCCCGGTTTCGTCTGCGGCATGTCCGAGAGTTCGACGTGATCGCCGTACACTGCGGAGTTCGGGCCGAGCAATGCCTTGTACCACTTGATGCGACGACGAACTTGCACCGCACCTACAGGGTCCGCCGTAACGGCCTGATCCATGGAACCCAACCATGCCAGGTTCGGCGTTGTGCCGCAGGGACAAATCTGCGTCACGCTCTCCGGCTTGAGAGCACGTGTTGTCTGATAAATGACTCTGTACACATCGGCCATCGCGTTGGTGGATTCCTGCGGCGACTTATGATGGTGCTTCGGGTTATAACAAGCCGGGACTGTGTAAATGTTATCCAGTTTGTGTCCATCAAAACCCCAATCGCGAATGAATTTTTCCGTCAATTGCTTGTAGTACTCCTGCACTTCTGGCAAGGACGGATCGAGGACGGCCAGATCGCGGAACACTCGCGCCGGTTTGCCATCTTTGCCCAAAACCAGCCATTCCGGATGTTCTTTCACTACCTTGGACACGATGTATTTGTGCGATTCCCATTTGCCGTGACCGTCCTCCACTACCAGCGGATACCACCAAAGCTGAGCGTAGATACCCTCCTTATGGAAGTCATCCGCCATCTTCTTAATGGAGTCGCCGGGGAAGGTTTCTGGACGCGGATCCCAGTCTCCATAGGTGGTGAACCAACGATCATCCAGCGTCGCCCACTTGATTCCCATTTCTTTCAACTTAGGAACGGTACCGAGCATCTGGGCGGGAGTTACATTGAACTCATAGCCCCAACCGCACCAGGCAATTCCGTAGTCCTGGTCATTCGGCTTGGCCACGGTCCAGCCTTCTTTTTGCAGCGCCAGGGAGTAAGTCCGCAGCGGCTCGTAAAAATCACCGTGATACACGGCAACGAAGCTCCGCGGGGTGGCAAAGGAATCGCCCGGCTTCAAGATTGTTTTCGGCTCCAACGTCAGGCTAGTTTGAATACGCTTGTCTGCGGCAACGCTCACCGGCAGGGACAAATCCAAAGGCAGCGTTTCAACGTGACCAATCGCCTCGCCCACATTGGCCGTCCAGAATGCGTTGACGGGAATCCCTCCGCCTGTGCCCTCCTTCGGGACGACCGCCCCCATCAGGTTCGGACGCGAGAACTTGGCGGGAATCTGCAGAACCTCGTCTTGCCCCCACGTAAAGCTCGCTCCTTGGAACGACCATAGTTGGTGCGGCGCTACCTTACTATCCACAAGCGTGGCATTGATGCGATGCTCCTGCGCACTTACACCATCCAGTTCAACATCCTTTGCTCCAGCGTTCTTATAAGAAGTGGTTACTAGCGCCATGCCGGGAAAATCATCATAGACTTCGACGGTCAGCGTTTCGTCTAGGCCAGACGCGGCACTATGTCCGCCTATCTCGACACGCTTACCAAGAGTTCCCAGTTTACCCGTCGCTTCCGTGACCGCAGGCTTACTCAGATCAAGAACGAAATCGCGCACCGGCTTCCCGCCTAACGTAACTCCGCCGCCCGGCGCGTCCGGTGCGGGATCGTCCAGTGTCAGACGCTGGCCGTCGCGCAGCAAGAACGCTTGCACATAGCCGTGCGGAGTAACATCAAATTCTGCGTCCTTAGTCTTGATGACCAATGGACCCGTAGCAGCGGGAGCAACCTTTACCTGCGAAATTGTCGCTACCTTCGGCGCAGAAGCAACGGGATTGCTGGCTGGCTCCTTTTCACACCCTTGTAGCACCATCAAGCTACCCGCGGCAGCGAGCAACGCCACACATCCAGAAGCTTTCCAGGCAAAATCCGTACTCATTGTGTTCTCCTTAGAGTGTTGATCGCTACTTCGTCGCTAAACTCGCGCCCTTGAACTGGCTAAATATCTTCTCGGCGTTCAGGTGGTAAATCTTTTCCAGCACAGGGTCGGGCAAATTGAGTCCGGAAATCGTCCAGCGCCCTTGCGCAGGCGATCCTGAATAGTCAAACGCTTCGTCGTCCGTCTCCAGCCAGCGGAAATTGTTTTGGTACATGTCGATGTCCGGAGTGTTGTCGCTGCCAAACATCACGCGATCCTGGTAGTCCATGAAGAGCTTGCGGGCGCGCCGCGGTTGACGACCAAGCTCTGCTTCCCTGGCGCCAAACTCAATTACCGTATTCGGCAGGCGGTCCATCATGTCAGCAACGTTGTCCAGATTTTCAGGCCAATTGCCAGCATGCAGCACAATGAAAGTCGTGTGCGGATGTTTCGCAAACATGCGATTGCGTGCCGCCAGCAATTCCTCAAAGCTGGGAAATTGTGGACCGTAAAAACTCCAATCGGGGTGTTCGTTCAATTCTTCGTAGCGCTCATTTTCGGCATCAATCGGGTGGAAGAAAGCTTCTGGGTCCGCGATATGGATGGCCACGGGAATTCCAAGTCGCCCGCACTCTTCCCATACAGGATCCATACGCGCGTCGTCGACCGTGATCAGCTTTCCAGTCTTATCTTTGATTCCGAGCCCGAGCTCTTTCAGAATCTTGTAACCGCGGGCGCCGCGCCGAACCGCGTCATCGAGCTGCTTCACCATCAAATCGCTGAAGTTGGAATCGTCAATCTTGCTCCAGTCCGGCTGCGTGAACACTGTAAACCGGCCTGGATAAGGTTTCGCCATCTCATCCATGACTTTCTGCAGTTGCTCGCCCCATCCGCCGGTCAGGATCACCATGGTCTTAATATTGAGCTGATCCATTCTTTGGACAACTTCGGCTGGCGGAATGCGGTCTCCGATGCCTCTGGCATCGTTGACGTGCTGATGCATATCGATAACTGGAAACTTGGCGCGAAGTATAGGAGTCTGCTTCACGTGCAGCATCGACTTCGGATGAAAGTCCTTCAACAAAAGAGTTTTCTTCTGCTCGGCATCAGTTGCAGATTTGTAGCCGATCTGAGCTTGCAGCCCCACCGAGAATACAAAACAAACTGTGACAGTCAGGAGAAATCGCTTCGTCATTTAAGTTCCCTTTCTCGCAAATCGCAAAACCAGCTCTTTGATTCTGGTAGCAGTGTATACGCTGGAGTGATACGTTACGAAATAAAGTGTAGCAATTCGAAGTGTTGCAATCATGCCCCTGGCTCGGGGCAGCCACAACGCGTAACCTGAGAAGCAACCGGAGGGGCGTTTCTATCCCCACTTGTTGTCGTCCGTCCACCGACCGGGCTTCCGCAGCGCACGTATAATCACTTCTGAGACGACGCGTGACTCCGCCCCCTTTAACGCAGCAAAAACTTGCCAGCCCTGTTTTGGCTTTTTGGATTCATGCCCAATTCATTCTGATCGGTGTCACCACCGTGCTGCTTGGGCCATTGCTCCCTGCCATTGCGGAGCACTGGTCGATGCGCGATCTTCAGTCCGGCTACTTCTTTCCTGCCCAGTTTGCGGGCAGCATGCTCGGCAGTTTGCTCTCCACACGATTACTGCCTCGTTGGGGCTTCGCGCGATTATGCGCAGGCGGCATGGGGCTTCTGTTCTTGGGGCTTGGGATTCTGGCCCTAGGCTCGAGGCAAGTTGGTATGGCGGGGATATTTCTCAACGGCCTCGGCATGGGGCTTGCGATTGCGGCTTCTAATCTCTGGGCTGCCGAGAGCAATCCCGCGCGCCGGGCCTCTGCCCTGAGCCTACTGAATTTTTCGTGGGGAATTGGCGCCGTTGCTTGCCCCGTTTTGATTGCAGCTGGACTGCACTTCCTGCCGCTAACGCGCTTGCTCCCAACACTCGCAGTCTTTCCGTTGCTGTTTTCGATTCGCTTTGCGAGCCTTCCGATATCAGCGGCAACCCGCGCATCCGACGATCCGGCGGAAGAACTGCCTGCGACTGCATGGCAACCCTTCGGATTCGGACTCATCGCAATTCTGTCGTTTTTCTACGTAGGCACGGAAACCGCTCTGGGGGGGTGGATTGCCTCTTACGCACAAGCGTTTGGCGCAGTGTCGACCAACGCCGCAGCCCTGGCTCCGGCAGCGTTTTGGGCAGGATTGCTTTTGGGACGCGGGCTAGCGCCCCAAGTCCTCAGCCGACATCGGGAACACACCATCTTCATTTTGGGCCTGCTCACGGCGCTGTTGGGGACCGCGTTCGTATTAGCCACTCATCTGGTTCCAATTCTGCTCGTTGGTACTGCACTGGCAGGCCTCGGCCTGGCGGCGTTGTACCCGATCCTGTTGGCTGTGATGTCGAGGGGGCTGGGGGAGCATAGTAAGCGTCTGGCTGGGTACATCTTTGCGTGCGGCGGGATGGGTGCTGCGATCATCCCGTTCGTGGTTGGAGCAATTTCGTATCACACAGGAAGTCGCCGCGCCGGGCTAGCGCTCTTATTCTTGACCATTACCTGTCTTCTGTGCGTAAGCCTTGGCTTTTCCAAACGGCTGGCTTTCAGCTCCCGAGAAGCAACTTAACCCTCAGATTGCGACTTTTAGACTTGTGGTGAATCCCAATACCACAAGGAGCATGCAAATGATGAATTCTTCTCGATTCTTCCTCTTTATTTCAGCTTTTACTCTCTTAACGGGCACAGGCATGGCAACTCCGCAAAAGGGCAACCCTGTGGTGGTGGAGCTGTTTACATCGGAGGGCTGTTCGAGTTGCCCCGCGGCGGACGCAATCCTTAGCAAGCTGCGCAATGAAGGAAATGTGGACGGCTCCGAAATTCTGATCCTGGGCGAGCACGTGGATTATTGGAATAACCTCGGTTGGTCGGATCGCTTCTCATCCGCAGCGCTGACTAAGCGCCAGGCGGACTATTCCAATCGCTTCGATCTGAATTCTTCCTACACTCCGCAGATGGTCATTGACGGCCATGTTGAGCTGGTAGGCAATGGCGAAAGCGCCGTTCGCCGCCAGCTGAGCCTGGCTGCACAGTCGACCAAACCCGCGCAGGTCAATCTGAGCTGGGGTACAGACGGCAAACTGCAAATCAGCGTGGAAGGCGGCAACGAAGTTAGCGGGAAAGTCCTGCTGGCAATTACGGAAGACGGCCTTTCCAGCAAAGTTGGAGGCGGCGAGAACGGTGGTCGCGTGCTGCGCCACAGCGGCGTAGTGCGGGATCTGCGTGAAATCGGGACGCTCAAACAGGGTAAGTTCTCTGAAAGCGTGAAACCTGTTCGCCAAGCTGACTGGAAGTCCGAGAATCTACGTGCAATTGTGTTCGTCCAGAAACCTGGGCATGGAGATGTTCTGGGTGCGGCATCGTTGGGTTACACCTTAGCCGCGCAGTAAGTACCGAGGCTCGGGGTTCTCCACCGAAAAAGCGTCGTTCCTGTAGCAGTGTGCCAACAGGAACGACGCGTCAGGGTCGCTACTTCTGCACTTTCCCACCCTCGCCCCGCTATTCCGGATCGCTGGGGTTGTTAAACAAAACTCCTAGCTTGATACTGCCGTGCCCGAACTGTGGAAAGTTAGGCGCGAAAGGATTAGCTGGTTCAAGAGTCGAAGCCGTGTCCTCTGGCGGAAACAAGACCAGCGAATTCAAGAATGCCCCAATGTAACGCTTCTGCCCCGCCGTGAGCGCTGCGTAGGCATTGCGTGATGCGAGCGCCTCGCCACCGTGGCGAAGAATCACATCGTCCAGCGTAGAGCTACGACCGTCATGACCGAACGGCGCCGTTGTTCCGACACCCCAGAGCGGGCGCGTCACAAACTGCGTTTGCAGTGTTCCATCATAGTTGCGCTCGTAGAAAGCTGGCCCAACATCGTGACGCTTGAAATCCGTAAAGATGTTCTGCACCACGAATGGATTCCCTTGCGGTTGCTTCAGCGGAGGGAAGCCGCTGCCGTCGTCTACCACATTGACCTTCGCGATCGCGGTGGCGAACAGACTGTTGAACACACCATTGACGGGATCGTAAACCGTATCCAGGTCGGCTACACGGCGGTCCCGGTTGATTGTGAGATTGGCGAGGTGACAAGAATTGCAGCCAATCCGCTTCATCAACTGCGCACCCGCGTGAGTCTGCGAATCCTGTTGCGAAACTGCCGGCTTAAAGTAGTTCAGCAAGTAGAACTCGAGGTGATCGACCAGCGCGGTGTCAATTTCATTGCCATTGATCGGGTCGGGCGCTGAGGGCGGCTCAATCTTGTCTATAGAACCGTCCAGCACCATTCCGGCAGGAGTTACGACACGTCCGCCGGCATGAGCCGCAGCCAGGTCCGGATCTGCAGCCGCAAGTCCCATTTCGTTTCGCAGGGCGCCGACAATGAATTCGCGAATTGAAATCGTACTGCCTTCCGCAAAGAATGGCCTTACCCGCAAATCCGGATCGACGCCTTGCACCTGCGAGGTATCTACCGTTCCAGCCGGGCTCGCCGTAATTGAGCCGTAAGAAATTCCCTTGCTCGTCAGCACCACCGAAACCGGGCGCTTGGTGGCAACAGCCTTCGCAATGGCCTGGTCGCGCAAGTTTCGTAGATCCTGCGTAATCTCGTCAGCCAACATCTCTTTCAAACCGAGGCCGAAAAGGTGCGGAGCATCCCGGCTATCCGGACGAGTCGCAACGTCACCACCAGCACCTGCTGAACCGCGCGGCCGCCCATGACAAGCCGCGCAACTGTCGCCGAGGCCTGCGCCGATGGCACCATTCGTATTGATGTCGCCAGAGCCGTCTCCTGTGAGTGGTCCCTGCCCTTGCAGGCGGGTAAACTTGCGCTGAAACAACTGCCGGCCGCGCCGTACAGAACGAAACGGATCGCGCTGAATGATGAATACCGACGAGTCCGGAGCCATCGCGTCGCCGCGACCAGCGCCGATTTCGTCGAGCAAAGACTTGTTGATCCCGGCCTTGGCAGTGTTCGGTGCCAGCGTCTGATCCACCAGCTGCGCAGAAGCGAAGCCAGCTGAGATGAAGAATCCCGCGGATAGGATTCCAAGAGACCGCAAAGTATGTTTCCAACCTCGAACAGGCGTCGAAATTGCTTGTGACAGGAGCCCTCTGTGTGCGTGCACTGAATCCTCCTAGAGCCAAGACACCAACGGCTTCGGCTGAATGCCTTGACATTGCTCAGCAACCCTACACTCAAACCTTCTTGGACACTCAAGATCTCCTCGTAACCATGAAACTGGTTATCTTTTCAACATGTTGCGTGGTGCTTGTTCAAAACAGTCCTGTTGAGTTTTGGCTGCATGAGCAGGAAATAGGCATAGCTTTTTGTGCTCTACTATCCGAACGGGTTGCGTTTGCTTCGACCAAAAGATGGATTGTGGGTTGTTCACTTGCTGATTGTGAGCCCTCGATATTCGGGCCGCAGGCATCACTCCGCCAAATTCCCTCGGCCCACGTTATGGCAAGACCATCCGGCCCGTCCTCGGCGGTTACGTGGATAGCGCTTTATGACTTTTGAATTCCGACTCCTTCGACGATCGTGGTGTAGCGGTCAATCGGCAGGTCAGTCAATGTATCGACACGGGTGCTAGGCTGGGGCCACCGAATTTCAAGTTTGTCGATCTTCGTGTGGGTTCCAATTCCGAGTACCTCGCGTGGATCATGAGAGGATAAGTAGCTTCCTCCAGCTATTTTGAGCCGTGTGCGCTTCACACCTCCCGCCTCCCAGGTGATTCGGGCACCCACCCCGTCCGGATTCGATTTCTTGCCCACCAACTTCACGCCCAGCCAGTGATTCCCTTTGGCCGCAACATTCCTGAGCAACAGTGGAGGACCGTCGTTGACAGCCACCAGAACGTCGACAGCACCATCGTTGTCGAAATCGCCGAGCGCCATTCCGCGTGCAGCGAACGAATCACTGAAGGCAGGCCCCGCTTTTTCGCTGACATTTTCAAACTTTCCAGCATGGTTGTGGAACAGAAGGAGCGGCTCTTTGTAGGTTACGTGTTTTGAATGAAGCTCAATTTTGTCGTCGGGATGACCGTTAGCGATGAACAGGTCCAGATCGCCATCGTTGTCATAGTCGAAAAACTTAACGCCCCACCCGCTCATCAGGCGGGTAACACTCCCGATCCCTGTTTGGCCAGCCATGTCATCAAAGGTTTCGTCATGGTTGTTTTTGTAGATCGAATACATCTCTTGATCCACATTAGAAACAAACAGGTCTTCCCAGCCATCCTGATTAAAATCAGCGGCATCGACACCCATACCGGAACGGGCGCGGCCATCCAGGCTGTAGCCGACGCCGGATTGCAGGCCGATCTCTTCAAACTTGCCACGGCCGCGGTTCGCGAACAGGAAATTCGGCATCGTGTCATTGGCGACAAACAGATCCATGCGGCCGTCGTTGTTGATGTCGGTTGCGACTACGCCCCAAGCCTTGCCAAGGGACTTCGCAATACCAGAGGATTGGCTAACGTCTGTAAAGGT
This sequence comes from Acidobacteriaceae bacterium, assembly GCA_043749225.1. Taxonomy (GTDB): domain Bacteria; phylum Acidobacteriota; class Terriglobia; order Terriglobales; family Acidobacteriaceae; genus JANXUC01. The sequence goes on from JAYVEP010000154.1 coordinate 18,460, forward strand.
GCCGTCGCCATTGTTGTGGAATAACCAGCTGGCCGCTGGCGGATAGACGCGAGGGATGCAATAGTAGCGCTCTCCATTCCTCTCATCGCCACAGAATTTGTTCTTTGATTTATCAAACTCTACAAAACGGCACACGAACAAATCCAGCCTGCCATCGTTATCGTAGTCGAACCAAACTGCGCTCGACCCCCATCCGGGCGCGCTAACTCCAGCCTTAGCGGTGACATCGGTGAACGTGCCATCGCCGTTGTTGTGGTAAAGAATGCTGCCGCCGTACTGCGTGACGTAGATGTCCGAGAAGCCATCACCGTCATAGTCACCTACGGCGACGCCCATGCCGTAGCCGCCACCTGGAACTCCGGCCTTCTCGGTTACGTCGGTAAACGTGCCATCACGATTGTTGTGGTAAAGCGCGTTGCGCAAAGGCGGTTTGGGGTCGAAAAAATCGCAACGCCCGCTGTTAATCAGATAGATATCCATCCAGCCATCGTTGTCGTAATCGAGGAAAGCGCATCCCGCACCGGTAGTTTCCGGAAGGTAATATTGCGGCGAACGCCCGCTGACATGGAGCCAGTTGATTCCGCTGACAGCAGGAGGGACGATCTCGAACAGATTTCCGGACGCGGTTGGAGCAACTGCCGCAGCTTGGAGAACGGACATCGCCGGATGCGAATACGCCAGAATTGACGCTGAGCCAGCCGCACGAGCGGCGGTCCGTAGGAAGTGTCTTCGCGAGAAAGGCAAAGTCAGTTGAATTCTCCTGGCAACGAATACTGTACGATTTTACTGGCTTTCGCCGGGTTGCTTCCAAGGAATCCGCTAGATGGCGCCACAATAGCGAACGCTCAGATAGAATTTCGTTGAGCCATTCATGACCGCCCAACCCACCCCCTCCACTCTCCCGCACCCGTTGCAAGGAATTAAAGTACTAGACCTATCCCGCGTACTAGCGGGGCCGTGGGCTGGTCAACTGTTGGCTGACTATGGCGCCGACGTTATCAAAGTGGAGCGCCCTGGAACCGGCGACGATACTCGGGCATGGGGGCCGCCATTTGCCAAAGATACCAAAGGTAATTGCCTTCCGCTCGAATCTGCGTACTACCTGAGCGCCAATCGCGGAAAACGGTCTATTGCTTTGGATATCACGAGCCCTGCTGGACAGGAAGTTATCCGGGATCTCTCGCGGCGTGCGGACATCCTCATTGAAAATTACAAAGTCGGAGGGCTGGCACAATACGGCTTGGACTACGAATCCCTCCGCATGCTGAATCCTCGATTAATCTACTGTTCCATTACTGGATTCGGCCAGACAGGGCCGCTGGCGAAACGCGCGGGTTACGACCTGATGATTCAGGCCATGGGGGGCCTGATGAGCATCACCGGCGAGCCTGATTCGCAAGCGGGAGGCGGCCCGCAGAAAGTTGGGGTCGCGGCAGTGGATATTCTCACGGGTGTTTATGCCGTGAGCGCTATTCTTGCAGTGCTGCACCAGCGCGAATCAACCGGCAGAGGTCAGCATGTTGATGCCGCGCTCTTCGATGTACAGCTAGCGATGCTCGCCAACCAGGGCTCCAACTATCTGGTGGGAGGTGTGGTGCCGGAGCGCATTGGGACAGCGCACCCCAATATCGTTCCCTATCAGCGATTCGCAACCAAGGATGGATTCTTGGTGCTGGCTGTCGGCACGGAGGGTCAGTTTGCAACAGTTTGCAAACTCATCGGCTTCCCCAATTTACCGCAAGACTCTCGCTTCTCGACCAATGCAGTCCGTGTCCGCAATCGAAAGGAACTGGTATCTATTTTTGAAGCAGCGTTTCGCCAGCGCAACACTAACGATTGGATAGGCCTTTTGGAACAGGAAAACGTTCCCTGCGCGCCGGTTCGCGAGTTGGACGAAGTCTTCGTCGACCCGCAAGTCGCGGCCCGCGGCATGATTTTGGAGTCAGAGCACCCGGACGCGGGCACAATTCGTACAGTCGCCCAGCCCATTAAGCTTTCAGCGGCGTTGACGCAGAACGGCAGAGTGCCGCCGCGAGTTGGCGAACACACACACGAGATACTGCAAGAACTTGGCTACGACGAGGAAAAGATTAAGAAGTTGAACTTGTAACACCGGCATCTTCTCGGCGGTCGCGAGTATTGCGCCCTTGCACTAGGCCAATTCCAATTCAATTTTCTTAGCATCCGCATCCAGCTTTACGATCCGGAAACTCCTGATCTGCCCTGCTTGCAACGCTTCCGGCTTCTTTTCGCCGCTGGGTGCACCGCCCTTCCAGCGGGCATTCAGCATCGAACTTAGCGACGACAAATCAGCCTTACCCTGTCCCGGAGTCGACGCGGAAGGTGCCTCCGCGACCGGAGATTCCTTCGCGACTTTGCAGGAAGCCTGAATTCCCTCCCCCAGGTCCACCCGCGCCCGTCCGTCCGCAACTTCGATCAAGCGCCCTGTGACCACATCACCCGCCTTACGTTCAGCAATGTACTCGTCGATTCCAGTGGGAACGAGTTGCTTCATACTCAATCGCAATTGCCGTTTTTCCAGATCCAGCGCAAGCACTTGGGCTTTTACAATCTGTCCCAATCGCAGCACATCCTGTGGATGACCAATTCGGACATTCTCCGAGGCGTAGTGTTCATTCGCCTTGTCAGCCTTCTTCCCGGAGCTAATTTCGCTCACGTGAATCATGCCTTCAACACCTTCGGAAATTTGTAGGAAGGCTCCGAACTTCGTAAAGCTGGTGACGGGACCTTCGACGACCGATCCAACCGCGAACTTCTGTTCAGCTTCCGCCCAAGGATCGCCCAACGCCTGCTTGAGGCCCAGGGAGATTCGGTGGTCGGCCATGTTGACGCCTAATATCACAGCCTCAACGGCATCACCTTGTTTGAGCAGATCGCTGGCCTTCCGAACCCTCTTCGCCCACGACATTTCTGAAACATGAATCAACCCTTCAATCCCCGGTTCCAATTCCACAAACGCGCCAAAATCTGCAACACTTGTCACGCAACCACGCACGCGCTCGCCAGCCTTGTATTTCTCCGCCACGGAATCCCACGGGTGCGGCAAGAGTTGCTTCATCCCCACGGCAATGCGGCGCTTGCCGGATTCTGACGTTATCTTCAGCACCTTTACATCAACTTGCTGCCCCACAGTGAGCACGTCGGCAGGCTTGTTCACCCGGCCCCAGGAAATTTCGCCAACATGAAGCAAGGCATCCACGCCGCCCATGTCAACAAACGCGCCGTAGTCGGTGAGACTGCGAATCGTGCCGCTGGCAACATCTCCTTCCTGAATTTCAGAATAACGACGATCTTTTACGGAACGCTCTTGTTCCTCGGCAAGAACGCGGCGGTCCACTACAATGTCCTCGTCATCAACATCCAGCTTGATGATGCGGCAACGAATTTCCTGCCCGACCAAGTTCGCCAGTTCAGCCGCGTCACGGGCCCCGCTCCGCGAACCAGGCATGAATGCGCGCACCCCAACGTCGACGCTAAGGCCGCCCTTGATAACGCCTGTCACGGTACCGACAATCGCCGCCTGCGAAGCGAAGGCCTGCTCCAGCGAAATCCAGTCCTTGGGACGATCGACCTTGAAGCGAGAAAGCGTGTAATAGCCTTCTGTATCGCGACCCTTCACGGAGACCCGTATCTTGTCGCCGAGTTGAACCGTCTCTCCAGCGGCGACAAAATCCGCGAGCGGCAGAATCCCTTCCGTCTTGAATCCGATGTCGAGAAGAACCGAGTCCGCAGTGATAGCCGCAACGGTGCCTTCCAACTGCTTGCTGCCGTCGTCAGCTCTGCGCGAATGACTTCGCTCGTATTGCGAAAGAAGATCCTTAAAGGACTCCCCGGTTTCGGCCGCTATCGGCGAGTTGGAGGAGGTTGGATTCGACCCACTGGAATCTAGCACGGTTGACTTTAGCTCGCTTGTATCAGACATGAGAGGTGGGAACCTTATCGTGGAAGAACCCTTCTAGAATAACATTGAGCCTGCGACGAAGGCTCGTTCGTCCTGCAACACTGTCCAGCAACCTTGACCCCACCATTGCCTGCTGTTAGCTTCTAAATTCCACGCAAGCCGTGCGGAGGTCACCGTTCTGAGCGGTCCGAAAAAGACGCACCATCGCAAGGATAAGGATAAAGATAAGTTCTTCCTGCCGAATCCAAGGCGACGCGATTTCTTGATTTCGTCCGGCTATGCTGGTGGAGCAGCTTTCCTCACCGCGAATCTTGGGAGTATGGCGTTCCCATTCACGGGCGATTCCGGATCGCATCAGGTGCAGGAGTACCATTTACATCCACACTATCGGTCACGGATACCTCTCGATGCCGCGCTGCTCAAGGCAAGAGCTGGTCAAGACGAATTCATCACCGAAAAATATGCGGACCAGCTCGCGGTCGTGCTCCGTCGATGGAGTATCGGCCTGCGAGAATCTCCGCAGGACTTGAAGCCGTTCGAAGCGTCACTGGCGCCAGACTTCTTGGGGTCCTCCCTGCAACCGACAGAGTCGCGGCAGCTCCGAGTGGGTCCCGTTGAAGCTCAGCGACGAATGTTTTCATCGTCGCTTTCTCTCGGGCGAGAAGCATTCCTTGCCGGATTCCGATCCTTCCTCGGAGATGTTACGAAGTTTCTCACCGTTGACTTTCAGATAACTAGCATTCGCGAAGAAGGCAGTGGACGGCTCAAAACTCGCATCCTTTACGAACTTGTTTACAGCGCTGCGGGAGTCCATCGCGAACAACACGTCGGCGAGTGGGAAATCGAATGGAACAACCCGCCTGCGGGAGAATTTCGAGCATTCCGCTGGCGAGCCCTCGGGGAAACATGGAGCCGGTCCATCGCGCCGGTGTTTCAAGATGTCTCAGCAGCGGCGCTCGGAGGCAATTCTTCCTACGCGCAGCAATTGCTCCACGGTTCCGACTACTGGCGCACCCTTCTCGACGGTGCTAGCGGTATCGATATCTATGGCCACAACGGAATCTCTGTCGGTGATATCGACAACGACGGCTTCGATGATCTCTACATCTGTCAACCAGCTGGCCTGCCGAACCGTCTATATCGCAATCGCGGGGATGGAACGTTCGAAGACATCACTGAGGCATCGGGTCTTGGAATTCTTGAGAACTCCGCATGTGCGCTCTTCGCCGACATAAGTAACAACGGCCGCCAGGACCTCATCGTAGTTCGAACGAACGGCCCGCTGCTCTTCATGAATGAGGGCGCAGGAAAGTTTCGGCAACAGCCCGGGGCCTTCCGTTTCGCGAATCCCCCGCAGGGGACATTTACAGGAGCTGCCATCGCCGACTACGACTGCGACGGATGGCTGGATATCTACTTCTGCCTCTACGCGTACTACCAAGGTACAAACCAATACAAATATCCGAGTCCTTATTACGACGCCGAGAATGGCCCGCCGAACTTCATGATGCGGAACAATCGTGATGGGACATTTCGCGATGTAACGGCGGAATCGGGACTTAGTCGAAACAACGCGCGCTACAGTTTCTGCTGTGGATGGAATGACTATAATCGCGACGGCTGGCCGGATTTGTATGTGGTAAATGATTTCGGACGCAAAAACCTCTACCGCAATAACGGCGATGGAACCTTTACCGATGTCGCCGCGCAGACTGGCGTAGAAGACACAGGCGCTGGCATGTCGGTCTGCTGGTTCGACCATGATAATGACGGCGCGGATGACCTCTACGTAGCTAACATGTGGACCGCCGCCGGTCAGCGTATTGCAGAACAACAACCTTTCCAAAACAGATCGTCTGCCCATGTAAGGACTATGTATCAGAAACATGCCATGGGTAACTCTTTGCTGCGAAACAACGGAGACAGCTTCCGCGATGTTACCGCTGCGGCAGGCGTAGGAAACGGCCGCTGGGCGTGGTGTAGCGACGCTTGGGACTTCGATCATGACGGTTTTGAGGATCTTTACGTCACCAACGGTATGGTTTCTGGACCCGCAATGGAAAACTCGCCAACCGAAGACCTCAACAGCTTCTTTTGGCGCCAGGTTGTTGCTAACTCGCCTGAGGGCAAAGCTACTTCGCACGCTTACGAAGATGGATGGAACGCGATCAACGAACTCATTCGCTCCGACAGCGCCTGGAGCGGCTCGGAGCGCAATGTTTTTTTCGCGAACAACCGCGATGGAACATTTTCTGACGTCTCAGGCGCGGTTGGATTGGACTACCTCGAGGACGGACGAGCTTTCGCTCTCGCGGACTTTGACCACGACGGGCGCCTCGAAGTTTTTTTGAAAAACAGGAACGGCCCGCAAGTGCGAGTGCTCAAGAATGTCATACAAGATCTGCCGGCCTCGATTGTTTTCAGGCTGCGCGGAGTCGCCAGCAATCGCGATGCGATCGGCGCCGCAGTTACGATTGAAACAGACACAGGTCGTCAATCTCGTATGTTACGCGCAGGATCAGGCTTTCTTGCGCAACACAGCAAGGAAGTAGTGTTCGGACTAGGTAAAGCCAAAACAATTCAACGCGCCTCTATCCGATGGCCCAACGGAGTTCTACAACACTTAGGCGAGCTGCCGATCAATCATCGCATCTGGGTGGAGGAAGGAACCGCACCGTCGCGCATTGAACCCTTTGTTTCCAGCCCTAAGTACGAGAATGCTACTTCAGTCATAGAAGAACCTGAAACAACTCCCGCCACCGTAGGAACGTGGTTGCTTGCGCCAATATCGGCACCTGGCTTCTCTCTTCCGGACTTGTCCGGCAAGATAGTTACGTTGTCTTCGCTTCGCGGTCAACCTTTGTTTCTCAATTTTTGGGTATCGCAGTCCGAAACCTGCTTACGGGATCTCGAGGCCCTCAGTCAGCGAAGCAGCAATTGGGCGAAACTCGGCCTGCAAGTACTAACGGTGAATTGTGACGCTGCGTTCGGGGTCAAAGACAACTCGATTGCGGCGGGAAACAATCGCTTCGCAATCCCCATCCTGCAGGCATCCGAAGATGTGGCTGGTGTTTACAACCTGCTCTATCGCTACTTGTTCGACCGCCACCGTGACTTGAGTTTCCCTACGTCATTCTTGATCGACGCAGAAGGTGAGATCGTCAAGGTATACCAAGGTTCAGCGACTGTGGATCACATTGAAAATGATTGCCAGCGCATTCCTCAAAATAACGCGGAACGCCTGGGGAAGGGCTTGCCCTTTCCCGGCAGCGCTTCATTTGAATTCGGACGCAACTACCTCTCTTACGGATCGGTGTTTTTCCAGCACGGATACTACGACCAGGCTGCGGCTTCGTTTCAAGAAGCACTCCGCGACGATCCCGCCAGCGCTGAGGCGCTGTATGGCATTGGCAGCGTCTACCTGCAGCAGGACAAGAACGCCGAGGCCAAGAAGGCTTTTGAGCAAACTGTGAAGCTTCACGCCACTTATCCAGATACTCTGCCGAACGGCTGGAACAATCTCGGCATCCTCGCTACACGGGAAGGCAGGATGAAAGACGCAGCCGAGAATTTCCAGGAAGCTCTGCGCCTCAACCCCGATCACGCAATAGCGCTTGGGAACGTTGGCAGCGCATACCGTGAACTACGACAGTGGGATGACGCCCGCAAAGTCCTGCTGCACGCCGTGGAAGTTGGTCCTGACAACCCCGAGGCTAACTACAATCTGGGGATGGTCTACGCACAAACCGACGATACAGTGCGCGCATCCGAGTATCTCAAAACCGCTCTGAAGTACCGCTCCGTTTACCCCGAAGCCTTGAATAACCTGGGCATACTCTACTTGCGCACACAACAAAGAGATCAAGCTGTCGCCAACTTCGAGGAGTGTATTCGGGTAGCGCCAGATTTCGACCGGGCCTATCTCAGCCTCGCCCGGGTGTATTCGCTAGAAGGAGAATCTACAAAAGCACGTGTAGTTCTTCTTCAACTCCTGAAGCGGCATCCCGGTCATCCGCAGGCACTGAAGTTACTCAACGAGTTAGGCCAATAGTCGCCGATTGCACGTTCCCTCACGGCTTTACAGGAGTAGGCGCCTTGAGAAGATCAACGAACATCTTGTAGAACTTGTTCGTGTCGAGGTCGACTTGTATCTCAACGGGTCGCACGTCCACCTTTGGCTTGTCGTTGTCCGACCAAGTCAAAGTATTGCCATAACCAGCGCCGTGGTCCAAATCAATATCCATATAGCGTGTTTCCTTTTTCGTAATCACCGATGGGTCAAGCCACGCTGCGGCAGCCAACTCATCCCAAAGATAGTCATACTCACCCTGCAGCTTGGAATAAGTCCCAACGTATCGCGCAGCAGGCGAATCTCCAGCCTTGACTTTTTTGAGTAGGTCATTGGTCAAACTCGTTTTAATGGAGATATCAACCGTTGTACAAACGATCTTCTTCCATGGAGCGCGTAATACGATATGCGCCGCCTCCGGATCGAACCATAGGTTGAACTCATGGCGTGGTTGATTGGCAAACTCAGGGTTTTTCGTTTCAGGACTCAGGCTTCCTCCCATGAAGACAAGTTCTTTGGCGAGGCTTGCGAAATCAGGGTCAATGCTCTGAGCCAGAGCCAGGTTCGTCATAGGCCCGCCGGCATAGATCGTTATCTGGTGTGGAAACTTATGCACCATGCGCACGAGAAAGTGCGCTGCATCTTCGTCTGCGGCTTTAGTTGTGGGCTTGCCTTCAGGCATTTCTCCCAACTGGTCCGACGGATGATACTTCCTACGGTCCCATGCACCCAACCATGCAACCAGGCCAAAGCGCTCCTCCCAACGCTCGGTTTCCGCCTGCCGTCGCACCAGAGGATATTCCGCGCCTTGAAATACAGGGATGTCTGTCCGTCCCACCAATTCAAGTGTACGAAGAGTGTGTGCAACCTCTTCCTTCAGCCATCCATCCCCGGTTACAACCGTTATGCCAAGGACTTCGGTGCGCGGTGATTGGATCAGCAGCAGAATTGCCTGCTGATCGCTGCCACCCGGGCCAGCCGCGTCCTGATCAATAATGATCTTTCTCCTTTCCTGGGCCGACACGGCCAGCGACGCGGCGAGTAGCATCATGATCAACAGCGACAGCCGAAAACTCTTCATTTTCACCTCGAGATAAACTCTTCAGTACACGGATTGGAAGATCTAGTGTTTGGTAAGCCTGCCGATGAGTAACTCAAAAAACCGCGTAGAATCCACTTCTACAGCGACATTGGTATTGGGAACATATTTCTCGCGTAGGACAGGAGACGTGCGAGTGCCTGCGATGGTTGGGGCCGAGCCCCGAATCTGCATGGTTGCTATAGCCTGCTTTTCCATCTCCGCGCTGCGTCGCAAATCTCCAGCCGCCGGACTATAGCCCAGCGTCTCACCCGCGGTCAGTTCGCCAGTCGTTTCAACATCAACGTAATATTCCTTCCATTTCAGCAGCGAGGGGTCAAGGAACGAAGCGACCGCCAGTGAGTCGTGCATATTCGGCCCCACCAGGAAGCCTTGTGCTCGATTGTGGTCGATGGCGTTACGAGCAATCTTTGCTGCAGCCTGACTCACCGGGTTTTGGCTTGCGAGTAGCGTTCGTACGTGTTCGTCCGTCAACGAAGTCTTTCGAGTAACGTCCAGACCCACCATCGTAAGTGGAATTCCTGACTGGAACACGATGTGCGCAGCTTCGGGATCCACATAAATGTTGAACTCAGCGGCGGGAGTGATGTTCCCTCCGGAGAGCGATCCGCCCATCATAGTTAAGCCTTTGACTAAGCCCGCAAGCTCCTCATCGGCGTTCAGTGCTGCTGCGACATTGGTCAGCGGTCCGAGCGTTATAAGCGTCACTTCGTGCGGATACTTCCGTACGACTTGTCGAATTAGCTCGGCCGCTGGCGTGTCAACGGGCTTGATCTTGGGTTCCGGAAAAACAGCCCCGCCCAAACCGTTGTTACCGTGCGCGTAGGCCGCGCTAACCAATCGCCGCAGCAAGGGTACCTTCGCTCCCGCTGCAACAGGTATGTCGGTGCGACCTGAAATCTCGACCATGCGGAGGGCGTTCGGTAAAGTGATCTCCAATGGCACGTTTCCTGCAACGGCAGTAATGGATTCGATGTTCAATTCCGGCGAACGCATGGCTAACAGGAGAGCAAATGCATCGTCCACGCCGGGATCTGTATCGATGATGACTCGCGCAGGACTACTCGCGGTCGGACGGTCGGAGGAAGTTGCGCCGAGGCCCCAAGCCAACGTCGCAGATGCGGAGATGGCTGCCGCTGCCAAGCCAGCTGCTGAAGCCGTCACAAACTGCCTTCGCGTGTGCATGAGTTGTTTCGAGCCCATCTAAACCGCTCCCTTTCGATCTCTTCTTGGAACAATTCGATGATCCGGGATCAACGATTACTGCGAAGCCCTGGCTGGCTGCGTCATCAGCTTGATGTAAAGGTCATAAAGCTTTTTGGTATCTACATCGAACTGCACGGTGGCCAAGTGCTCGTAAGGAGGTACGTGCGCTTTGTCGCCCCAGAATAGGGTTTCCCCGTAGCTGGCCCCATGGTCAATGTCAATGTCAACGTAAAGTTGCCGTTGCTCCGTAATGATCGAAGGATCAATGATGGCGGCAGCTGACAACTCGTCCCACATAAAACTGTCCGCATAGTACTTCGTCAAGTATCGAGCCACTGGGGTATCAGCTTTCGCGATCGCGGTTTTCACTGCGGGCTCCACTCGGGTCTTAATCGACACATCAATAGGTGTGATCGTAATCTTTTTCCACGGAGAACGCATGACAATGCGGACTGCCTCTGGATCGAACCACCAGTTGAACTCACGGCGGCCGTCGGCTGAGGTAATTCCGCCGTCATTCGCATACATGCCGCTGCCCATTAAGACCAACTCTTTGGCCAGAGTCGCAACCTCGGGATCAAGACGCAACGCCAACGCGACATTCGTGAGCGGACCTCCTGCCCAGATAACCACCTGGCCGGGATACTGATGAACTGTGCGGACAATGAAGTGCGCCGCATCCTCATTGAGAGCCTTGGTGTGAGGCGCACCTTCGATCAGCTCGGGAACAACATCCGGCGCGTGGTAACCCTCGCGAAACGCTGGCGTAACATCTGGGCCGTTCTTGGAGAAATCACTCCAGCAACCTTTGTAGCCTAACGTTCCGTACAAAGCTTCCCAGCGTTCTGTTTCTTCTTTGGAATTCAACAATGGGAGCTCGGCGCCCTGAATCACCGGAACATCGGTGCGCCCCGCGATTTCAAGCAAACGCAACGTACGCTGCGTCTCTTCCCTCACCCATTGATCGCCGGTAACCGTCGTAATTCCAAGTACATCAAACTTGTCTGACTGTAGAAAAATCAGAATCGACTGCATGTCGGTGGTCGCCGGTCCGCGCGCGTCTTGGTCGACGATGACTTTGATTTTCTGGGCAGGAAGAGTACTGGCCGTGAACAACATCAAGAACAAAGTCAAAACATCGGTTGCGTGTCGCTTCATTGTCAGAATCAAAATTCTCCCGGTTCGGTCGTTGCCATTTGCTTCGGCGTTCGACAACAAGTGCGTAAAGTGACATCGTAAAGCAGGTAATTGTAGCGCGATTCAGCAGCGCTACCAACTGTTGTATTCTGGTCGAGACCAGACTGACAGTTTCTCTATCTTCCGCCATGCATGTTACAACCAGTCCCCCGGCACTTTGTCCAAGACTTTCGATCTGCGGCTGCTTGTTTCTAGCTTTAGCATCTTCGCAGAGTCTGGGCCAAGCTTCTCCCCCATCGGGCACCGCGACCAGTTCAAAGCAGCAAGATACCGCGCAAAAGCCGCCTCCAGAACAGCA
>JAYVEP010000155.1:0-11108 GCA_043749225.1 Acidobacteriaceae bacterium
TAGAAACTTCTTTACTTCAAGATTTCAGGTTGCCGATCTTAATGTGTTCGGCGCGGACATCGTTGGCTGTAAAAATTGAAACGAACTTGGATGGGGCAGCGGCCCTTTCTACATTGGGGCGGCCTTTCGCTTCTTCGCGTTCAACCAGGCACATCACTCCAATGACATCGAATCCAAATTCTCGGGCTGCTTCAATGGCTTGTACGGTGGAGCTGCCGGTGGTGCAGACATCGTCCACGATGACGACCTTGGCGCCTTTTTCGCGGAAGCCTTCGATGCGCTGCCCGGTACCATGTTGCTTTTCTGCTTTACGAACAAGGAAACCATGCAGTGTGCCGCTTGCCGCGATCGATGTGGAAACCACGATGGGATCGGCTCCCATGGTGAGTCCGCCGATGGCTTGTGGTTTCCAATTGTGGGCGCGAATTTCTTCCAGGAAAACCTCTCCCGTGAGTCGCGAACCTTCAGCGTCGAGCGTGGTGGTGCGGCAGTCGACGTAGTAGTCGCTGGCGCCTCCGGAGGAAAGTTTGAAGTCACCCAAACGGAAGGATTTTTCGGCCAGCAGGCGCAACAGTTGTTCTCGCGGAGTAGACATGAACTTTTAGATTATCACCGCGGCAATTTCACCGCACCATCCGTTCCATGTGGCGGAAGTGGTCGGTGACGAGATAGAGGCCTCCGAAAAGAGTGAGGTTGTAGCCCAGGTGGATGAGGAAGCTGGACGCGACGGATTTGGTGGCTGCACGAGTGAGCGTGAGCACGGCACCGACAACGAAGAGCACGAGTAATGGCGACCAGGATTGCGCGAGTTGCTCTCCGTGAACCATAGCGAAAGCAGCCGCTGTGACGACAACGCTGAGTGCGACGGCGATGGTGGTCGCCAGGGTTCCTGGCTGTAGCTTGAGGCCGAGCAGGGTCAGCAGCACAACTGCGAGGAGAACTCCAAGGGAAGCGATTACGAGTCCGCGCTGCGAGAGCTGCGAAGCAACTTGTCCCCAGACTACGAATGCCAAACCTGGAATAATTACCCGCGAGGCGATTGGATCTCCAGGGATGGATCGAAGCAGGAAGATGACCGCCGTGCCGACCAGAATCCCAAAGCTTATGAGGAGAAGACCTTTGGCCGGAATCTGATGCGCGGCCAATCCCCACGGGACAAGCAGTAAGAACACAAGCCGCCCGCGACGGATACGTTGTTGTGAATACAGAACGCCGGTCAACCAACGATTTACGATGGGGTAGAGCAACCCTCGAAACAATAGTTCTTCCACAAAAGGGGCGATGAGCACTCCCAGAGTGGCGAGGAACCAGGCGGCGCCGGGCTCGCGGAACATTTTTTCAATGGGTAAATTCTTGGGCGCCGGAAGAACTTTTTGCAGCCCCCCAGCGACCAGCGAAAGTCCAGTTCCCGCAAACAGGAAGCCGAGCCAACGCATGTTGCGTGGCCAATTCCAACTTAAGGATTTCCAGAAGGGCTGCTGGCGCACCACCGCCAAAAGGTAGAGCACCGCCAACATGACAGCGTAGGCGGCTCCCATGGCGGGGACGACGATGTACATGCTGGGATGTTCGGTGACGGCGCGAATGTTTGTGCCGCGAAATTGCGGCGTGGTCATGAGAACGCCGACAGCAATCCCGGAAAAGACTAACGTACCCACCAGCAACGCGAGTGCCGCGATAAGTAAATCAAAGGCGGACCAGGGTGGGTTCTCGAGCCAGGCTTGGTCTTTCGTTGGTTGCGGTGCGGGCGGTGGCGGTGCGGTGGACTCAAAAACCTGGGCATCGACGCTCGCGAAAGATTGATCGGAAGGAAGCACGGGATCTTGCTGCGGCTGTTGTGGCGGCTCGTCCAAAGTTTGGTCCATTCCGGCTCTACTGAATTTACATGAAAAAAATGGCGGGCGGGAATTTGGTAGCATGGGGGCATTTACCATCGAGGACACGGAGGTTCACGAACGGGATGCTGGGAAGGTCTTCCGCTTCGGCGGCGAACTTGGAGAAAGCGCAATGGGCAAGAATGCTCCCCCGCAGTCGCCCCGCGCAGGCAGGGTGTAGTTCGCGGTGAATTCGCCCGGGCCTGCAGTGTCGAGCGAGACCGCCTTTACGCGCGGGCGGATCGGGCGCCCGCTTCCATCTCCAGCAACTTTTTTTTGCGCTCAATGCCCCAGCGGTAGCCGCCTAGGCCGCCGTCTTCGCGAACGACGCGATGGCATGGAATTTCAAGCGCGACGGAATTTGTGGCGCAGGCGCGAGCCACTGCTCGCGTGGCCGTTGGACGCCCGATGGCGCGAGCGACTTGGCTATAGGATTTCGTCTCTCCACGCGGAATCGTTTGCAAGTACGACCAGACTTTGCGCTGGAAAACCGTCGCCTGAATATCCAGAGGAAGCGAAGAGTTGAGCTTCTGCCCACGCAGGTGTTCCAACACCTGTTGTTTCCAGGTGCTCAAGTTCTCGTCCTGGCGCTTGCGGGCGGCGAAGGGATATTCGCGGCGCAGGCCTTGTTCCAATTCGTTATCAGTATCGCCGAAGCGGATCGCGCAGATTCCCTGCTCGGTGGCTGCGATGAGCACGCGCCCTAGGGGAGACTCGGCGGTCGTAAAGCGAATTGAGGTGCCGATGGCTCCGCGGCGGTATTTGTCGGGCGTCATGCCGAGATGCTGCGAGGCGCGCTCGTAGAGGCGGCTGCTGGAGCTGTATCCGGCCTGGTAGAGAGCGTTGGTCACGGTTTGTCCCGACTGCAAATTGCGTTTGAGTTGATCCATGCGGCAGGAGTCGGCGTATTCTTTCGGCGTGATGCCGAGGGCGGCTTTGAAGGTGCGCTGCAAATGGAACGGGCTCATCTCAAACGTTTCGCCGAGGGTGCGGAGCGAGACGGGTTCATCGAGGTGGCGCTCAATGTAGCGGCAGATGGCACGCACATTTTTGCTGCGTGCGTCGTCGGCGTGCATAAACGCGGCGGACTTTGGGCGACAGCGGAGACAGGCGCGGAAGCCTGCTTCTTCAGCGGCGATGGGACGGTCGAAAAATTTGACGTTTTCGCGGCGCGGGCGGCGCGATGAGCAGGACGGCCTGCAATAGATGCCCGTGGTCGCGACCGCGTAGACGAAGTGCCCGTCGAGAGTGGCGTCGTGATCGACGACTGCATTCCAACGTTGCGCGTCGTTGACGACGTTTGCAGCATCGCCTTGCGGACCGTTCGTTGCTTGGCTGAGCTTGGGCATGATGTTCGCGACCTGTGCTTCCTGCGTCGAATCGAGTATCGCATTGGTGTTCATGGAAACCAAGGTTAGGGCATTTGGAGTGAGACGGCTATCCGGTTCTTGCGGGGTAATTCTGGCCCCAGACGAGGCTGAATTGCTCTAGAATTGCGGGGCATGACTGGATTGGGGCGGGGTTTGGGGAAACTGACAGTGCTGCTTGCTTTGGCAAGTGCCTGGTCGTGTCCTGTGTGGGCGCAAAAACAAATGAATGCTAAAGAATCAAATATATCGTGTGACGATGCTTCGGAAATTGTGGCTCTGGGGATAGCGCAAGACATCTCGCTGGACGCGCAGCATCCTCATTCTGCGTGGAAAAAGGCCACGCCGGTTACGTTCTGTGCGGACTGGCAGGGCAAACACGCGGATGCCGAGCGGCAGACAGCCGTGCGGGCATTGTGGTCTGCATCAACGTTGTATTTGCGTTTTGAATGCCGTTATCGCGGGATTTATGTTTTCGACGACTCCGAGCCGAGCGGGCGGCGCTATCAATTATGGGATCGCGACGTAGCGGAAACATTTCTGCAACCCGATCCGTCGCAACTTCATTCGTACAAGGAGTTTGAGGTCGCTCCCAACGGGATGTGGGTGGATCTGGATATTGTGGCGCGGAAAGATACTGACCTCAAAAGCGGCTTGCAGCGCTCGGTCTGGCGGGATGAGAAGAACAAGATCTGGGTGGCGGAGCTGGCGATTCCTATGAAGTCGCTGACTGCGAAGTTTGATCCGGCGGCAGTGTGGCGGGTAAATTTCTTTCGCGTGGAAGGCCCGGAGCCTGAGAGATTTTATTCTGCGTGGCAGGCTACGAACACTCCGGAGGCGAATTTTCATGTGCCGGAAGTGTTTGGGAGATTGGTGTTCCGGAAATAAAGTGTAGGTCTTGACCGCTGCCAGCAAGAGCAGGTTCCTAAGGGCTAAAGCCCTTCGGAATGATAAACACTTCGACGGTAATTTCGCAGGCCATCAGCTTTGTAGCGTTCCCACAATTGCTCCCCCCATTTCTTGCGTCGTCGCGGCGGGCTGGCCGGAGTGAACCAGGTCGCGGGTACGGAGGCCGCTCTCCAGAGTCTTCGTGACTGCGCCTTCGATGCTGGCAGCTTCGTTCTCTAATTGGAAACTGTGGCGAAGCATCATGGCAACCGAGAGAATTGCTCCCAGCGGATTGGCGACGCCTTTTCCAGCGATATCTGGCGCGGAACCGTGGACGGGTTCGTAGAGACCGATCTTGCCACCGATGCTGGCGGAAGCCAGCAATCCCAACGAGCCGACTACTCCTCCCGCGAGATCGGAAAGAATATCTCCAAACATGTTTTCGGTGAGGATTACGTCGTACTGTGCGGGTTTCGCGACCAGGATCATGGCGCACGAGTCGACGTAATTGTGCGCGAGTTCAACGTCGGGATAATCTTTGGCGACGTTGGTGACGACTTCGCGCCAGAGTCTGGAACAGGCCAGGACATTGGCTTTGTCGACGGAGAGAACTTTTTTGCGCCGGCTGCGGGCCAGATCGAACGCTACTTTTGCGATGCGCTGGATGCTGGCTTCGGTGTAACGCATGGTATCGACGGCTTCGCGATTGGGAGCTGTTCCATTTACGGAGCGAGGCTCGCCGAAGTAGAGGCCACCGAGAAGTTCGCGGACGATCATCATGTCTGTGCCTCGAACCGCTTCCGGGCGCAACGGAGAGGAATCGAGGAGCGAGGGGAACAAGACTGCGGGGCGGAGGTTGGCGAAGCAACCTAGAGCTTGGCGAAGTTGCAGCAGGCCTTTCTCAGGTCGAAGCTCAAGGGGATAGCGGTCAAAAGCTGGCCCGCCTACCGCGCCCAGGAGCACCGCGTCGGAGTTCAGGCAAGCTTGCAGCGTGTCGTCGGGGAACGGATGATTGCTGGCGATCAGTCCGGCGCCGCCTACCGGCTTCGTGGTGATTTGAAGTTCGTGATCGAATTTCTCGGCAACAACTTCGAGGACGCGGAGAGCTTCGGCGGTGACTTCAGGGCCGATGCCGTCGCCGGGGAGCGCGGTGATTTTCAGGAGCACTGGAGCCTCTTGCGAGAGTGGGGATTTCGAAGGATGATTTTACCTTGTGGCGAGACGCGGACAAGAGTGTCCGCGCCACATAAACGCAAACCTAAGCGGAGCAAGCTCCGCTTCCACACGAGCGCTTACTTCGCTGGGGTTATTTGCGAGACTCTTACATCTGGCTTTGCGGCGACTATCGCCGGGTTGTAGACGGTGCCGCGTTTTTTCGCGACCATCGGCAGTAGACCTCCGGCGGCAATCATTTCCTGAACGAATTCCGTTAGCGGAACGAACACGTGCTCGGTACCTTGCGTATGATTGCGAATCACGCCTTTGGCTAGATCCACTTCGAGGTCATCGCCGCTCTTAGCTTTGTCGGCGAAGCCCGCGCATTCGATGGAAAGGAAGCCGTTATTCAGCGAGTTCCGGAAAAAAATACGCGCGAAGTTGGAAGCAATCACGCAGGAGATTCCAGCTTTGCGCAGCGCCCAGACGGCATGTTCACGAGAGGAGCCGCAGCCGAAATCTTCGCCGCCAACTACGATGTCTCCCAGTTGCACGCGCTTGACGAACTCTGGATCGATGTCTTCCATGGCGTGTTTCGCCAGTTCAACGTGATCGTGCGTGTTGAGATAGCGCGCCGGAATAATTTCGTCGGTATTGACGTGCGCGCGCGGATAGACGTGCGCGCGACCTCGAATTACACTTGCTTGAACTACACTCCCCACAGGTAATCCTCCTGTTCGCTTCCCGGACCACCGCCGGCGATGGCCCCGACGGGAACGCCCGCTTCTTTGTCGCGGCGCAGCGGACGTTCCAGATATTCGCGCGGATCGACAATGTGTCCGGCAATCGCGGAGGCAGCGACGGTCGCAGGACTGGCGAGATAGACCAGCGCCTCGGGATGTCCCATGCGCCCCACAAAATTGCGGTTGGTTGACGAGATGCAAACTTCCTGTTTGCCCAGCACACCCATGTGGCCACCTAAGCACGCGCCGCAAGTCGCAGTTGAGATAACGCAACCAGCATCCGCAAAAATTTCAAACAAGCCTTCCTTCAATGCCTGCCGCCACACTGCGGACGTGGAAGGCACAACCAGAGCGCGCACGCCTTGCGCTACGCGGCGTCCCTTCATGACTTTGGCTGCGATGCGAAGATCTTCGATACGCGCGTTGGTGCAGGAGCCGATGTAGGCCTGATCGATGACGACGTGACCAATTTCACCAATGAAACGTCCGTTCGAAGGCAGGCTCGGCGTGGCTACAACAGGTTCGAGTGCAGAGGCGTCAATGTCATAGGTAGCAACATACTTCGCATCGGCGTCGGACCGGTAGATGGTGTAAGGCACGTCGGTACGCGCTTTGATGTAATTGATGGTGATGTCGTCGGCTTCCATAATGCCGCTTTTGCCGCCCGCTTCCACCGCCATGTTGGTGATGGTCATACGAGCTTCCATGGACATGGCGGCGATGGCGCTACCGTGATATTCCATGGCGCAGTAACGGGCGCCGTCGACGCCAATCTTGGAAATAATGTGCAGGATCAAGTCTTTCGAGTAGACACCGTGCGGCAATCTGCCCTTCACGTTGAAACGTATCGTTTCCGGAACACGAAACCAGAGTTCACCGGTGGTGAGCGCTGCGGCCACGTCGGTCGAGCCGATGCCGGAAGCGAACGCTCCGAAAGCGCCGAGGGTCGTGGTGTGGGAGTCGCCGCAAATGGCCGTCATGCCGGGCAGGATGTAGCCCTTTTCCGGAACCAGCGCGTGGCAGATGCCGTGTTCGCCGAGTTCGTGGTAGCGGGCAATGCCCTGCTCCTTCACCCAGTTACGAAGTTCTTTGGTGAGCTCGGCGGTCTGAATATCTTTGTTGGGGACGAAATGATCGGGAGTGACGACGATTTTGCTGGCGTCGAAAACCTTGGTGACGCCCATTTGCGCCATCATGCGGATGGCGGGTGGCGTTGTTACTTCATGGCAGACGATCAAATCGATTTTGGCGTTGACGATTTCGCCGGGGCGCACGGTATCGCGGCCAGAGTGCGCGGCGAGAATTTTCTCGGTAATGGTTTGGGGCATATACAGCTCCTAGCTTCTAGCTCCTAGCTTATAGCTAAGAGCGCCTTGCGTTAGCAGTTTCTTTGGTGCTCAAAAAGATAGAGCAAGTTCCAACTTTTCGTCAGCCGTCATAAGCTAGCAGCTAGGAACTAGCAGCTAGCAGCGCTCTTTTCACGCTTGCGCGAAAGTTCCGCCTGCTCCGGCGCGGTTGGCTGCGGGAGTTCCCGCGCGGTCGCCGGCCAGTTGGTTATGCACTTCAACGATCAGCGGGAGCAAGTCGTGATCTTCCACATGCTTAATCTTGTCGGCCAGCAGCACGAAGCGGCGATAGGTTTCGTCCAGTTCGCGACGCTCGAACGTGTAGCCCAGTGCTGTGCAGCGAACGGCTAGGGCGTGGCGGCCGGAATGCTTGCCCAGAACTAATTTGGAATCCGGAACACCGACCGATTGCGGCGTCATAATTTCGTAAGTCAGCGGATTCGCTAACATGCCGTGCTGGTGAATGCCTGCCTCGTGCGCAAAAGCATTGCGTCCGGTGATGGCCTTGTTCGGCTGCACAGGCACGTGCGTGATTTCGCTCAACATCTGGCTGGCGGCAAAAAGCTGCTCGCTCACTACGCCAGTTTCGAATGGGTAGCGGTCGGGACGAACGCGCATCGCCATCACTACTTCTTCGATGGCAGCGTTGCCGGCGCGCTCACCGATGCCGTTGATGGTGCATTCGATCTGACGCGCGCCCGCGGCTACTGCGGCCAGCGAGTTGGCTACCGCTAAACCGAGGTCATTGTGGCAGTGCGCGGAGATCACCACGTTTTCAATCCCGCGCGTGCGCTCACGGATGGTGCGAATGATGTGCGCAAACTCGTCGGGCGTGGTGAAGCCGACGGTGTCGGGGATATTGATGGTCGTGGCGCCTTCGTCGACTACGGCCTGCACCACCTCGCAGAGGAAATCGAGGTCGGTGCGGGTCGCGTCCTCAGGAGAAAATTCGACATCTTCCACGAACGTGCGCGCCAGGCGAACGCCCTCACGGGCGCTGGCGAGGCACTGCTCGCGGGACATCTTAAGCTTGAAGGTCAGGTGAATGTCGGAGGTCGCCAGGAATACGTGGATACGCGGACGAGCGGCGGGTTCCAGGGCTTTGGCGGCGCGCTCAATATCATTCGGAGAGCAGCGGGCCAACGCCGCGATGATAGGACGGCGAACCAGTTGGGCGATCCGGCGAACGGCGAGGAAATCTCCGTCCGACGCGAAGGGGAAACCGGCCTCGATCACGTCGACGCCGAGGCGGTCGAGTTGCTGTGCCATGCGCAGCTTTTCCTCGACGTTCATGCTGCAGCCGGGCGATTGCTCGCCGTCGCGCAGGGTAGTGTCGAAAATAGTGATGTAGGACATAGTTAGCTTCTAGCTTCTAGCTGCTAGCTCTTGGCTGTCAGCTATCGGCTTGTAGCTCCATCCTAGGCATCCCACCCATTAACGCAAGCTTATAATATTGAAAAAAACATAAGTTCTGCTTACTATGATGGGTGGCGGTTATGGGACGGTAAGTTTTGCTAACGTCGCATTTCCCGCGCCTTGCAAAAACATAACAGAATGATCGTTCTGTTATGGCAACGGCTTGCAGCGAGCTGCCAACAGGAGGAGTCATGGATCTCGGCGAACTAGAAGTATTTCTTGCAGTTGCGCGGGAAGGCCGCTTTTCGCGCGCAGCGGAGAAGTTGTTTCGCACCCAGTCGGCGGTCAGCCAAACCATTCGCAAGCTGGAAGAAGAGTTGGGCGAGCCGCTGTTCGACCGGTCGTCGCGAGAAGGTGTGCTGACCGACGCTGGCACCGTACTGCGCGAGTACGCCGAGAAGCTGGTCAATCTGCGGACGGATGCTCGGGAGGCGCTCACCGAGTTGCGGGAAGTCCAGCGCGGCAAGCTGGCGATTGCCGCTAACGAGTTCACAGCATTGTACTTGCTGCCCGTGCTAGGAGAATTTCGGCGCCTGCATCCGATGATTAAGATCACTGTTTTGAGGTCGTTAGGCAGCCGAATCGGGGACCAGGTTCTACGTCATGCAGCGGAATTTGGCGTGCTTTCCTACGATCCGCAGGAGCCTCTGCTGAGTTCTGTGGTGGTGTATTCAGACGAGCTGGCGTTTGTGGTGCCGCCCTCGCATCCGCTGGCTGGCGCGGGGCAGATTAGCATCAAGCAGCTGGGGGCGGAGACTTTTGTCGCGCACAATGTGCCGTCGCCTTATCGGGACAAGGTGATTGATTCATTCCGTAAGTACAAGACTCCATTGCACATGGACGTGGAGCTGCCGACGCTGCAGGCCATCAAACGCTTCGTTGCGATGGGGAACGGTGTGGCATTTGTGCCACACATTAGCGCGGAAAGCGAGTTGGCAGATGGAGAGCTGGTCCGCATCAAGGTGCGCGAGCTGGACTTCAGCCGCAAACTGCGGCTGGTGTATCGAAAGAAGGCGAAACTGTCTCATGCGGCGCAGGCGTTTTTGAAAGTTGCCGAAGCCTATGCGCGGGAGAAGGCTGGGAATTACAGGTTTCAGCGGAAGTAGGATTGTGTGGCAGCGGAGCTTGCTCCGCTGGCTCTTGACTGTTCGAACTCGCCCTGGAGATCAAAAGCTCGACGGAGCAAGCTCCGTCGCCACACGAGTGATTTCACTCCGGCCTTTCGCGGACAAGAGTGTCCGCGCCACATTAGTTGCACTCGTGTTCAACCAAGGCCGGTTCGCAGGCTGCTAGGGCTTTTGCTTCTGTGAGGTTGGCGGTCCTACCGCCGGACCCGTAGAATGGGGGCGGTACAGGCCGGGAGCCGACTATGACCGATACGACGGATCACAAAGCTCGTGAAGAACGAGAACGTGTAGATCAAGAATTGGGAATGCAGCGCGGGATAACGCGGCGGGATTTTGTGAATGGCGTGGCGGTTGGGATTGGGGCGCTGGCGTTACCGGATTTGGCGACTGCTCTGGATCACGCGGCAGACGGAGCTTCAGGCGGCGCTACTGGCAAGAGCAAACCCGTGGGGGCAGAATTCTCTCCTGAAAAGGCTGTCGACTACTACCCGCCCGCGAAGACTGGGATGCGCGGGAACCACGACGGCACGTTTACATTTGCGCACGAGTTGCGGGACGGAAGTTTTTGGGATGGCGCTGGGAAGCCGGAGAAATCTGGTCAGACCTACGACTTAGTCGTGGTTGGGGCGGGGATTAGCGGGTTGGCGGCGGCATATTTTTATCGCAAACATGCCGGGCCGAATGCGCGCATTCTGGTTTTGGATAATCACGACGACTTTGGCGGGCACGCCAAGCGCAACGAGTTCGAAGTCGGTGGGCGAAAGATGCTGTGCTACGGAGGAACGCAGGCTCTGGAGAGTCCGTCGAAATACAGCGCGGAGTCGAAAGCTTTGCTGGCGGAACTCGGCATCGATCTTCAGAAATTTTACAAATACTACGATCAAAATCTGTTCTCCGCGCTGAAACTCGGCACTGGCGTGTTCTTCGATAAAGAGACGTTTGGTGAGGACCGCTTCGTAGCGGGCAGAAATACATTGCCATGGCCGGAGTTTATTGCGAAGACGCCGCTGTCGGAGGTTGCGAAGCGTGACCTGACGCGGCTATACACGGACAAGGTGGACTACCTGCCGGGACTTTCGGCGGACGAGAAGCGGAAGCGGCTGCGGAAGATGAGTTACTCCGACTTCCTGACCAAAATCGTGAAGGTGCATTCGGATGTGCTGCCTTTCTTCCAGAAGAAGACGCACGATCT
>JAYVEP010000156.1:0-30016 GCA_043749225.1 Acidobacteriaceae bacterium
AGTGATTTTTCTCTCGACGGGATTGAGAAACTTGTCAGCTCCGCACTGGTGCTGGCCAAGATCACTTCCGAAGACCCGCACTCGGGCTTGCCGGATGCAGCGTTGTTTGGCGCCCTGTCGGGCGATCTGAAGCTGTTCCATTCCGATGTTTACTCGCTGCCCGGTGCCGAGCGTATCGACTATGCGCGGAGGGCGGAGAAAGCCGCGCTCGACTCCGATCCGCGCATCAAGAATTCCGAAGGTGGGTCGTTTGACGCGGCGACCAGCCATAAGATTCTGGCCAACTCTTTAGGATTTCTCGGCGAGTATCGCCGCTCGTATTGTTCGGTCGTAGCTGTACCCATCGCGCAATCGGAAGACGGCGCAATGCAGCGCGATTACTGGTACCACATGTCGCGCAGCTTGAAGGCATTGGAATCTCCCGAGCATGTCGGCAAGATTGCTGCGCAACGGAGTCTGCGTCGCCTGGGAGCGCGCAAGGTGAAGACAGCGCGGGTACCGGTCGTATTCGATCCTCTCGTATCGCGCTCGATTCTCGATCACATTTTTGAAGGCGTCAACGGAGACTCCGTCTATCGCGGGGCTTCTTTCCTCGCCGGCAAGTTGGGCGAAAAAATTGCCGGCGCCAACGTCACCGTAATTGACGATGGCACGATTGTCGGCGGTTTCGGCAGTAGCCCATTCGATGGCGAAGGCATTCCCACCCGCCGAACCGTCGTCATTGAGAATGGCGTTCTGAAATCGTATCTCCTGAACAGCTACACGGCTCGCAAGCTGGGCATGACGACTACGGCAAACGCTTCGCGAGGACTGGCAGGCACGCCTGGAATCGGGCCGGGAAATTACTTCCTGCAGCCGGGAACCAAATCTCCGAAGGAAATTATTGCTGGCATTCAAGATGGACTCTACGTCACCGAATTTCTCGGCCACGGCGCCAACCAGGTCACAGGCGATTACTCACGCGGCGCAGGCGGACTTTGGATTTCCGGCGGCGAACTGACTTATCCCGTGGAAGAAATTACAGTGGGCGGCAATCTCAAAGAAATGTTTTTCAACATCACCGAGATTGGCAACGACCTGGAATTCCGCGGATCGGTGGCCGCTCCCACTCTTCGCATCGATGGGTTGACGGTCGGCGGCGAGTAGTAAAATCTCTTCGGTGGATCCCCCTTTTGATGGACACTTTCTCTCCAACCGCGCAGCCGCAATCCGGCAACTCCATGGGCCGTATCTTCGCCATTGGAGCTGCGGTGGTTGCACTGATCGTCGGCGGCATGTTTTTTCTCGTACGCGGCGATCACGCGCCGCAACCCACCACGCCCGACCCATACTCCGCGAGTTTGAAGATCACTGACATCAAAATGAGCCGCGCGGAAAACATGGCGGGCGGCGCTGTGACCTACATTGACGGCAAGGTGACGAATGTTGGCAGTAAGACTGTCACCGGTGCGCTGGTGGAAACGACGTTCGTGACTTCCATGAATGAGGTGGCACAGAAAGAGCAGTCTTCTCTGCGAGTGATGAAACACAACGGCGTGTATGACGATGCGTTGGAACTTGCCGCTGCGCCGCTTGGGCCCGGGGAATCAACGGAATTCCGATTGATCTTTGAGCACATCTCGATCCAGTGGAATCAGAACTTTCCGGAGATTCGCGTGCTGCGCGTCGCGACGAGGTAGCGCGTGTAGCGCCAGCATCCTGCTGGCGGCGAGACGCCCCCCAGACTGCCGCCGAGACGGCGACGCTACAAAATCAAGTTCTCAGCGGTGCAAGCTCCCTGCCACACGAGCATTTCCCTTCACCACAGCTGCTTCCATTTAGAATGACTCCTATGTCCGACACCAAAAAAGTGCGCCTCACCGAGAAGGTGAAAGCCGCGGGTTGAGCGTCCAAGCTAAGTCCGGCGGTGCTGGACTCGGTGCTTGGGAAATTAGCCCGGCAACATGACCCAAACGTTCTAGTCGGCTTCGATCACGCCGACGACGCGGGCGTGTATCTACTCACGCCCGATATGGCTCTTGTTCAAACGGTCGATTTTTTTACGCCGATTGTCGATGATCCTTACACTTTTGGCCAAGTCGCCGCTACCAATGCGCTGAGTGACGTTTACGCGATGGGTGGTCGCCCGCTCACCGCGCTGGCCATGGTGTGCTTCCCCGAAAAAGAAGACATTGCGATTCTGGAACGAATTCTGGCAGGCGGCCTCTCAAAGATGATCGAGGCCGGATGCACCGTGGTCGGCGGCCACAGCATCCGCGATGAAGAAATCAAGTTTGGCTACGCGGTGACGGGTGTTGTAAATCCAAAAAAAGTGCTCACCAACGGCGGCGCACAGGTCGGAGATAGATTGCTTTTCACCAAAGCCCTCGGCACGGGCGTGATTTCGACGGCGGTCAAGCGAGGTATGGCGCTGCCTGTGTGGATGGATGCGGCGACCGCTTCGATGACCACCCTGAATAAAATCGCCGCAGAAATCATAACTGGCACGGGCAATTTCGCAGTCCATTCCTTGACCGACGTGACTGGTTTCGGCCTGATCGGCCACGCGCGGGAGATGGCGCTGGCGTCGAACGTAAGTCTGAAGATTCACGCGAATGCATTGCCATTGCTGGATGGCGCGCTGGAGTGCATACGCGCCGGATACATTCCTGCGGGACTCAAGGCCAATCGTGAATTTGCTGAGTGCGTTGTCGCGTACGAAGCGGGGGTGAGCGAAGAGCTGAAAACTCTGCTCTTCGATCCGCAAACCGCCGGTGGGTTGCTGATTGCGGTAGCCCAGCAAGATGCGGACCGCCTCACAGCAGCGCTAAGAAACGCGGGCGTTCCAGCCGTGAGGATTGGCGAAATCCTTCCCGATAGCAAGCCCCTGATTTCCGTCACACCGTAAGCCAGCAGAAGAAGGAGTGCTACCCGCACAGGACTCCCGATCGCTGTTTAGTCCAGACCGGGCAAGCCGTCGATGCTTTGACGATTTTTCTCTTGGCGATAGGACTTGAGGCCCTCGGGCCCTTTCTTGTTCGCCCAAGCGTGGAGCTGTGGACGCTCACCCTCGTACTGCAGAAGAGGAACTCCGTAACCGCATGAGTCCGAGATGCGGAAAATATCGATAACGATGATGGATCGCGTACTCGCGAAAACTGGAAAATGATCTTGCAGACTTGGGAATTCTGCATCTTCCTGCTTAACCGCCCGACCACAGCCATGCAGTCGGAGGATATCCGGCGGGCCCTGGAAAGCGCAAAACATGATAGCTATGCGCCCGTTTTCGCGAAGGTGCGCGATCGTCTCAACGCCGCTACCAGTAAGGTCCAGGTAAGCCACACTGGTAGGCCCGAGGATGCGAAACGTATCCAGGCCCTTCGGGGAAAGATTGATGTGCCCTTGACCGTCAAGGGGCGCGCTGGCAACGAAAAACATGCTTTGCGCAAGGATAAATTTGATGTGGACATCGTTCAGGGAAGTTGCGGTTCTGGCCAAGGGCGCTCTCCTGGAGTCTGTTTTATAAATGCTTGGACCCCTCTATAAGGATTGACGATACCAAAGTTAAAAGGCTGCCTAGTAAGGCAGCCCTTTGTATTTGTTCCAAATGTCCCTACGCCGTCGCCGGCCGCTCCCCGCCCTTGGCAGGCACCCGCGCGTGATCCGGTTTGATCACCTGCTGCAGGCCGTCATCTTTTGGCGTTGGCGCAGGCCATGCCGGAAGATCTTTGCCCTCAATGATCAGGATGATATCGGAGGCATCCAGCACTTCGCGCTCGATTAGCGCCATCGCGATGCGCTCCAACGACTCGGTGTTCTCGTTGAGAACGGTCTTCGCTTGTTCGTAGCCGATCATGATGAGGTTCTTTACTTCCTCGTCAATCTTTACGGCGGTGGCTTCGCTATAGTCGCGATGTTGCGCGATTTCGCGGCCCAGGAAAATCTGCTCTTCCTTCTTGCCGTAAGTCAGCGGCCCCATTGCACTCATGCCCCACTCGCAAACCATTTTGCGAGCGAGTTCCGTGGCGCGTTCCAGGTCGTTGCCAGCGCCTGCGCTCATCTGGTGCAGAAAGATTTCTTCCGCCAACCGCCCGCCCATCAGAATGGCAATGCGCGTCTGGAGATATTCTTTGTAGTAATTGTGACGATCATCCAACGGCAACTGCATCGTCAGACCGAGCGCCATGCCGCGAGGAATGATGGTGACTTTGTGCACTGGGTCGGAGTGCGGCAGTTTCGCCGCTACCAACGCATGTCCGGCCTCGTGGTAAGCCGTGTTTCGCTTTTCGGCGTCGGAGAGGATCATCGACTTCCGCTCCACGCCCATCATCACTTTATCTTTGGCCACTTCAAAGTCGAATTGCAGCACGGACTTGCGATTGTGGCGAGCCGCCATTAAAGCAGCTTCATTCACAAGATTTGCGATGTCCGCGCCAGAAAAGCCTGGGCAGCCGCGAGCCAGCACGCCAAGATTGACGTCGTCGGCCAGTGGAATCTTGCGCGTATGCACAGCAAGAATCTCTTCACGCCCGCGAACATCGGGCAGGCTGACGACTACGCGACGGTCAAAACGGCCGGGGCGCAACAATGCAGGATCGAGAACGTCAGGACGGTTCGTCGCCGCCATCAGGATGACGCCTTCGTTCGATTCGAAGCCGTCCATCTCGACCAACAGCTGATTCAAAGTCTGTTCGCGCTCATCGTGTCCGCCGCCAAGGCCAGCGCCGCGGTGACGTCCGACCGCATCAATTTCGTCGATGAAGATAATGCAAGGCGCGTTCTTCTTGCCCTGCTCAAACAGATCGCGTACGCGGCTGGCGCCCACGCCAACAAACATTTCGACAAAGTCCGAGCCAGAAATCGAGAAGAACGGAACGTTCGCTTCGCCAGCAACAGCGCGGGCCAGCAAAGTCTTACCCGTTCCCGGGCTGCCGACCAGCAGCACGCCCTTGGGAATACGTCCGCCGAGCTTTTGGAATTTCTGCGCCTCGCGCAGGAACTCGATGATTTCTTTCAGTTCTTCTTTGGCTTCATCCACGCCAGCCACGTCTTTGAACGTGATCTTTTTCTGCTGCATGGAGAGCAAGCGCGCCCGGCTCTTGCCGAACGATAGCGCTTTGTTCCCGCCCATCTGCATCTGGCGAATCATGAAGAACCAGAACGCCGCCAGCAAAACGAACGGGGCCAGTGTCGGTAGCCAGGTGGACCAGCTGCCAGCCGCCAAATCTTTGACGTTGACATTGACTCCCTTGTCCAGGAGTTGCTTGACCATCGTCGCATCTTTGTCCGGCGCGGTGGTGTGGAACGTGGACTTGTCAGCGTACTTTCCACGCACTTCCTGACCGTTCACGGTAACCTCGGCAACTTTGCCTTGGCCCGCGTCGGCCATGAACTGCGAAAAGCTGACTTCTTTTTCCCGCTGAGTGTTTTTTCCGTTCTGGACAACCGTCCACAAAACTCCGGCGGAAGCAAAAACCAATACCCAAAACAGAACCGTCTTGGCTGTTGAATTCACGAACAACTCCTAAGAAAAGCTGGCCGCCCGAGAGCGGTATCTCAAACCTTTTGGTTGCTGTATTAAACTATTAGATGCCAGCGGAGCCCGATTCGATCCCAGGAAGATGCTCCAGCTGTCTTGCCATTGTACTCGTTCCTGTCGCGAATTACCCCAATCGTAGGCCATGACTTAAGTCACGGAATCGCCGGGAGTCGGCCAGCTTTGCTTCGCCCCAGCTCTGCTTCGCCCAAACCGAACGCGCGCTAACTCTATTCCTGCCAAGCTCCCAGATACGGCAGGTTGCGATGGTGCTGCTCCGGCGACGCCATGCCGTAGCCGACAAAAAAATGCTCGTCCACCAGGTAGCCAAAGTAGTCGGGCTGCAGCGCCACTCGGCGCGCACTTTGGCGGTCCAGTAAGGTCGCCAGCTTGACTGAGGCGGCGCCACGACCGCGAAAATCGCTCATCAGGAATTCAGCCGTAACTCCTGAGTGCAGAACACCTTCCACCAGCAGCACGTGCTGGTCCTTCATATCCAGCTCATGGCTGAAAAAAATCTCCAGCAGGCGAGAATCGCCGTCCTGCTTCTGCAAATACTGGGGCTTGATGAACTGACAAATCAGCGGCATCTCCAGGTCGCGAATCAGGTCCGCCACAAAGACAAACCCATTCTCCAGCACGGCTAAGACGTGCAAGCTCTTTCCCTGGTAGTCGTCGGAGATTTGGCGTGCCATTTCGCGCACGCGCTTCTGAATCTGTTCGGCGGAAATCACCTGACGTACTTTGCCCGGCCCGGTTTCGTTCGCCATTCTTGGCAGTGCTCCTAACTTTCATCCAAACTCGTCGACTGCAAAACTACTCGCTCGCCGATCAAGATTGCTTCTCGATCGCCAGGCTGCGGTCGGAGGTAAGCCGGAGCCGCAAAACCCCGTACCCAAACCAACTCTTCGCCCACCTCCCGATTCACATCCACGATCACCGGCCAAGCGGCGCGCGACTCGGCGGCTATCCGCTTGGTCTGGAACAACTCTTTCAACTTCTTCGCAGCTTTTGTATGGGCAGGCCAAAAACGATCTCCGGGCCGCCAAGTCCGAACCAGTAGTTGATCGGGCAACGCTTGTGGCGCATACAAGTGTTCCGGATTATATCCTGCCGGAGGAGTCGCCAGCAGGATTTTGCGCGCCTCGAACACAGTACTCATCGTGGGATCTGCCCCGGGAGCGACTACCTGGCCCGGAACCGGGAGATAGAGTTGATCAAGGCCTGGAATCTTGGACTCCTTTGGCGACGCAGACGGAACGAAGCGGAAGTCTTTCCCCTGTCGGACAAACGTCCAGCCCTCCGGCAGGTTACAAGCGTTGGGAGCGCCGCCGCCACCCGCCGCCACCGCCAGAATTTCCTCGATTTGGCGAAACTCCAGCTGGAGTCCCAGCTCCTCCGCCGCATGCCGCACCAACCGACGCCGGAGAGCCAGCGGTTGCCGCGCCAGTGCCTCCCAGCGCAGCGGCAGATGCTTGGGAAGCTCCTGCTCCCACCAGCTTTCCTCCGCCCGAGCAATTTCGGCGAAATCTGCCAGTCGCTCGGCGATTTCGGGGTTAAATTCCTGCTCCAGGAGCGGCATCAGCTTCTGACGAACACGGTTGCGGGTGTGGTGAAGGTTGGTGTTGCTGGAGTCCTCTCGCCAAGTCTGCCCAATAGCCGTGAGATAGCCTTCGACTTCCTTGCGGCGCACTTGCAACAGCGGCCGGAGGATCGCCCCCGCAGATTCTTGGCCACGCATCGAACCTGGCAGGGTCGGTTGAATGCCGCCCAATCCGCGCGTTCCTGTCCCGCGAATCAGTCGCAGTAGGACCGTTTCCGCCTGGTCGTCCAACGTGTGGGCGGTGGCAATCTTGTTCAAATGCCGGCCATCCAACAGTGACCAGAAGAATTCGTAGCGCGCCTCCCGAGCCGCCGCCTCAATGCTCAGGGAACGGTCAGCAGCGCGTTTGGCTACATCTCCTTGAGCGCTATGGAATTCCAGCCCGTGCTCGGTCGCCAGATCGCGGACAAACTTCTCGTCGGCTTCCGACTCATCTGCTCGCAGCAAATGGTTGAAGTGGACAGCGGAAAGGACAATTCCCAGCTCACCGCGCAATTCCAGCATCAGGCACAGCAGGGCGACAGAGTCCGCGCCTCCGGAAACAGCTACACCCAGGCGATCACCGGGGCGGAGAAATCGCTTATCGCGCAAATAGGCTAGCAAATATTGAGCTAATTCTTGCACCGCGACTATCGTACAACTGAAGCCCCGCTTCTGGCTTACCATATAGCGATGACTGCTTTGGCCTTCCCTGCCCCTAAGCTAACGTCCCTCCGCTTTGCGCCACTCGATTCGGTGGAACAGATTCGGCGTTCGGAAGAATTTCGCGACTCTCTGCGAACCCGCAGAACCGTGCGCGATTTCTCACCGAAGCCGGTCGCCTTCGAATTGATTGAAAACGCCATTCGAGCCGCCGCCAGTGCCCCCTCCGGCGCGAACCAACAGCCATGGCGCTTCGTGGTGGTCTCGAATCCGGAGATCAAACGCGAGATCCGCCGGGCCGCTGAGGAAGAAGAACGCGCATTCTACGAACATCGCGCTCCGGAGGAATGGCTGGAAGCGCTAGCGCCCCTCGGGACTGACCCCAACAAGCCGTTCCTTGAAATCGCTCCCTATTTGATCGTCGTATTCCGCATAGATTACGGCATCAAGACCGGGGCCCAGGGAGAAGAGATCAAGACCAAGAACTACTATGTACAGGAGTCGGTCGGAATCGCCTGCGGCCTGCTTATTGCAGCGCTGCACCTGGCTGGGCTCGCCACGCTGACCCATACTCCCAGCCCGATGGGTTTCCTAAGCCAAATTTTACGAAGGCCCACCAACGAACGCCCCTTTCTGCTGATTCCGGTTGGTTATCCGGCGGAGGGAGCGATGGTGCCGGACATTGGGAAGAAGGGCCTTCAGGACGTGATGGAAGTCATCTCATAAGCCCACCGGGACGCCTTGCGCATGGGAGATCGACTGCCGTCTAACCTGCTTCGCTAAAGCTGGCCCTGCACTTGCCGATTGAGCTTGTAGAACTCTGGGAAAAATAAGCCCAGGAGGCACGCCTGTGGGCAATATCGACGATCTAGTTCATGGCCAACGACCACGACTTGACACCAGCCAGAAGGCGCTCAAAATCAACCTGAATCCTGCCCGTTACGGCTCCTTTGCGGAAATCGGTGCCGGGCAGGAAGTGGCACGCTGGTTCTTTAAAGTTGGCGGCGCGGCGGGAACCATCTCTAAGTCCATGTCTGCCTATGATATGGCGGTTAGCGACGCGATTTACGGCCGCTGCAAGCGCTACGTTTCCCGGGAGCGTTTGCAGTCCATGCTGGACCATGAGCACCGTCTGAATCTCGAAAGGCTGCGGTCAACCCGCGGCGACCAAACCGCGTTCTTCGCCTTCGCTGATACGGTTTCAGCTCGCAATTTTGCCGGCACCAACGACTGCCACGGCTGGATGGGCGTGAAATACCAGGCTCACCCGCGCGATGAGGACAGCCAGATTGTCCTGCACGTTCGCATGCTGGACCACGAAAATGCATTGCAGCAGGAAGCCTTGGGCATTGTCGGCGTGAATCTACTGTACGCAGCATTTTTTCTTCATCACGAGCCGCAACTTATGCTCGAATCGCTGCTCGACAACCTTTCCACCGAGCGCATTGAGATCGACATGATTGAATATTCGGGCATCGAATTTCGCCATGTCGATAACCGCGTGATGAGCTTGAAGTTAGTGCAGATCGGGCTATGTGGCGCGGCGATGTTTGGACCAGCGGGCGAAGTGCTGCAACCCTCGGAGTTTCTGCGTAAGAAGCCGATTTTGGTGGAACGCGGCAGCTTCCGGCCCGTCACGAAAGTGAATCTGGACATGATTCGCTGCGCCCATGAACGCTTCGTCACCGAGCCTGAGGTAAATCCCGAAGCGACCGGGAATAGCGAAGGTCAGGGCAAGGAAGGACCACGAAAGGACGTCCCGGTCGTTGAACTGATGGAGATCACCATGCGTAATCTGCTCTCTACCGGCGAGATCGATTTGAGCGATTTTCTAGCTCGGGCGGATATGCTGGCCGCAGTCGGAAAGACCGTGCTGATTTCCGATTATTTTGAATACTACCGGCTGGCCGCCTACCTTGCCCGTTTCACAACGATGCCGATTGCTGTGACGATGGGCGTCACCAGCCTGGCCGAACTCTTCAACGAGGACTATTACGCGAAACTCGAAGGCGGCATCCTGGAGGCGTTCGGCAGGCTCTTTACCAAGGATCTACGAATCTATGTGTATCCCCTACGGGACGCGGCAAGTGGGCTGCTGAACACAGCGGACAACGTAAAGATACACGCCAACCTGCGCAGTCTCTATCGACACCTAGTGGATCGCGGACGCATTAAGCAGCTGGGAAACTTTGATGAGAGCATCTTGCATATTTTTTCCCGCGACGTGCTGCAGCGGATCAAGAACAACGACGCTGAGTGGGAAAACATGGTGCCAGCGGAGATCGCTGAAATCATTAAGCGACGGCAGTTTTTTGGGTATCGGAACGCGGAAGCGGAAGATCAGTTGGCGAACCACGCAAAGACCTCAGGATGAAGGAAGGTATTTCTTCCATTCTTCTGATTCTGCGACCCTCTTGATGCAATCGTTTCGTTTTTGAAGCAACAACCGTAGGTGCTTGCGAAGCAATATTCTCTCAATAAGCCTGCCGGCAAATCCACAAGGCGCTTCAAACTCCATGACATCCTCCATGACAGTTTCGCCATCCTTGGCCGTGAAATAGTGGTCGTGGCGAAAGCGCTTGAACATGCCACGCACCATTGAATCTTGGAAATGGCCAGGAAAGGCATACGCTGTGATCCGGCTGGTGTGGGTTATCATGAAACCAAAATGGCGGCCTCGCCAAGTGACCGTCTCTTCCGGGCCGATCATGCCGGTGGTGACTCCGGCTACCGCCTGTTCTCCGGTTTGGTTGGTCGAAGCCATGTGAAGATCAATGCTACGGGCAAGATCAAAGCACCGCTCAATCGGAGCGGCGATTTGTGTCTTCAACTCAATGCGGACCATTGATTGCCTCAACTCGCCTGTCGTTCGAGGATTTAGTCCAATCCAGCTTTTTTTTCGGCGATCAGCCCCTTCACCCGCTCCACAAAATCACCCAGCGCAACATCTTCCGTCTTCTCCTTCCCTCGCGTGCGGACGTTCACGCTTCCTGCTTCAGCCTCTTTATCGCCCACCACCAGCAAGAACGGAACTTTCTGCATGGCGTGTTCGCGAATCTTGGAGTTCATCTTTTCGTTGCGGCCATCCACTTGCACTCGCGCGCCAATGGCTTTCAATGCGTCTGCGACTTTCTGGCCGTATTCAATGTGGCGTTCGCTAATTGGAATCACTACCGTCTGTACAGGCGAAAGCCAAACCGGGAACGCGCCCGCATAGTGCTCGATCAGTACGCCGAAGAAGCGCTCGATCGAGCCATAGAGAGCGCGGTGAACCATGAGCGGCTGGTGCCGTTGGCCGTCTTCGCCTACGTATTCAAGGTCAAATCGCTGCGGCAGGCTGAAGTCGAATTGCACGGTGGAGAGCTGCCACAAACGCCCAATCGCGTCGACTAACTTGACGTCTATCTTCGGGCCGTAAAACGCGGCCTCGCCGGGGATGGTTTTGTATTCGATATTTTTGCGCTTGAGAGCGTTTTCCAGCGATCCGTTGGCCAGCGCCCATTGCTCGTCGGTACCGAGAAAGTTTTTGCGGTCGTCGGGATTCCACGTCGACAGCTCGACCTGAAATTTCTCGAAGCCGAACGTATTGAGCGTCGCCACGGCAAAATCAATGCAGCCTACGATCTCATCTTCAATCTGCGACGGCGTGCAAAAAATATGCGCGTCGTCCTGAGTAAAACCACGTACGCGCAGGAGGCCATGCATCACCCCCGACCGCTCGTAGCGATAGACCGTGCCGAGTTCTCCCAGCCGCACCGGAAGATCGCGGTACGAACGGAGCGTATCTTTGTAGATCAGTATATGGAACGGGCAGTTCATGGGCTTCATGCGATATTCCGCATCGTCCAGTTTCATCACATCAAACATATTCTGCGCGTAGTAGCCTTCATGACCGCTGGTTTGCCAGAGCTGGCGTCGAGCCACGTGCGGCGTGTGGACGAGCGAGTATCCCCGCTTTAGATATTCCTCGCGCATCCAGTCTTCCATCTCCTTGCGAATGATGCCGCCCTTGGGATGCCAGAAAATCAATCCCGGCCCGGCAAGTTCCTGAATCGAGAACAACTCCAATTGCTTGCCGATCACGCGGTGGTCGCGCTTCTTGGCTTCTTCAATATTGTGCAGATAGGTTTCGAGCTCTTTCTTGGAATAGAAAGAGGTTCCGTAAATACGCTGCAGCTGCTGATTTTTTTCGTCTCCCAGCCAATACGCGCCGGAAAGATTGGTGAGCTTAAACGCCTTGATACGCCCGGTCGCGGGGATGTGCGGACCACGGCAGAAGTCGGTAAATTTTCCGGTCTTGTAGATGGAAATTTTTTCATCGGGCTTGGTGAACTGCTCGATGAAATGGCACTTCATGAAGTCGCCTTCGGCTTTGAACTTCTCCAGGCCTTCAGTGCGTGGCAGGAACTCGCGCGCGTACGGAAGGTTCTGCTCGACGAGTTCCTGCATTTTCTTTTCGATCTTCAAAAGATCGTCCGGGGTGAACGCGGTCGGGCGGTAGAAATCGTAGAAAAACCCTTCTTCGGTCGCCGGGCCGTGGCCAAGTTTCGTTTCCGGAAACAGCTCCAGCACGGCTGCAGCCAGCAGATGCGCGGAAGAATGCCGGAAGACGCCGAGCGCTTCGGGATCTTTTTCGGTGAGAATGCGCAGTTCGGTGTCGTTTTCGAGCGGGCGCGTGAGGTCGATCAAGTCGCCATTCGACTTCGCGGCGAGCGCGGCATCGGCGAGTCGCGGACTGATGGATTTCGCTACGTCGAGAGCCGTGGCACCCTTCGGGAACTCTTTGGAACTGCCATCGGGCAGCTTGATTTGAATGGTCATAAGTGAAATTTTCTGGGAACCTTTTGAGTCTAAAGGAGCGGGTTGCGAGGGTCAACGTTGGCTAGCTAGAACGTTGGTCGCCAAGAGCGCACAGGCGAGGCGCCTGCGGCTACGTGATTTTGCTGGGTGTTTGCTTGCGCAACTCATCCACCGCGGCCTGTACGCGTGCCGCCAGCTGGTCCATCGTTCGTAGCGTGTATTCCGTCGTGAGAATCGGCGTGCCAACGCGCATCTCCAGCGGGCGGCTTTTGATGTGGAACGTGTTCATGGGTAGCAAGTCGTACATCCCAACCAGAGCGATGGGAACGACGTCGACTCCAGATTTGATGGCGAGAAAGAACGCTCCAGGTAGAAACGGAAGGAGATTTTCCGTGGGCGTGCGGCCGCCTTCGGGGAATACTACCAGCGGCATCCCGGACTTTAAGGTTTTCAGCCCCGAGCGAATCGTGCTGATCGACGCCATCGGATTTTGCTGGTCAATGCAGATTTGCCCCGAGCGCTTTAAGTGCCAGCCCACGAAGGGATAACTGAGTAGTTCTTTTTTGAAGATGATCCGAAAATGGAATGGCAGATTGACGTACAAGACGGGGATATCCAGCGCCGAGGAGTGATTGACCGCATAGACCATCGGCTTCGTCGTATCGATTTTGTCCAGACCTGTCACCTTCACCGGCGACCAAATCGTCTTCATGATGAGCCACGACCAGAGGCGGGCGAAGTTGTGTTGAATACGTCCGTTGCGATCGAAGAAAGAACAGATCAGCGACACCACTCCGAGAGTTAGGGTGTACGCCCAGATCAGCGGATCGTAGATGAAGTAAGAACGGAAGCGGCTGAGCCAGCCATATTTTCTGCCAGAACTGTCGATTTCTGAAACGGGGGTCTGCGGAGTCGGGACAGGCTTCTGCAGTTCGCTCTCGACCTCTGGATTCGCAGAAATGTTGGCGTTAGGCAAGGCTGTCCTGTTCGATGCGCACCCCGAGCGCGCGCATGGCTTCTCCAACAATGTAAATCGAGCCCGTCACAACTACCAAACCGTTTGCTGAAATAACTTCACGCGCGCGCTGCAAAGCTTGGCTGACATCAACTGCGTCTTCGAACTCGACGGCAACACGCCCAGCGGCTGCGCGAATCTCTGTGGGTGACGCCGAACGCGGGTTGTCGGCAGGTGCCAAGATCACTCGCTCGGCTAATGGAAAAAGAATTTCCGACATTTCGCCAATCGCTTTGTCGCGCATGGCTCCGAAGACAAATGTTAGTGGACGGTCCTCGTGCAGTTCAGAAAGTGCCGCCCGCAACGCCCATGCGCCTGCGGGATTGTGCGCGACGTCCAACAGAAACTCAACGCCGTTCGCGACGACGCGCTGCAAACGGCCGGGCCAGCGCGTTTCCCGAATGCCGCGCTCGATATTGCCGGCGCTGATTTTGAATCCTTGCTTGGTCAATTCTTCCGCCGTCGCAATCGCCAGCGCTACATTGCGGAGTTGGTGGCGCCCAATCAGCGGCGTCTGCACGAGAATTTCCTGACCGAAAACCTGCAGGTGGTATTCCTGCCCGTAACGCTTTTCCTGTCCCACTTGATACTCGCTATTTGCGACCCGCAATCGTGCGGCACCCGGCGATATCGGTGGCACGTAGGGAGTCGCATTCACGCCTCGGGCACCGCGTTCCACAATTGCGTGGCCGAGAGCATCATTCGCTTCCGCCATTTGCGGAAGCAGGACAGCAACGCCTCTGGGGCGGATGATTCCGGCTTTCTCTCGCGCGATTTCCGCCAACGTTTCGCCTAAATATTGTTGGTGATCGAGCGCGACATCGGCGATCACGCTGACCCGAGGCTCGACCACATTCGTGGCGTCGAGGCGGCCTCCCATGCCGACTTCAAGCACGGCGATTTCGACCGACGCTCCGGCAAAATGCTGGAACGCGATGGCAGTAATCATCTCAAAGAAACTGGGATGCCACGGCAGTTCCCCTGCGTCCACAAGCTTCTGTGCGGCGCGCCCCACTCGATCATGAAGGAGAACAAAATCTGCGTCGGTAATCGACGCACCGTCGATGCGAATCCGCTCATTGATGCGTACCAGATGGGGAGAGGTATACAAACCCGTGCGATAGCCCGACGCCTGCAAAATCGAAGCAAGAGTGGCAGCGGTGGAGCCTTTTCCGTTCGTTCCGGCAATCAAAACAGAAGGGAATTTTGTTTCCGGGCTGCCAAGCTCGGCGAGAAGCTTTCGCATGTGCGCGAGGTCGAATTTCTGCGACGGCAGGTGTGTGAGTTCGTGCCCCAGCGCGTACATGCGAGAGACAGCCGCGTCGTAGGCTGCTGATTGAGAGTTGTTGGACATCCTGAGTTAGGGTAGCAGTTTTGAAATGTGCTGTCGGCTGTTGTTGGTCGGTATTGGTCAGCCCGGTTAGTCCGCAGCGAAGAGCCTTCGGGCTATCGCCCGATGCCGCAGGCGAGGGTGCCTGGGCCTACGTAAGCGCCCTAGGCTGCCTTCACCATAAAATCCAAGGCGCGTGCGATGTAGGGTTTAATTTCCTTGCGGTGCACAACGGCATCGAGCATCCCGTGCTCCAGCAAGAATTCCGCGCGTTGGAAACCTGCGGGTAGCTTCTGGCGAATCGTCTGCTCAATCACGCGGGGACCGGCAAACCCAATCAGCGCGCCTGGCTCGGCAATATTCAGATCGCCTAGCATGGCGAATGATGCGGTCACTCCGCCCGTTGTCGGGTCGGTCAAGATGGAAATATAGGGAACCTTGGCGTCATCCATTCGAGCCAGCGCGGCAGAAATCTTGGCCAACTGCATGAGGCTGATAACGCCTTCCATCATGCGGGCACCGCCGGAAGCAGAGACGATGATCAGCGGCGTGCGCGTGTCCGTAGCGCGCTCGACGGCGCGGGCAATCATCTCGCCGACGACGGCTCCCATGCTGCCGCCGATAAAGGAATATTCCATCGCACTGACAATCACGGGCCGCCCATTCAGTTTGCCGCGAGCGTTGATGACTGCATCGTTGAGGCCAGTATCGCGGCGGGCTGCCGTCAACCTTGAGGCGTACGGCTTCAGGTCCACGAATTTTAGCGGATCGATGGAAACCAGATTGTCGTCGTCGGTCTCATAAGCACCGTCGTCCAGCAATTGAGCGAGGCGTGTGCGGGCATCAATGCGGAAATGCTTTTCGCACTTCGGACAACAATGGAAATTCTCTTCAATGTCTTTCTTCCAAATAACCTGGCGACATTGCTCACACTTGACCCACAAACCTTCCGTGCGAATTTTCTTTTCGCCGGAGGGGTCAACATCGCCGGAATCGCGTTTAAACCAAGCCATAGGGAATGTAAAATTTGGTGATGTAATTTCGTAATTTGAAACCTTGCCCCTTGCGACGACGCGATTTGTTTTCGCCTTTAAATTACTAAATTACACATTACAAAATTACACATCGCTCTTAGTATTCGATCCCTCGCTGCGCCAGCACGCCCTTTTCGTAAGCGTGCTTCACTTGGCGCATCTCGGTGACCGTATCGGCGATCTCAACGATTGTGGGGTGCGCGCTGCGTCCCGTCAAGATCACATGCACCATGTCTGGCTTCCGTTGCAGGCTCTTCACCACTTTGGCCGGATCCAACATGCCATAGCTGATGGCGTAGTTAATCTCGTCCAAAATCACTAGATCCCACTGGCCGGAGTGAATCGCTTGCTCCGCTTCGGCCCAGGCTGCTTCGACCATGCGAACGTCTTCGGGGTCGGGCTTTTCCGTGCCGACCTTCACAAAGCCGCGGCCCATCTGCTTCATGATGAACTTGCCGCCAAATGCCTGCACGGCATCCAGCTCGCCGTAATGCCAGGAGCCCTTTAGGAATTGCAGCATGAGCACGCTCATGCCCTGGCCGACCGCACGTAGACCGGTTCCCATGGCAGCGGTGGTCTTACCCTTGCCTGGGCCGGTATTCACGATAATCAGACCACGCCGGACGTCGGACTTGGGTTCGGTGCGCCCGGGTTCTGGTGGCTTGGAGTCGGGCTTTGTGTCTTCCATGGCGACGTTCGATTGTAAACGTTTGAGCGCCCTCCGTGGGGGACGGAGCGCTTTATTGCCATGGTTTGCTCAGGTTGCTGGATGCGGGTATCGGACGCTGCTTACTGAATATCGTTGAATGCGGGTCCGGAAACGCTGTCCGCCACCCGCGATACGGTTACATCGTCATTCAACAACGGCGCCACCATCTTCAAAGCAGCAATCTCACGCCGTAGACGTTCAACATCCATTTGCTTCACACGAATCAACTCATCAATTTTTGTCATGGAGTCATCTCCTCAAAACGCAATATGCAACCAAACTACTCTAACCCAAGATCGAAGCCCGACGCGGCACAGAAGTACCGCCGGCGGCCCCAACTGCCCTCGGACCTAGTGGCCTAAATGATAGGGATGGCCCTGAAGAATCGTAAACGCCCTATAGAGCTGTTCCAGAAGTACCACACGCGCCAATTCATGCGCCAGCGTTATCTTTCCCAGTGAAATCACGGTGCTGGCTGCGGTACGCGCTTCCGGCGAGAACCCATCCGCTGCGCCCACTGCAAACACTACCGGAGCCGCTCGATCCATCTGCTCCTGCAGAAATTCGGCGAACTCTTCCGAACTCATTTGGCGACCACGCGAGTCCAGCAAAATCAGCGCGTGCCGCTGCTTACTATGGCTCTTCCCCGCCGCAAACTGGAGCAGTGCCGCCTCGTCGCGCAGTTCCACGCCTTCTACTTCAGCGTAGCGCATGAGCCGTTTCAAGTACTCGGCTGTCAGCGATTGAATCGCCGATTCTTTCGTCTTGCCTATCCAGGCGATTTTCAGCTTCACACTGGCAATTAAGCACAAACATCGCCCGATTTCGCAAGCCCACTCATTTCTTCTTGCGTGGAGCCGATTTACGGGAAGGCTTTGCTACAGCCTTCTTCGGAGCGGCTCTCTTGGCTGCAGCCTTCTTCGGCGAGACTCTCTTGGCTGCAGGTTTCCGGGCAGCTGCCTTCTTCGGAGCCGCTTTCTTGGCCGCAGCCTTCTTCGGAGCGACAGTCGCCTTCTTCAAATCCGAAGGCTCCAACCGCTTTGCCGTTTTCCACAGACGTTCCAAATCGTAGTACTGCCGCGCGCGCTCGGAGAAGATGTGCACCACAAAATCTACGTAGTCGAGCAGTACCCATTCGGCTTGGTTGTAGCCTTCTTTGTGGGTGACGCGCTGGCCCATCTTCTCCAGCCGCCCCTCGACTTCGTCGGCGATGGCCTGCACCTGCCGCGGGTTGATTCCACTGCAAATCAGGAAATAGTCCGTAAAAGCGTTCGATTCTTTTTCCATTTCGAGAATAGAAACACTTTCCGCTTTCTTATCCTGGCAAGCCGCCATGGCTTCGGCTATTTGCCGCTTCAATTCTTCTTTCTTCAGTTCATTCTTTTTCATAAGTTAAGATGCCGTCATTCGGGGATGAAGTCTGCGCTCGTGGCCCCTCGCTATTGTAGCCAACAAACCGGTCAGTAGCGCTGGCATCTTGCTGGCAGTCTGGAAGGCGTCCCGTCCTCAATGCTGCGCCCCACTACTCTCCATACAAATTTTGTTTCTTGATGTACTCCGCGATCGCGGGATTCGTCATCTTCCCCAAGGGCTTCCCTGCTCCGGCCGCGGCGCGAATCGCGGTGGCAGAAACTGCTTGATGCACTCCATCCAGCAGATGCACTTTCACGCCCGGGAGCAACAAATCACCTTTCGCCGGATACCGCTGAAACGGCTGCGTAGCCTGGCTTTTGGGCCGCAAGCGTTCCGGCAAGGCATTCGCCACGTCCGCCAGCGAATGTCCCGGGCGGCTAGCGACAATAAACGCACATTCCGCAAATAAAGCTTCTGCTTGATGCCACTTCGCAATATCCAAAAACGAGTCGATGCCAATCAAAAAGAAAACTTCATCCGTTTTTCTTAAGCTCAATTTCAACTTTCGAACCGTATCGATCGAGTAGCTGGGCCGAACGTCCTCACCCTCCGAAGGAGCCTCCAGCAAGGAAGGAATCCAATCTTTCTCCCCCTCTGTCGCCAGGACTAACATGGCGAAGCGGTGCGCAAACGCCGTGCGTGGCTGCTTCTGCTTGTGCGGAGAAATATTCGCGGGCACGAAATGAATCTCGCGCAGACGATATTTTTCCTCCGCCGCTTGCGCCAGCGCAAGGTGCCCGCGATGAACCGGATCAAATGTCCCGCCAAAGAGCCCAATATTCATAAAGGGGGACTCAACAATACTAGAACATGTTTCACGAATGCTCTCGGGTAGGGCACGGCTTCAGCCGTGCCATTTGGACGGTGAGAAATCCGGCTTGAGCCGCTGAGGGAGACCGTCCGATGTTGATAAGAGCCGTGTACGAGAGTCAGGGGACCTTTCCCTCAGGGGCTGAAGCCCAAAACGTTTTCACGGCTCCGACGGCACGGCTGAAGCCATGCCCTTCCCGAAACCGTTTGTCGAGCAAGACCATTTGTTAGCCGCTTCTATAAGCAAACATACTTATACAACCCACTCCGTTAGTTTCATTCGTGGTACCACCTTAGCGCAAGCTCGAAACTTAAAACCCGCGCCCCGCGCCGCTTCTGCTACACTCCGCTCATACGCGCCCCGTTGTAGGAGTTTTACCATGCCTTTGCCTTCGCAGTTATCTGCAGGCGTCGTGTCCCCTCGGCCAATGGCCTTTCGGACACTCTCTACTGTTGGTCTGCCGTAACTAGTGCGGCGGCCCCCAGAGAACTACAGTCGAACCAGCATGAGAGCGCGACTCCCCCGTTTGCGAACTCGCCTGGTTCCGCCTTCCAGCGCCCCGGCTCTGCGCTACTTCGTGGCTGTGCTCAGCACGATGCTGGCGCTGATTCCCGCGCTGTTCCTTTCCGATGTTTTCGAGAGCCGCCTCGTCGTGTTCGCCGTCGCCGTGATGGTAAGCGCGTGGTATGGCGGATGGAAGCCTGGCCTCGTTGCGACCACGTTTGCCGTTCTCGTCAGCGCCTGGTTCTCCCTTACCGGCGTACACTCGCAGACGGAATATCGCCGGTCCATCATTCATCTCGCACTTTTCGTGTTTGTGGCTTTGCTCATTTGTTCGTTCAACGCCGCTTTGCGGTCGGCCCAGGATGGTCTCCGCCAGTCAGAAATAAATTTTCGCTCTCTCGTGACCAACGCTCCTTACGGGATTTGTCGCATCGCCGTGGACGGTACACTGCTCGACATCAATCCTGCCTTCGGCGCTCTACTCGCCTATGGATCGAAGGAATTGCTGGGACGTAACATGTCCACCCTCTATTCCGACCCGCATCAGTGGTCGCAACTTTCCGAGCACTTGCTCTCCGTCAAGGAATTCCGCGGCCTGGGCGCTGACTGGATGCGGAAAGACGGCTCCACCACCGCCGTACGCCTCTCCGGACGTGCCTTAGCGGAACAAGAAGGCATGGTGTTCGAACTCTTCGCCGAAGATGTGACGGAACGCCGCGCCTTAGAGCAACAGCTGCGTCAGGCCCAAAAAATGGAGGCCATCGGACGCCTCGCCGGAGGTATCGCCCACGACTTCAACAATTTGCTGATGGTCATCTCCGGCTATTCCGAATTTTTGATGGAACGTGCCAATGGCAACGAACTCCTCAGCGGCCCCGCCCGTGAAATCGCCACTGCTGCCGACCGTGCCACAGCTCTCACGCGCCAGTTACTCGCCTTCAGCCGTAAGCAAATGCTGGCGCCGCAAGTTCTTGATTTGAATCACGTCGTGACCGAAAACCTGAAAATGCTTAATCGGCTAATCGGCGAAGACATTGAGCTGGTCATGATTCCGGGCGCAAACTTCGCCAACATCAAAGCTGATTCTGGACAAGTGGAGCAAGTAATCCTCAATCTCGCAGTCAATGCCCGCGATGCCATGCCTCGCGGCGGACGCATGACCATCGAAACCGCCAACGTCATGTTGGACGAAACCTACGCTCGCTACCATCCGCCGCTCAAACCCGGGGAATACGTCATGCTGGCCCTCAGCGATACCGGGCACGGCATGGATAGCGACACCCAAAACCATATCTTCGAACCGTTCTTCACGACGAAAGGCACGCGTGGCACGGGTCTTGGGCTGTCTACCGTGTATGGAATTGTCAAGCAGAGTGGCGGCTACATCTACGTTTATAGCGACGTAGGTAGCGGCACCACCTTCAAGATCTACCTGCCTCGCATCGACGAGACGACTCGGCCTCTGCCTGTTAAACGTTCGCGGCTGGCCAAGGCGCCGCAAGCGGTAGGCACAATTCTCCTGGTTGAAGACGAAACGAACCTGCGACGACTCTCGCTGGAAGCCCTGCAGCGCCAGGGATATACCGTTCTAGAAGCGGAAGACGGTGCGGCCGCAATGCAGCTCGCTGCCCACTACTCCGGCATCATTCACTTGCTGCTCACCGATGTCGTAATGCCCGGCATGAACGGGCGCGAGCTCGCCCGGCGCGTCAGCAGCATTCGTCCCAACGTAAAAATTCTTTACATGTCGGGCTACACCGAAACGGTCATTGACCGCAATGGCTCGATCGAACCCGGCGTCGAGCTGATGCAAAAACCTTTTTCGATGCAGGATCTCATCGCAAAAATACGAGAGGTTCTCGGCGCGACTGTCGCCCTGGAAGCCGCAGCTGCAAGCGCGCAGACTGACGAACAACAAATCTCTGCAAACAACCCCAAG
Source organism: Acidobacteriaceae bacterium (assembly GCA_043749225.1). Classification (GTDB taxonomy): domain Bacteria; phylum Acidobacteriota; class Terriglobia; order Terriglobales; family Acidobacteriaceae; genus JANXUC01. Next base: position 21,316 of record JAYVEP010000156.1, read on the forward strand.
GAGGTACCTATGCCCTCACGAGCACAGCGCTTCAAACTCAACTTGCCGCTCCGCTACCGAATAGCTGGACAACCCGCCTGGCACAAGGGAACCACGCAGAATATTTCACGCTCCGGACTGCTTTTTGATGCAGAGGAATTCCTGAAACCCAACGACAAACTGGAAATTAATTTGGTTCTACCAGTGGAAATTGGGGGTTTGTCGGCGACCGAAGTCTTCTGTAAAGGGGAGATCGTACGCGCCAGCGATTCGCCCAGTGACCAGGCGAGTCCGGCCATAGCGGCGAAGATTTTGCAGTATCACTTCCACCACGGCTCCCACTCAGCCGAAGCGTAGAGTCGCAGTTTGAATTGAGTTAGAAATAGTGAGGGCGAGCATTCCTGTTCGCCCTTCTGCTCGTGTGGAGCGGACACTCTTGTCCGCTGCTCTTAGCCGAGCCCAGTAAAAACTCTTTTGGCCACATGAAGGAACCAGCCTTGCGGAAGCGATTCAGCATCACGAACGAAATCAGCCTTCAGTCCCGGTGGACTCCGCTTGAAGGGCTCCTCAGTGAACCTCAGCGTCCTCTGTGGTAGCAAGCTCCGTGGCCGCCACTTTGTGCGCTTCTTCCACCTTTTTCGCCATCGCGAACTTCAAAGGTTCTATCCCCGCGCCGGTCACTGCTGAAATCTCGAACAATTCCAGCTTGTGTTTCTTGCAGTAGCGTTTCAGTTTCGCCAACTTGTCCGGATTGGCAGCATCCATTTTCGACGCCACCATCATCACAGGCTTGTCTTCCAGATGCGCGCCAAAGCTGGACAGCTCGCCCTTGATCACTTCCACGTCCTTCACTGGATCCAGGCGGCCGCTGGCATCGGACACATCCACCAGATGCGCCAGCACGCGTGTGCGCTCAATGTGGCGCAGAAACTGCGTTCCCAGGCCCGCGCCTTCGTGCGCGCCTTCAATCAATCCCGGAATATCGGCTACAACAAAGCTAACTTCTTCCGGAGTGTATCGTTCGCCCACGGCTACCAAACCTAAATTTGGTTCCAACGTGGTAAATGGATAGTCCGCAATCTTCGGGCGCGCCGCAGAAATACGCGAAATCAAAGTCGACTTCCCGACATTCGGATAGCCCACCAGCCCAACGTCGGCCAGCAGCTTCAGCTCCAACCGAAGAATCTTATCTTCCCCCGGCTTCCCATCTTCATGCTCCCGCGGAGCCTGATGCGTCGAACTGGTAAACCGGGCATTGCCACGACCGCCGCGGCCGCCACGAGCCACCACAAAGCGCTCGCCTTCATGCGTGAAATCGTGAATCTTCTCGCCAGTCTCGAAGTCGTATACGATCAGCCCGACGGGCACCTTGAGAACAACGTCGTAGCCTTCCTTGCCTGTGCAGTTTGACCCTTCGCCATGCCGCCCACGCTGCGCCTCATGTTCAGGATTAAAGCGAAAATGGATCAGCGTGTTGTGACTCTGGCTGGCTTCCATGATTACGTCACCGCCCCGCCCGCCATCGCCGCCCGACGGCCCTCCACGCGGAACATACTTCTCCCGCCGAAACGCCATGCAGCCATTCCCGCCGTTCCCAGCCTTCACCCGAATTTTCGCTTCATCAATAAACATAAAAATCAGTTGCCAGTTGCCAGTTGCCAGCTACCAGTAGTTGGCTCGATCCGAAATCACGTAGCGACAGGCGCCTCGCCTGTCCACACTTAGAAAACATACTTCAAAACAAAAAGCCCCAACCCGAAGTCGAGGCTACTTGTTAAACTTCTCAGCAAATCACAGCAGCGCGTTCTACGCTTCGACCGGGTCCACCCGCACAAACCGCCCCATCTGGCCTTTGTCGACAAACTTGATGCGACCGGAAATCTTGGCGAACAAGGTGTCATCCTTGCCGCGACCAACATTCAGTCCGGGCTTGATCGGTGTGCCACGCTGACGCACGATGATCGTGCCGCCATGCACAACTTGCCCGCCAAAAGCCTTCACTCCAAGTCGCTGCGCGTTCGAGTCGCGCCCGTTTTTTGAACTGCCTAACCCTTTTTTATGTGCCATCGCTAGTATCCTTCAGTCAAAATCGAAACTCAAAATTTGTCATTCCGAAGGGGCTTCAGCCCTGAGGAATCTGCTGTTCACCGACCCCAAAACTACTTCTTCTTCGGAGCAGCCTTCTTCGCCACAGCCTTCTTGGCAACCACAGCCTTCTTCGGAGCCGCAGCGCCACTGGTTGCAGCCGCCTTCTTCATCCGACCCTTCACAACCGGTTCCACCGCTGGCTTCGCTTTCTTAACTTTCTTCACCAGCTCAGGAGCCGCGAACTTCTGACCATCAAACGCAATCTCAGTAATGCGAACGGCCGTGAAATCCTGGCGATGACCACGCATTTTCTTGTACTGCTTCTTGCGCTTCAGGTGGAATACCAAAATCTTCTTGTGACGGTCTTCCTGGACCACCTGCCCGGTCACGGTTGCGCCGTTCACCTTGGTAATCTGCCCATCAGCGGGCGAAATTGCCAGCACTTCCTTGAATTCCACCGTGCTATCCACGCCGGTGCCCGTCTTCTCAACCTTGATCACATCTCCGGGCGCTACCCGATATTGCTTGCCGCCAGCGCGAATGACCGCGTACATAATTTCCTGCCTCCAAAAATACATTTCCCGGGGCGCACAAACGCGCCGCGCCGGACCTTTGCTCAACCCATTGCTTGCTGTGTTTCCGCCAAAAGCGCCGGTCTGACTCATCCAACGAAATACCGTTAACCGAGCGGGCGAACTCCAGAAAGGAGCCCTAAGTACAGGCAAACTCTGTGAGTATAGCTGGCGGCGGAGGCTTAGGTCAAACCAATCTCGCGTAGGGCACGGCAGGGCGACCATTCCTGCTCGCCAGCTCTTAGGCGCGGGGATCGCGTCCTAGTGCTCGCAAGCCCATTGTTTCTTTCCACATCCTATGCGAAAATCCATTCCCGATACCCGGAGGATTCCATGAAACGCATGTCCCTAGCCCTGTTCGCCGTATTCGCCCTTAGTCTTTCCGTTTTTGCCGCCGACCACACAAAAGGACACAAAGCGCCCACCCATAGGTCCGCAGGCGGTGGTCCAGACGCCGCTTACCTGCAGAAAATCTGGGACGGCTGGAGCACCATGAAAACTGCCAACGTGGCAGGATTCTATAACCAAGCTCCCGATCATACTTTTTTCGATGTCGCGCCCGTGAAATACGACAACTGGCAGGAATACGAAGCTGGCGTGCAATCGTACTTCAAGGATCTAAAATCGCTGAAGTTAACCGTCAGCGACGACGCCAAAATCCACACCATGGAAAATACCGCCTGGTGCTCAGCAACGCTCAAAGAAGAATCCACCACCAATGCAGGGAAGTATGCCATGGCCACCTTCCGCTGGACCGCAATTTTCGAGCGGGATGCCAGCGGCAAGTGGTTGATTGTGCACGAACACGTTTCGGCGCCTGAGCAGTAAATCCCGCGCCCGCCGCTAGTCATCTGCCAACCCGAATTCGTCAACACAATAGAAAAAGGGCCGAAATCCGGCCCTTTTCTGTGTTCAGTTCCTCAATCTAACTAAGCCTTCTTGGGAGCAATCGCATCCTTGGCGGCCTTGGCGAGATAGAACTTCGCGGTGGTCTTCGCCGCGATCTTGATCGCTTCGCCGGTCTGTGGATTGCGGCCCATGCGAGCCTTGCGGTGCACCTTCTTCAGGCGGCCCAGTCCGGGCAGCACAAACAGGCCGCTCTTTTTAGCCTCTTTTACCGCGGTATCGGTGAGGGCTTCCATAAACGCAGCCACGGTCTTGTTGTTGGTTTCGAGTTTCTCCGCCAGATGACGGATAAGTTGGCTCTTGGTCATACCTACAGCCATGAATCCTCCTTCAAAAGTCTAAGTCGCACATTGCTATGCTGTGGCGAATACTAGCGCAATTCGCTGTGGAAAAACAGCGTTTTCCGGGCATTTTTCATATATTTTGTACAGGGAGTGCCAAAATAGACAAATCCAGCGCGGGTTTCGACGATTTCAGCCCTCCAAAACCGCTCCAAACCGCACTTTGGGAAGCATCGGGCCGCGATGCCACCCGAAGTTACGTAGCCTCAGGCGCCTCGCCTGAGCGCGCTCTTAGGCGAAATTCAAACCCCTTTGGAATGTCGCGACGATCATCTCAACATTCTTCGTGAGAGACTAAATCCGTGCCCTGCAGCCTCTGCGAAACCCGTAAAGAAAAACGCTTTTGCCCCGCCATTCACGGCCGCATCTGCCCACAATGTTGCGGCGAACAGCGCGAAGTCACCCTCGACTGTCCCAGCGATTGCGTCTACCTGCAACAAGCTCGCGAACACGAGAACCAGCGCCCGCGGCACGACCGCGAGATGACCGAACTGGACCGTGAATCTCTGTTCCCAAACGTGAACATCGAAGAGGCGTTTCTCTACCAGCAAGAGAATCTGCTGTTAGGCATCAGCTTTGCCTTGGCGAAAAGCGCCCGCGCCGACCGCAACCTCCGCGACAGCGATCTGATGGCTGCGTTGGTTTCTTTGGGCAAAACCTACGAAACGCTAGTCCAATCTGGGCTGCACTACGATGCAGGTGCAATCAACCCGCCCCAGCAGGCGGTGATCCATGAAATCAAAACCATGCTGGCTGAGTATCGCGAAGTAGAACAGAAAAACCGAGGCCACGTCGCCCTGCGCGATTCCCATATCCTGAAGGGAATCGTCTTCATGACAAGAATGGCACACACCCGCACCAACGGACGTCCCAAGTCGCGCGCGTTTGTTGAATTCCTGTTCCAACAGTTCCCGGATAAGGCTGCGAAAGAAGAACAGACCAGCCAGATTATTGTTCCATGAGTCTTCGCGCTTGCTCCATGAGCTCGTGTGGCAACGGAGCTTGCTCCGTTGAGCCTTTGACTTTTAGCGGGAGCTAGCAAGATCAAAATCCGGCGGAGCAGCTCCTCTGGCACACGACTTACTTCTTCAGCCTCGCTGCCCAGTTCGTCACCAGCGTAATCGGCTTGATGTCCTGGTCGCCCGCTAAATTGATTAGGAACCTTTTTCCATCCGCCGTTACGTCGCCCGCACTGCCGGGCAAGCGGAACAGAGGCTGCGCCTGACCCATGTGAATCTGACTTTCGCTTTCCCTCACTGGCACGGCGGTCAAAATGCGATCAATGGTGAGATAGAGAATTTCCTGGCCGTCTCTCCGCCAGCCTGCTCCCAAGCCTCCGGCCGTGGAGACCTGCCACTTCCCTTGCCCGCTTGGAAACGGAATGGCGTAAATCTCCGACCTTCCCGACTCAGTAGACTGGTATGCGACCCAGTGCCCATCGGGAGAAAACCTTGCTTTGTAAATGAAGAAATTTCCTCGTGGAACAAACACAAAGGGCTTGCGGTCCCCCGCGAGAGGCATTGCCAGGATTTCCTGCTGGCTGCCGGGAGCTCCTTCCTCAACAAGCAGGTATTCGCCATCGCGCGACCAGTCGCTCGGCACGAGGAACTTACCCTCGATCCGAAGGAGAATTTCTTCTGGTCCGCCGGCGGAGGGTCTTCGGCACAACATGCTTCCAGCCGCGGTGAGGGTGGTGTACGCGACCCATTTGCCATCCGGGGACCACACCGGCGCACTGTTGCCGACCGGACCGAAGGTCAGGCGGGAGCGCACCCCCCTCAGGAGGTCCATTACCCAGATATCGCCGACGCCACCGGAAATCGCGAGCGCCGCCTTCTCACCATCGGGCGAAATGCGCAGGCCCGCCAAACCATTCGACAATCCGTCGAATTTCTCTCCCACCACACCCAACTGTTTGCCCGCGCGGTCGAACCAGGCCAGTTGCGTCTGCGTCTGTGAGCCACCGGAAAACGCCAGCAAACCATTGTCGGAAACGCTGAAAACGGCGCGCCATGTGATGCTGTCCTCGGCCACACCATGCTCGATGGCCTGCGGGGCTCCACTCAGCTTTCCGCTGTCTGGGTCAAACGGTTGCGCTGCCAGTACGCCGCCCTTCACATACAAAAGAGACCCTGAGGCGTACTGCGCATTGGTGGCGGAATGCAAAATCGGTGCGTTCTCTTTGCCGTCCAGCGACGCAAAGTAGACCATGTCGTTCTGACCGTCAGCAGACTGGTGGTTGATGGCCAGATAAAGAAAATGTTTGCCATCCGGCAAGAAGAATGGCCAGCGGTGCGAGGTGTGTTTCGACTCATCCAGATGAGTGACAGGCACCGGCGTCCCGCCCGCACCCGGCACGCGCTGCAGGACTCCGCGAAATCCCGGTGCAAAAATAATCGTCCCGTCCTTGCCCCAGCTCCCGCCGCGCCCAGACGGCGCATCGCAAATCTGTGTGACGCCTCCGCCTTCGGTCTCAACCGACTTTAATTTGCCATTGGCAAAAAACCCAATCTTCCGCCCATCGGAAGACCAGAACGGAGACTGCGCGCTTTCCGTCCCTGCCAGCACAACTGCATTGAGCGAATCCAGTGGCCGGACATAAATTTTCGGGGCATCTTTTCCGGTGGTCGCTACGAAGGCAAGATTTCGCCCGTCTGGCGAGATCACAAGCGGCCCCGCCTGATCCCCAAGAAACAGGAAGGCCGCATTGTCGGGTGCCGGAATAAAACTACGAATCGGAGATTGGGGCGCGGTGGGGTGGAAAAAATAGAGTGCCGCGAATGCGACCGCCGTAACAATCCCCGCTCCAGCCAAGGCCCATGGGACGATGCGGTTTCGTTTTCGAAACGGAACAACGCCAATCTGCGAGGTCGGCACTCCCCCTTCGGCGATCCACCGCAACTGCATATTCAGATCGTGAACCGTCTGAAAGCGTTCATCCGCATCCTTGGCCAGACACGTCTTCACCACGCGCTCCAGCGCGGGCGGTGTCATGGGCTGAATCTCGGAAATCGGTTTAGGTTCCGCCGCTAGAACTGCCGCGATAATACTGGCGGTCGTCTTGCCCTCAAACGCTCGCTTGCCGGACGCCATCTCATACAGCACAGCGCCCAGCGAGAAAATATCGCTGCGGGCATCGGCTTCATGACCCTCGACCTGCTCCGGAGACATATATTGAAACGTGCCAACAACCGTCCCCTTCGCAGTTAAGGGAGGCGCGCTTTCCGGAAGGTTCATGGTCGCAGTCAAGCTGGACGATGGCGGGCCTCCGACTGGCGCCGCCTTGGCCAAGCCAAAATCCATCAGCTTCGCGCCCGTCTTCGTCAGCATGATGTTGCCGGGCTTCAGATCGCGATGGATCACTCCACTCTTATGCGCCTTCTCCAGCCCCTCACAAATTTCGCGCCCGTACTTCAAAACTTGCTCGACAGGCAGCGGACCTTTCAGCAGCCGCTCGGCGAGCGGCTGGCCCTCCAGAAACTCCATCACGAGATAGTCGACTCCGTCCTGATGACCGACGTCGTAAAGCGTGCAGATATTGGGATGGTTCAGGGAAGAAATCGCGTACGCCTCGCGATCAAACCGCTGCTTAGCGTCCGCATCTTCCGAAAGATGCGAAGGCAAAATTTTGATGGCGACGGTGCGATTCAGACGTGTATCAAGGGCACGGTAGACTTCGCCCATGCCGCCCGCACCTGCAGGAGAGACGATTTCGTAAGGTCCAAGTTTTGTACCGGAAGTCAGGGCCATCGGTGGGCAATTATAGCTTGCCGCAGAGAGTCAGCCCCTCATCCGCACACTTCAGGCCGCAGCAGCCTTTTACCCAAACCCGACGCGTTTCAGAATCTCCGCAAACCGCGCGTCCGTTCGCAGTAAGTCCCACTTCGGATCGGTCTTCAAGAACGTTAACCGCACGTCGCGTTCGCGATAGGCTTTCTCCAGCCAGTCGAAGGCCTGGTCGTTTTCGCCCAACGCAGAATAGACTACGGCCATGCTGTTCGCGGGAACATGCCGCTGCGTCGACAGCTGCTCCAATTCCTCAATCACGTTGCGTGCATGAACCGCCTCACCTTCCAGCGCCCAAGCGTACCCGGTCATGGAAATTGCCTCGCTGTTGCCGCCTGAAAGTTCTCGCGCCTTCGTAAAATCAGCGCCCGCCTTTAGATGCTCCCCGCTATGCGTACTCAACTCAAGGGCATACTTCATTTATTTTTCAGCCCCCGCCCAATCCCAGTCGAACCAAAACTTTGTAAATCCCAGCGCCATATGCGCGTCCGCCAGTGGCTCAAAACCCATCCTCAAGATTCCTCAATTTCTCAAGTTTCGACCAGCTAGAAACCTTGCGCTCGACCAAAGAGTTCGGGCTTGCCGACCTTATTTGGATCACTGCCTCCGCACACCCTGCCCCTCGGGCAGCCTCTCCAGCAACTCGCGCACGGTGCGATGCAGGGCCGGGTGCCTTACTTCCGCCGCAATCTCCGCCAGCGGCTCCAGCACGAACCTCCGCAGATGCATTGCAGGATGCGGAATCGTCAACTCCGGCAGTTCCAGTACATTCTCTCCGAACAGGAGGATGTCGATGTCGAGTATTCGAGGGCCTTTCGGCGACGACTCATCGCGAATCCTTCCCAAGCTGCGCTCGATCTCCAGAATTCCCGCTAGCAACTCCAGCGGCTCGCAAAGAGTCTCTAATTCCACGGCACAGTTCAGAAACCACGGCTGCACAGTGAATTCCACCGGCTCCGTTTCGTAAAAGGAAGACCTCTTAGTAACCCGGCCGAGCACTCCCAAGTCATGCAGCGCGCGCTGCAAATT
>JAYVEP010000157.1:0-4312 GCA_043749225.1 Acidobacteriaceae bacterium
TGGAGGTCGAAGAAGCCCGGAACTTCTTTAACACCCACTGCCTTGCTGTTGACATGGTCGAGCGCCGAAGCGACCGCAAACGCGTTGTACGTGTTGATCCAGAAAGCCAACTGCTGTTTTCGGTCTGACCAAGATTGAACCTTGGCTTTGGAAAGTTGTTCCAGATAAGCATCGAGAGCCGCGCGATCCTTAGCTAACGCGTCGTAATCAACCCAACCGTTTTCGCTAACATGAGCCTGGAGCAGAGCCTCCCACGCACCGTGCTCAAAGCTATCGCTAGGCACTCCGGCTTCGCTGCCCACAGCGGGAGTATTTTGGCCCGTGCTGGAAGACAGGACGAACCCCGAGCAGACGGCGAGCAAGATCGCCAATGAATAGCTGACTTGCCGAAAGAGAACACTCTTTCGCTTCGCAGGCTCCGCTGGGTAGAGGGCCTTCCCGCCGCTGATGTGCTGTTTCTCCATTTGTCGCTTCCGCCTCCTGAATTGTAGGCCTGTACAAACGCAGGCCAAGATCCGGACATCTGTAGCTCAAACTGCCGTGGCAGGGAGACCCTACCTCAGTTTGCTGGAAACCACAACAGGCCGGCGATAGTTGCGACAACAAAACGCTGGGCTGCGACCTTGAAAAACGCGCAGCCAGGAAACCCAATGCTTCGCCAAAAGCCAGGTGCGCCAGCAACACCGTCACGGGAAAACCGGGAGAATATTGGAGACCGAAGTAACCGACTCCAAAAGATGTGACCACAGGACTGAGCATGAAGCCGATTCCGATGGCAGGTCCAAATACTGCGCCAACCCAGCGGCGACGACTGCCAGCGGCTAACAGCACGGGAGCGGCAGGCAGAGTTAGCCCGATCTGCTCCGCAAACACCCAGGCGGGCACCAGCATATATCCGTACTGGACCAGGAACTCATTGGCATTACTCATCCCGACTGATTCCCTCGGTTGTTGACCGGAAGCTCTAGGTGGTAAATGCGGAACCGGTATTCGGGTTACAACGGCCCGAATGAGTTCGAAATGCCCGGGTCGTAAAACGCCGCCAACGTCGAAACCTCCTCGTGTTCCGAGAAACTTCCTTATTGAATCGAACGTCCCAGGGAGGCAGGCATGTCCGAGTCGGATGAAAACCCATCCCGTTGCGAATTCGAAATAGACAATCTTGTGGTCAAGCTGGAAGTGTCAATTCCGTCCGTATCGACGTAATTGATGAAACCGTATCCAAAATCATGGGTCTAATCGCACAAAGCCCTTGCTGGGACGACACCGACAGCATCGAACTCGTTCTTCAGGAAGCGCTGGCGAATGCGATTCTTCATGGCAACCGCGCAGATCCGAAGAAGCTGGTGAACATATGTGTGGCACTCCAGACTTCGAGGTCGAGTCTCTGAGTACGAATAAAGTGACTCACACCGCGCAGCCTTCCGCAGGTATCGTCTTCCGGTTCTGATCGGGCCGGTCACCCAAGCAGCGGCGGGCCAGAAGCGCAGGTTTGAACTGGTTCGCCGCATTTCTCACGCCACCTCGCGCGCGCATTTTCGGGTTGCAGTGGAGCTTGGACGGGCCGTCTGAATCACAGACGATGAACGCAACTCCGCCAGCGACGCGTCAGTGCTAGCGAGAAACAAAAGGAGACCAATGACGAAGCTGAAGGAGCACAACAAGAATATTCCGGAGCCCCAATTGACCGTGCGAGATTCGCAGGACGCAGACCAGTTGGAATTGATCCGAGTTCACGCCTACGAACTCTATGAAGAATGCAAGAGAGAAGACGGCCACGCGGACGAGGACTGGCTGCGTGCCGAGGCGGAAATATCAGCACGCGGGTCTGAGCCAAAAACTACCGAGATGGCCTAGAACTGATACCGCACCGAAACATCCTCTTGAATGGCCGGGTTCAGGCTTGAGGCCGCAGGGACTGTTGTCGGCTAAAAACATCTCTTATGTAACCCACCCTCGCGCCACGCATCATCCATAGCAGGTACGATAGCATCACTCGTGCCACACTCCTGCGGCGGCGCTGCTGGCAATCCAGTACATACGGCTCGCCTCGACTGAGCCATTGAGAATGACATGTCACAATCAGTAAAGTTCGGAATTGCGGTTGCGGCGGTGGTGACATTGGCGACTGCGGCAGCGCTACTTCCCTTACGCCACTGGACGCTATCGCTGGTGGAATGGGTTCACGCTTTGGGACCCATCGGAGTGGTCGCGTATGCCTTCGTCTATATCGCGGCGACCATCACGCTTTTCCCAGCGTCGCTGTTAACTTTAGCCGCTGGGTTTCTCTACGGGCCACTCTGGGGCACGCTTCTCGTTTCTCCTGTTAGCGTGCTGGCTTCCACACTAGCCTTCTTGCTCGGGCGCTCGGTCGCGCGCGAACGAATCAAACACCGGATTGAACAGAATCCTCGCTTTGCCGCTGTCGATGCCGCAGTCGGGCAGAACGGATTCAAGGTGGTCTTCCTGCTGCGCCTGTCGCCCATCTTTCCCTTTACACTGCTCAACTATGCCCTGGGTCTGACGCGAGTTCGGCTTCGCGACTTTGTCCTGGCTTCGTTTCTTGGAATGTTGCCAGGAACTTTTTTGTATGTGTATTTCGGATCCTCGGTGGCTAGCGCCGCCGCGTTGGCTGGTGGGAAAGCGGCGGGTGGGCCGTGGCAACACGTTCTCTTCTGGGGCGGACTCGCTGCGACAGTGCTGGTTGTGGCTCTCGTAACCCGCACGGCACGGCAAGCGTTAGACCGCTCGCTTCAGCAACCGTTGGTGCCCACAGCATCCGATGCTCCTGGAGTTAGGTCATGAATTCTTCCCCCCATCTTGTTCAACCCGACGATGCCCACAATCGCGCTTTGGTGGACAACGTCCATCCAGCCAATTGGGTTAACCCCCAATCGCAAGGGAAATACAACCTAGTCGTGCTTGGCGCGGGCACAGCTGGACTCGTCACCGCCGCAGGCGCAGCCGCACTGGGCGCCAAGGTGGCGCTTGTCGAACGGCATCTGCTCGGTGGCGACTGTCTGAACTACGGCTGCGTGCCGTCGAAGGCCATCATCCGTGCTGCGCGCGCGGCACAAGCTGTACGCGAGGCTTCGGACTATGGGGTGCATGTTCCTGGAGGTTTCCAGGTCAACTTCGCTGAGGCCATGGGACGCATGCGTCGGCTGCGTGCTGAGATATCCGAACATGACTCCACGAAACGGTTCCGTGACTTGGGGATTGACGTTTTTCTGGGCGAAGCACGTTTCGTGGGCCGGAGTTCGGTTGCCGTTGCCGGTCAACAACTCGAGTTTTCGCGCGCAGTCATAGCAACGGGTGCTCGCGCGGCCGAGCCGCGGATTCCCGGGCTTGCCCAGGCAGGATTCCTAACCAACGAAACCGTGTTCTCTCTGACCAAGCTGCCGCCGCGGCTCTGCGTGATTGGCGCTGGCCCCATAGGGTGCGAGATGGCCCAGGCTTTCCGCCGCCTAGGGAGCGAGGTTTGTATACTGACAGACGGTGCCCGTATTCTTCCGCGGGAAGACCCGGACGCTGCTGCTATTGTGCAGAACCAGTTCGAAAGCGAAGGCATCCGAGTGGTGCTCGGAGCGCGGATCGTCAAAGTTGAAATCGCAGATGGCAAACGATTCGTGGTCTTCGAGCAGAACGGGAAAGAAGAACACGTGGCGGGTGACGAAGTTCTGACGGCAATCGGCCGTGCTCCCAATGTCGAGGGATTGAATCTGGAAGTTGCGGGCGTTGCCTACGACAACCATGGAGTGAACGTAGACGATCGGCTGCGCACCACCAACCCTCGCATCTACGCCGCAGGGGACATCTGCTCGCGCTTCAAGTTCACTCACGCTGCCGACGCCATGGCGCGGCTGGTTTTGCGGAACGCTTTCTTCTTCGGGCGGGGCAAGGCCAGCGCCCTGGTCATGCCCTGGTGTACATTTACGGACCCCGAAGTGGCCCACGTTGGCCTTTACGAAAACGAAGCTCGACAGGCTGACCATCAAGTCGTGACGTACACTACGAATTTGGCGGATGTGGACCGTGCGGTGCTCGACGGCGCCACGCAAGGCTTCGCTCGCGTTCACGCGGACAAAAAGACTGGACGCATCCTTGGGGCAACGCTGGTTGGAGAACACGCGGGAGAGAGCATCGGAGAATTCGTGCTGGCGATGACAAGGAACATTCCGATTTCGGCATTTGCCTCCACGATTCATCCTTACCCCACCCAGGCGGAAGCTATTAAGCGGCTCGGCGACTTGTCCATGCGTGCTCGATTCAAGCCTTGGCTCAAGAAGCTCTTCACTTCTTATTTCAAAGT
>JAYVEP010000158.1:0-11031 GCA_043749225.1 Acidobacteriaceae bacterium
CACCTACGATCCGCTTTCGAACCGGCGGGCGTTTTACGACACCAGCTTTGTTCTTCCTGCCGCCATGCTGGAGGACTACGTGGAGCGGTGGCCAACTCCTAATATCCAGAAGTTCCGCTACATGTTGCGTAGCGGAATGATGGGCTGGTTCACGATCATGCTTGATACCACATCTTGGAACGCGGAACAGCATGCTGCGGCCAAAGAAGAGATCCGTCTGTACAAGACGGAGTTGCGTCCTTTTATTCGCGATGCGCATCTTTATCACATTTCAGAGCGGCCAGATGGCGTGCGCTGGGATGGCATGGAGTATTTCGATCCGCAACGGCATAGCGGCGTGGTCTATGCGTTTCGCGGCAGCGTCGCGGCGGAAGGCGAACATACGTTTGCGCTGCAAGGCCTGCAGCCCAAGGCGCGCTATCGAGTGCGGTTCCATGATCACTCGTCACCGGATTCGACGGTCAGCGGTTCGCAGTTGATGCAGACAGGTTTGCGCGTCCGGCTTTCCGAGTCCAACAGTTCCGAAATAATCTTTCTGGAGGAAGTTTCTGGAGAGAATCACGCATCGATGTCTGCGGGCATCTCGACCGCCAATAAGGGACCTGCATGAACCTCAATGGCACAAGGCCGCAAGCTCTCAAGAATCGTATAGCGGTTATTAGCGGGGCGGCGCACGGCATTGGCAAAGCCATCGCAGGACGCTTCCACTGGGAAGGCGCTCAGGTCATTCTGCTGGACCGCGACGTGGCGGCTGGCATCGCTGCTGCTAAGGAAATTTCCGGCGACGATCCCCCGCTGTCGGCGGAGTTTCTCGCGACGGATCTTCTGCGCGTGGACCAGATTCAAACGGCCGTGCAGAAGATTCGCGAACGCCATGGACGCATTGATATTCTGATCAACAACGCCGGGGTGGAAATTGGGAAGCCCTTTGCCGAAACTACGCTTGAGGATTGGGACCTGGTTCTTGGGATCAATCTGCGCGGAGCCTTCGCGCTGACGCAGGCTGCGCTACCGCTGTTTCCCGCCAGCGGTGGTGCGATTGTCAACATCAGTTCGGTTCATGCCACGCACGCTTTTCCGGGCTCGGTCGCGTATGCGTGTTCGAAGGCCGGGCTGGTTGCTCTTACGCGAAACCTGGCGCTGGAGCTGGCGCCGAAGGGAATTCGAGTAAACGTGATTCGCCCCGGATACATCGATACACGCCTCTGGGACGAATATCTGCGCCATTCGCCCAACCCGGAGGCCTTGGCGGCCCAGACGACGGATCTGCACCCTCTGGGGAGGCGCGGCATGCCCTCTGACGTGGCGGACGCAGCGCTTTTTCTGGTGGCCGAGAACTCCTCGTTTATTACAGGCACGGATATGCTAGTCGACGGCGGACTTACCGTTCGCGCACACTCCTGAGGCGTTTAATCAACACAAAGCCTATTAAGCGATGGCTTCTGCCGTTTTATGCTTCTCCTTTTGAATTTCCCGTACTAAAATCTGGATTCCTTGCGGACGGAGGAAATTTGTGAAGAAACTGACAACCACTCTGAGCGGCGCACTGAAGCAGGAATTTCAGAAGGATCTGGAACTTTTCAAGCATTTCCTCTTGTTGGTCAACAACGCGGGGCCGATCCGCAACGTCGAGCTGATGTGGAATGAAGATCTTGATCCGGCGAAGCCCAAATTCAAGAACCGTATTGGTACCGGAGACGCTTTGGTGCAGCTACAGCCCACGGGGGCTGTGACGAATCGAAGCTCACCGAGCACACTCTTTTGCGATCTGGTGCATGGCTTCGGCGCGCATGAGGAGGAGACCTGTGCTACATCGGATATACCAGCGCAAAAGCGCTGTCGTGCGACCGGATGCAGCCAAGCCTACTCCTGTTATGTAGGGTTGACGGATATTGCGGTGCCCGTAATTTCCGACGGGCAGTATCTCGGTACGCTGTTTTCAGGACAAGTCTTGACCGGGCCGCCGACGCCCGCTGGTTTTCGTGTTGTGACGGAGACGTTGGCGAGCCAGCCGCATATCAACTTTGCGGCGCTGGAAGCGGCTTACTATAACGTTCCAGTTGTGACCCAGGCGCAAGTCGCCGACATGGTAACGATCCTCGAACTGTTCGCACGCTACATTGCAAACTCGTGGAAGCGTTTGCAGATCATTGCAGAAACCCAGCGAAATCACGACCGCCAGCTGGCGCTGGATCGTAAAGAGCTTGCGGCCCTCCTGCTTTCCGGCGAAATCGAAGACCAGGAAGAGCTTCACGATTTGGTCAAACGCGCGGGTCTACAGCGCGTGCCAGATCGCGTTCTTGTGTTGCAGGTTGCGCCGAGTGCCGACAATCCCGGCGATCACGCACACCTTGCCCATCAACTGACGCTGAATCGCCTGTCGCATACCGTGGAAGACCTATGTCAGCAATGGCCGAATACTCTGGCGATGGTTCTAAGGCCGGGCGAAATCTGCATTCTTACTTCGTTAGAAGTGCGCAATCGAAGTCACGAGCGTATTTCGTTACAAGAAATGGCGGAATCGATTCTTGCGGCAGTACGTGCGCAGTGGGCCGAGCCTGCGCGAGTTGGAATTGACCGAGGAAGTCGTCAACCAGTGGAGCTGATTCAGGCTTACCAAGAGGCCGCTGCGGCGTTGGCTTCCGGGGGAGGCGACGTTGTGTTTTCGCAGGATTCATCGCCGCAAGTAAGCCAGCCCGTCGAATCGCTCGGTCGTCTAATGCGGGCGATTTTGAAGGATGAAGGGTCGGCTGCAGCTGCGCGGGAATTCTTAGCGCAAGCATTACCCACGGATCGTTCCGCCGCACGCTCGCAGCAATTTCCGGCGACTTTGACCTGGGCGGTGGAACATGTTGCGCTGGAAGTTATTTCCGCTGGTGGAGATACGCAACGTGTCAACGCTGCCAAGGAGCAGGCCGGCACCGGAATTTTGCGTGCACCGACTCCGTTCAGCGCGGGCGAGGCTTTTCGCCGATTCGTGGAGTTCCTCTCCAGCCACATTGCGTCGATCTACAGCCAGCGGGAGCACAAGATTGTGCGCGCCGTCTCGCAGTATGTCGAGGAGCACGGCGCCGCAAGCGTTCGTATACAAGATCTGTCTGCGGCGCTGCATCTTTCGTCGGGACACCTGAGTCGCGTTTTTCGACGCACGACGGGAATGACGCTGGAGAACTTCCTGGTTCAGCAACGAGTGAACTTGGCGAAACGAACATTACTCGATCCGCGATTGAATGTCGCAGAGGTTGCAGAGCGTTGTGGCTTCTGCAGTCCGGCTTATTTTGCTTCGGTGTTTAAGAAGTACATGCATTGCACTCCACGTGAATACGCCAGCGATCCTTCGCGATATGCGAATTTGGCTCCTGTCGCGACAGAAGAGCAAGACAGATTGCACGAGTTTCGCCGCCCGGTTGCTTCATGAAAATTGAGTCCGTCGATTTCTTCTACCTCTCCATGCCGGAGGTGACGACCGAGGGCGATGGCAGCCAGGATGCCCTGCTGGTGCGGGTTGCAGGCGGAAACCATGTTGGCTGGGGAGAGTGCGAGGCTTCACCACTGGTCTCCATCGCAGCTTTTGTTTGTCCTATGTCGCACGGCGCGTGCCGTCCGGTGGGGGCGTCGGTGCTGGGTCAGACTCTCGATGATCCTAGCGATATCGCTCGCATCGCGGCGCAGATCGAACTCGACAGCATGGATCTTCTGCAGGCTCCTCATACGTGGTCGGGAATCGAAATCGCGCTGTGGGATCTGCTGGGGAAAGCGCGCAGCGAGCCCGTGTGGCGGCTTCTCGGGTACGACAAGGCATATCCCAAGATTCCGTATGCTTCGCAGTTGTTTGGTAACACACCGGAAGAGACGCGTCAGTTTGCCGTCAATGCCCGAACCACTGGATTCCGCGCCGTGAAGTTTGGCTGGGGGCCGATCGGCAAAGGCAGCCTACAGGATGATGTCGATCAGTTCGTCGCTGCACGCGAAGGACTAGGGCCGGATGCGATTCTTCTAATTGACGCGGGACAGATATTTGGCGATGACGTGGACGCCGGTGCAAGTCGCCTGCCTGCTCTGGAAAATGCTGGAGCCACATGGCTTGAAGAACCTTTTCACACCAGCGCGCTTGAAGCTTACGGTCAGTTGGCGAAGCGCAGCAAGATCAAACTTGCGGGTGGAGAGGGCGCGCACAATTTCTACATGGCGCAACATCTAATTGACTATGGCCGCGTAGGGTATATCCAGATCGACTGTGGCCGTATTGGTGGCATTGGTCCTGCCAAGCGAGCCGCTGACTATGCGGACACCCATGGGGTGACTTTCGTTAACCATACGTTTACGTCGCATCTTGCGCTGAGCGCTTCTCTGCAACCGTACGCAGGTTTGAGTCAGCACGAAATTTGCGAGTATCCATTCGCACCCAAGCCGCTGGCTCGCGAACTTACATTGAACCACCTTGATCGCGATGCCGAGGGGCTCGTTTTCCCGCCAGCGGAGCCGGGTCTCGGCATTGCCATCAATTTTGAAGCAGCGCGGAAATACCTTGTGGATGTTGAGATTAAAGCGAAGGGTGAGACGCTTTTCTCATCTTCTGATACGTTTTAGTGACGTGTTCCTGGTGTAAGATTCTGTTTCCTGCCAACCGTGTCGGCCAAGAAATAGTCCTCAGATCAAGCCGGCCAACCTGGCGGAACGATTAACAGATGCCCGCGACGACTCACTTTCTGCAAGACATATATCGCCAGCCAGCTGAGCTTCAGCGAGCCATCGTGGGCCTTACCGGAGAGGGAAGCGCGTTGGGCAAGGCTGCGTCCCTGGTGCGGGAATCGCAAAATGTTTTTCTGACCGGCATCGGCGCTAGTTGGAATGTGGCCCTGGGCGCGGGAGCTCTCTTCAGTCAGCGGGGGCGTCCGGTATTTCTGGTGGAAGCTGGCGAACTTATGCATTTCAACGCGATTCCGCGCGGCTCGGTCGTGATTGCGATCTCGCGCACCGGCCGCAGCATCGAGATTGTTCAGCTGATTGCAAAGATTCGCGAGAGTGGCGCTTCGCTGATCGGTATTACGAACTCTCCGGATAGTCCGCTGGCCAAGGAATCCGCGGTGGCAATCGTGATTCCGGCTCCGCTCGATTACGCCATTTCCGTGAATACCTATTCGACGCTAGCGGTCGCAGCCGCGGCGCTGGCAACTTTCGATGGCAGCGATTTTAAGGATTCTTGCGCATCGCTTTCGCGGGCGCTGGGTTCGACGGAAAAATGCTTAGATTTATGGCGGGAACAACTGACCAACTCATCCTGGCTCGCGCCCAAGGCGACTTGCTATTTCCTGGCGCGCGGCCCAAGTCAGGCAAGTTGCTATCAAGCCAGATTGCTTTGGGAAGAAGGAGCGAAATCGCCTGCGACCGCCATGAACACCAGCGGCTTTCGCCATGGACCGCAGGAGACGGTTGTGCCCGGCATGCGGTTCTGTATTTGGATCGACTCCGCCGCAATGCGTGCGCAGGATTTTGCCGTTGCCGATGATCTGAAGAAGCTTGGCGCATCCGTGATGTTGATCGGACAGAGGTTGCCGAAGAGTTCCGGGCATCTCGCGCTGGAAATTCCTGAAGTTCATCCGAACTGGCAATTCATTCTGGACGTGTTGCCGATCCAGCTCGCGGCTGAGCGCTTGGCGGAAACCTCCGGCGTTGACTGCGATACCTTCCGCGTCTGTTCCTACATTGTCGAAGACGAACACGGCTTGCTCGGCCAAAAAGGGTCCGCTAAAGATGGCAAATAATCGAGGGCTATTTCCCATGTGGGTGCTATATGCGGTGCTCTGCATTGTTTTTTGGGGTCTGTGGGGATTCCTGGCCAAGATCGGCGCGGCTTCGGCGAGTCCGTTTCAGCTGCAAGTCTTATTTTCCTTGGGTATGGTGCCGGTGGCTCTTGCCATGCTTTTTCGAATGCGCTGGAAACTGGATCGCGATTGGAAAGGTGTTTCATTCGGAGTTCTCACCGGGGTCATGACCGGTCTCGGCATTCTGGGCTATTACGCTGCGCTGAAAACGGAAGACGTGTCCGTGGTGACGCCAGCCACAGGGTTGTATCCGCTGCTAACGGTTGTTCTGGCTGTCATCTTTTTGCGGGAGCGACTCAACCGCGTACAGATGGGCGGAGTCGTATTGGCTCTGGCAGCAATCTTCATACTTTCACTCTGAGGCCTTTCGATGCACTGGATGCTCTACGCCACCATCGCCATTTTTCTGTGGGGAGTGTGCGGCCTAACCATGAAGCTTGGCACTAATCGCATCTCGGCCCAGTCGATGGTGATCTGGGTGACGGTGGGATTTCTCGTCATGGTTCCCGTCATGTGGAGATTCTCCGCGCTCTCCGGGTTGACGAATCGCGCGATTATTGCGGGCCTTTTGGGCGGCCTCGTTAACGGCCTCGGAAATTGGGCGGTATTTGCTTGCCTTGAGAAGGGCGCCAAAGCTAGCGTCGCGATTCCGCTGACCGCGCTGTATCCGTTGTTTACCGTTTTGTTGGCGACGGTATTTCTCGGGGAGAGACCGACTGCGCTGCAATGGTTTGGGATTGCTTTGGCAGTGACGGCGGGCGCTATGCTTTCCTATGAGCCGTCGCCCGAAGCGCAAAATCTCGATGCACGAGGCACCAAGGGGCAATGCGCGTGAAGCCCGTCGGCTCAAGGCCAGTAAAGATTGGGATCATCGGCGCTGGCAATGTGATCTGGGCGTATTTCCAGGCCATGGATCGGCTGGTTCCTCGCGGGCTGGCGCAGTTCGGGCCCGTGTGCGCGCGACGTCGTGAGACTTGGGAGAATTTTCAGGCGCGTCGTCCCGGTATCGAACTCGTTGCGGATCCTGGTGCGGTCTTAGCAGCGGATGTCGATGTCATCTTAATCATCACGCCGCCCGAAACTCACGCCAGCTTTGTTCGTCGGGCTTTGGAATTCGGCAAGCATGTAATTATTGAGAAGCCCGCAGCGGCAACATCGAACGAGGCGCGAGAGCTTGCGGATCTCTCCCGCAAACTCAAGCTGCATCTGCTGTGCGCGCCATTTATTCAGCTTGCTCCGACATTTCGCGCACTTTGGGGACATCTTCGGGACGGCGAAATCGGAGCTATTCACACGGCGCGTGGGCTTTACGGCAATGCTGGTTTCACTTGGGCCACTTGGTATCACGACGGCAGTATCGGGCCGCTGGCGGAAATCGGAATCTACAATCTCAAGAGTCTTACATCGGTTCTCGGACCAGTCGTTGAAGTTCAAGCATTGGAAGGAACTGCGATCCGCCAGCGCGCGGTGAGTGACGAAAAGGTTTTGAATCCAGGCTCTGATGTTTCGCACATTGTCCTGCGGCACCAAGGGGGTGCGCTGTCTTCCGTGGTGTCCAGTCACGCCATCCAGCGGTATCGCCGGCCAGCATTGGAGTTTTACGGAACGGAAGGGACCGCGAATCTGTTAGGGGATGACTGGGATCCCAAAGGCTTTGAAGTTTGGAGAAATCGTACCGCTCGATGGGAAGAGTACGAAGCGGTAGACCCAACCTGGCTGTGGACGGACGGTCTGGCGGAAATGGTGCATTCGCTGCGAGAGAATCGCGCGCCCGTGCATTCATTGGAACAAGATGTTCACCTGCTCGAAGTGATTGAAGCTTGTGAGCAGTCCGCGAAAGAGAAGAGGATAGTTGCCGTGCAGTCCAGCTTTGCGCCGCTTGATCTTCGCCTAAAAGAACAAGGTGAGCGACATCACCTGCACGATCACACGCGCCCGGCCGATGAGCAGTAACTGGGTAATGGTAACTTCTATATGAAAGACGAGAAACAACGCGCTGCCATTGGGTTGGATATTGGAGGAACCAAGATCGCAGGCGGCGTCGTCCTGTGGCCTTCGGGAAAAATCGCTTATCAAAAAGTGATTCCAACGCTTCCGTTGCGCGGCGGGAAGCCCGTTCTGAAAGACACTCTAGCGCTCGCACGGGAACTGAAGACTTGGGCAGAGGCCAAAGGTATTACTGTTGACGGTCTCGGCGCTGGCGTCCCAGAACTCGTTGACTGCGAAGGAAACGTTAGCAGCGATCAAACCATCAAGTGGCGCGGAACACCAGTGCAACGCGAGCTTTCCAAGATTGTTCCCGCTCAAGTCGAATCCGATGTACGCGCTGCCGCGATGGCCGAGGCAGTGTTTGGCGCCGGTCAACAGCACCGCCTCTTCATTTATGTGACGGTCGGCACCGGGATTAGTTACTGCCTGGTAGAAGACGGAAATCCCTTCCGAGGCGCCAACGGAAATGCGATCGTTTTTGCCAGCATGCCACTGAGTACAACTTGCCAGCACTGCGGAAAACATCTGCATCCTGTGTTGGAAGAGTTTGCGTCAGGTCCGGCTATCGCCTCGCGCTTTGCGCGACTGCGGAAAAGTGTAGCGCGTAGGGGTTCGAAGTCGACGAACTGTACAGCGGAAGATGTTTTCCAGGCAGCCCACCGCGGTGACTGCGTAGCCATCGACGTCCTAACTTCCGCTGGCGAAGCACTGGGCGTGAACGTCGCGTTTCTTGTGAATGTGCTCGACCCGCAACTCATCGTTGTCGGAGGCGGTCTCGGACTTGCTGGAGGTATCTATTGGCGTGCATTTCAGAAAGCATGCCGTAAGCATATCTATGCTGACAACACCCGCGCGTTGCCCATTGTGCCTGCTAAACTGGATGTCGACGCTGGCGTAGTTGGAGCCGCGGCTATCGTATTCTCACAACCCACAAAGTGACGAAAGGGTCCGCATTCATGAAGAAGGAAGGTATCCTTGAACGCCTCAAGCAACCCATGCCTGTATTGGGTGACGGTGGCTATCTTCTCGAATTGGAACGACGTGGCTGGGTCGATAGCGGTTCGGGGAAGGAAAAGGTCGGAACGGGTAAAGGGAGCGGCCAGTTTACTCCTGAAGTGGCGATCGAGCATCCGGATGCGCTTCGCGAATTGCACCGCGAATTTCTGAATGCAGGATCAGAAGTTCTGCAAGCGTTAACATTTTTCGGCACTCGCGAAAAGCTGGACCGAGCCGGATTTGGTGACCAAACAGAAGCCATTAACGCCGCTGCCGTCCGGATTGCGCGCGAAATAGCTGGCGAAGAGGCTTACGTAGCCGGATCGGTTTCGCGAACCCAGTTGTTCGAACGCGAAGGGCCTTCCGCCGCGGGACATGTTCGAGATCTAATCAACGAGCAAATTGTTTTGTTGAATGCTGCAGGTGTCGACTTTCTTATTATGGAAACGTTTTTCCATTTGGAAGAAATGCTGATTGCGTTGGACTGCGCGCGTGCCAGCGGATTGCCCATCATTGCTACTATGACGTTCCGCCCCAAGCTTACTGAATGTACCGATGGTCACGCTCCAGCGGAATGCGCGAAGGCAATGGTCGGAGCGGGTGCGCATTCCGTAGGCGCGAATTGCGAACAGGAACCTGAGCGCATGATGTCGATTCTCCGCGAAATGCGGAGCGCTGTCAGCGTTCCAATTACAGCACAGCCTTCGATGTTTCGCACGACGGACGCCATGCCATGCTTTACCAAACTTCCGCAGTTTCCCGACAGCATGGAAGAGATTCAGCTCAATCGAAGCGCATTCGAAAAGTTCGCCTCACAAGCCCATTCGGAAGGCATTCAGTTTGTGGGTGGATGCTGCGGGTGCAATGCTGCCTACATTCGAGCTGCGGCAAAGGGCCTGTCCAGCTCAACCGCATAAGCTAAATCTCATTCGGCCCTTCGTCCGACGAGTAGAACTCAGGCCATGCTCGGCGAGCTTCTCGCCGCCGAAGCAGGGATTGCCGTGGAACGCAGTCCTGAAGACTTGAGAGAAGTTGGCAACTAAGTGTTTGCCCTGGAATACCGAATTTCAAGGCTTCAGAGCTTCCGCTCTGCGTTCGCCTCGTCCGTGAATTGCACAAAGAGCTCATGAGGGACGTGCCAAGCCATCGTGCTGCTCCCGGACAGGTCCGAACTGTTCAGACTGAATTGGCAAGCCTGGCAGCGCGCCGGCAATTGCTTCTTTTATTCCTCCCACCCCAAGACGCCGACACAGACGTGGGTGGTTAATTGCAGTCGAGTACGACAGACGACCGCGCCTTACCGCGTGTGGTCCCTTGTTTCCGAACTTCTAGTGACAGTTTTGACTTTACCCGTCTGACACCCGCTCATTCGATTCGTCGCTGGAACGCAAGGTTCCCTTGCGTAGCGCCCTCTCTTTCATCATTACGAAAAATACGGGCACCAGGATCAGTACGTGGATGGTGGAGGTAATCATTCCGCCTACAACGGGTGCGGCAATTGGCTTCATTACGTCTGAGCCGATACCCGTTTCCCAAAGGATCGGCACCAGGCTGGCGAGGACCGCTGTCACGGTCATTAGTTTTGGACGAAGGCGTTGCACTGCCCCTTCAATCGCAGCCTCCTCAACATCGTGTTCTGTAAGTTGAACGCCCGTCCCAATACGACGATCCAGCGCCTCGTGTAGATACACGACCATAACGACACCCGTTTCAACAGCAATCCCAAACAATGCAATGTACCCAACCCAGACGGCCACGCTGAAGTTGTAGCCGAGCAGCCATTGGAGCAAGAGCCCACCGCTCATGGCATAGACGGTCGGAAGAATGAGCACGACCGCTTCCGCGACGGAACGAAACACCAAATACAGCAGCATGAAAATCACTAGGAATACCAGAGGCAGGATCAGCTTCATTCGTTCTTTTGCCCGGAGCTGAAATTCGTATTCCCCGGACCACTGAAAGCTAAAACCAGTGGGCAGCTTGAGCTCCCGTGTCAGCAACTGGTTAGTTCGGTTCACGAAGCTGCCATAGTCATTCGTTTTCAGATCAATAAAGACGTATCCGGTAAGCTGCCCGCCTTCATCTCGGATCATGGCCGGACCGCGCGAGAATGAGATGCTGGCAACCGAATCGAGCGGTACTTGTGCCCCGGACGGTGTGGCGACCAGCACACGGCCAATACTTTCTGGCGTGTCCCGGAAATCCCGCGCGTATCTTACAT
>JAYVEP010000159.1:0-4297 GCA_043749225.1 Acidobacteriaceae bacterium
AATCCCACCCTCACCGCCAGCCTTACCTTGATAATTTGCAATTGTCCGACGGGTGTGTGTTCTTAGCTGTACCTTGGAATCGACTATGGGAACACGAAACCTTCAAACGCTTTTATGAGCGCCGCAAGGCCTGTCCCGTTTGGGTCCAAGGCGACTTGAAGGGTCGCCATTCGCAAGAGGCTGAAGATCGCATCTTGGAATGCGCCGAGGCCAACTTAAAGGGATGGCCCATCCCCCGGCTGGAACCCTGCTCGTGATGGAAAAGCCATTATCGTAGTACGCCCACTTCTACAGAGAGTGCAAGCGCCGTGTTGCTACGGCGACTCTCCGGAAGTACCGCTACGTGGAAAGCAACTGTCACGTTCTGCCGCCGGAATGGCATCGTGTTCAAGTCCGCAGGCATCGAAGGCTGACACCCGCACCGTTTTCGCGATACGTTTGCAGTTTCACTTCTTGAGCCGGGAGTTCCGCTCGGAGTTGTCTCGAAATTACTCGGGCACGCGTCAATCCGAGTCACCCGAACGCCACTACGCACGTTGGGGAAATCGCTTCGGGACGAGGAAGCTTCTCGAACCGCTCGCCGATGGAAACAGGCGATAATGAACGAAGATGGTTTTCCAACATTGGATGTTTGGTTCTTGGGTATCCCTGATGTTCGCAGCTGTCTTGGTGGCGCTATTGATTTATGCGAGGGTTCCGCAAGTTGTCTTGTTTCTCGCGGCTGCAGGTCTACGCAAGCGTATCAACGACACTGATGCGCCGGAATTGGGCACCTTGCTCGCCGCGTGGAGTGAGATCACCCCACGAAATGCTGCGGCCGCCCCCAATCGTTCGCGCTGCGGAGTCACCTATCATCATTGGTATCACGGTTTTGAACCACATGCTGCGAACGCCTGCCTGGCCGAGATTGCAGCCCTCGGCGCTAGTCACCTGCGTTTAGACATCCGCTGGAAAGACGTTCTTCCCAACGGTGTAGATATCGACCCGGACGCTGTGAGCTGGTATAGATCGTATCTGAAAGTGGCAAAGGGGTACGGACTTACTCCCCATGTTGTCCTATCCAATCCGCCTCGAGTCATTGAGCGAATGAAACCGGCGGACGTCTTGAAGGCTTGGAATCTCTACCTTCAGACTGTTGTCTCCAAGTTTGGAGATATGTGCAACTCGTATCAGCTGATGAACGAGATCAACAGTCCCGTCTTCCGGTTCGTCCATCGATCCCAAATTGTGAAGACCTTGGCATCGGGAGCCGCAGAGATTCGGAAACTATTGCCAGACGCCCAACTGAGTGTGAATATCATCGCAGGGCTGCCTCGCTGGAGACAGGAGCTTAGCCGCTACCGCCGAGAGCTTAGATTAATAGTTGACGTCGTTGCAATTGATTTCTATCCGGGCACATGGTCTGTCGCCATCCTAGATCCCTGGCGCGAGATTGAAGCGACCTTGGCCGAGTCATGCAGAAAATCTGACCCCGAGCTGCCTCGAATGGCAATCGCGGAAACAGGATACGCTACCAACCTTCCAATTGTCCGAGCGGACAGACAACAGGAGCAATATTTCCGTCGTCTGCGATCTATGCTTCAAAGGGTGGAAGGCACTAGGGCAGCAAATCCCCTTGCATTTATTATGCTCTACGAAATCTGCGACGAGAATAGCTCAATGCCTGTTGATCCCGAGGCGCATTTTGGGATTCTGGGGAGTCAAGGGTTCCGGCGCAAACAAAGCTTCACCGAGATTCAAGGTTTTTGCGCCTCTTTTCCAGAGCCAGGGTTGGTGTCCTCAGGACCCAGGTCGGTTTCGATCTTATAGAGGTCTTGTCGGACCTTGACCATCCGGAGAGTGAACCAGAGATAAAAACACCATAAGAGTAAGTCGATTCCAAACTCAATGTAGTCCCAAGGTTGTCGACGTGGGAAGCGATAGGCTGCGAGCGCAGCAAGTACTCCAAAACTACCGAACGCAGGAGCAGCTTCAAACCAGAACGGCTGATTCTTGGGCCGAGTCGGTGCAATGAATGCTTCATATCGCCAAAATCTCGCTGGACCTATTACTCCGATGATTGATGATCGGAGCTCGTGCTCGATATACCGAACACTCGTGTAATGGTCATACGTCATGTTGGACCAAACAAACAACATGATTAGAAGTACGCCAAAACTTCCCCAAACAATAAGATGCTGGGGAAGTGAATTCCAGAGATTGGGCAGGATCGCGACAAACCCAACCATTAACAGCCAGATACCTGACTCCAGTGTTAGCCAGTTGGTAGCTCGCGCCATTAGCGCCGAGTATTCCGCAATGTGAAGGTTTAGCAAGAGTTCCTCCCGCTTGGTTATCGGACGATCTGTGAGCTTTGTTTTTAGACCGTGTGGCATCACAACCCCTGCATGCGCCTCCATCCCTCGGGGCACTTCTGGTTTCTTATCACGCCTAGTCAATCGCGATCCATCGTGTGCCGATAGAATGTTCCCGATCACATAGACAGACAAAGAGAAAGGAAGAATCATCAAGGCTTCCCAATTTGTCCACCATGCGCTGACGACCTCGGGATGGCGGGGGAGAATCAACCTGTGACTAACAACGAAATCGAGAACACTCAGGGCGCTGTATGCGAGAAACGGCACCCAAACGGTAAATCCATGTCTAAACGCCTCAGCTCCTGGCAGTCGACGTGATCTAAGCCACAAGCCAAGGAACACCACGATCCCAGCAGACTCGACTATGCTGAAGCCAAGGTGCCACCAGCCAGCTAAGCCCAAATGCCCTGGCACGGGATCAATGAATCCCACGTACGCATCCTGCGTCCATAAATAGTGTAAGTAACCCATCACGACGGTCGATGAGCTCAACGCAAAGAAGCCCGCGCCGACCAGCCAAAAGGCGCTGGGTAGACCAGCTGGACGCGATTTCAAGTACATAAAGAAACGGAGTATCCGAACGTTGACAAGCGGGAGAAATACTAGGTCCCCGAGCCAAACGGATGGAACGGCCAACAATGGAACGTCGCACTTAAGGGAAGACCACAGGGTCCCGGATAGCGCAGCAAGAATGCTCAAAGGAACTATTCCCAAACCAAGCGTGCCTAACACCACCAGACTGGGCAGCCGAAACGTGTTGATCGTCTCGGGCAGTTTCACGGCGAGGGTCTTGGCTTCTTGCCGAGTCATTTACACCAGTTTACCCGTTCAACAAACCAACAGGTGGCTCCGTACTTTGGAAATCGACGACGACCTTCAGTAGCTAGCCTGACTGAAAGTTAATAGTCTTGCAGTTTCGCCTAAAAGACGCAGTGCGCGCCTCCACTGAGAAAGGTGCGCCCCTTTAGGCCACTTCAGGCTGCACTCCGGAACGAAGCGCACCTCCTCTCTCCCTTTCGCACCACAGGCAAGAACCAGAACGGATTTAGGAATCAGCAGTTGAGGTTAATCGCGCTTTCGTGATCCAGCATTGCTCCGTTCCAACACGCCTTCCTCTTTGAGGAAATCGCGCCGCAACCGTACCGTAAGAGTTCCGCAGCGGTGAATGCCACTTCCTTCACAGTGAACCAGCTTCTCCTTGAGGTCCATCATTTCAGGTCTCCAAGGTTGAGAAGTATCCCACCCCGTCGAGCCGAAACTCCATTCCAGCCGGTTCCAAAAGGTTGCCTTGAACCAGCACCGCTCCCTCGGGAGCGGAAACTATAACATACATATCGCGCTTTTCTGACAGTTCCACCGAAAGGATTTGCATGATTAGCAACCAGCGGTTCAGTTGAAGCGATCACGCCTTGAAGAGCGTTTGACCTCCTGGCGGCTTACACCTAAACTGGAGACCATAAGGACCGGGACCTTCAAAATCGTCGTCGAGCCGGACGAGGGCGGATACCACGCATGCTGCCCGGCTATGCGCCGACTTGGTGCGCTCACCCAGGGTGCCACGCCGGAGCAAGCCTTGAGGAACCTCAATGAAATCGTCCAGCTGATCGTGGACGAACTTCAGAAAGATGGCGTCGACGTTCCAAACTAACGATAGAGTCGACGTTTTTCAAGGCACGCGGATCGCTGAAACGGTCTGACTTGAATTCACGCTGATTGACTTCTTAAGATCCGAGCCCGACCTTCCGACTGACCCTTACGGTGAAAGGGCCGTGGCGGCCATCACTGCTACCTCAAGTTGATTCGGTAATTGAATCAGACGCTTCGATGATTTGGACGCCTCCCACAACCGACTACTGACACCTCAACGCCACCACCGGATCCACCCGGGCCGCGCGCCGCGCCGGAATCACGCACCCCAAAACCCCCGCCGCAACCAGCAC
>JAYVEP010000160.1:0-10990 GCA_043749225.1 Acidobacteriaceae bacterium
GAGACTTCTCCAATAACACACTAAACTCCGCCAACGCCGTCTCGGTCTGCCCCGAGTTCGCGTATTCCATCGCCAAACCGTAGCGAGCGAACGCGTCGGTCGGATTCCCCGCCAAAATTTCCTTCAACATTGCAATACGGTCCATATTCGATTCGTTCTCCGTGACGCTAATTTACAATACAGGTCGATGACCGACCTAACCCCGCGCCCCGTCCGCGATTCGCAATCCGAGATGACGGAACTCGTTCTCCCCAACGATACCAACCCTCTCCACGGCCTCCTCGGCGGACGCCTCATGCATTGGATGGACATTGCCGCCGCCATGGCCGCCCACCGCCACTCGCGCCACTACGTAGTGACGGCTTCGGTCGATCATCTCGATTTTGTCTGCACTGCGCGCGTCGGAAATTTCGTCGTTCTCCGGTCGTCGATCAACCGCGCCTTTAAGACTTCGATGGAAATCGGCGTAAAAGCTTGGGTGGAAAATTATCTGGCCAACACGCGTACCCACATCAGCTCCGCTTACATGACGTTCGTTGCGGTGGATTCGCACGGACGCCCTGTACCCGTGCCGCCCGTGATTCCAGAGACTGACGAAGAGAAGCAGCGCTATGAAGATGCTGGCCGACGTCGCGAACATCGCTTAGCCGAACGCGAACTCCAGCGCACCCGCTCTGTATAATCAAGCTTGAAACCCAAGTTTTCGCAATTTAAGATTGGACGGTCCCCGTGGCATCCCATTCCCATCAAGGTCAGCAGCAACCCACTCCGCAGCCCCTACCGGGCGTCAACGCCATCGTCGCCGTCGGTTCGGGTAAAGGTGGAGTCGGCAAAACCACGCTAGCCGTCAACCTCGCAGTCGCCTTGGCAAAATTCGGACACCGCGTCGGCCTGCTCGACGCCGATGTCTACGGCCCCAACGTTCCGCTTATGCTGGGCGCGAACAGCCAGCCCGAAGTCCTAGGCGACAACCGCATCAATCCGCTGGAAGCGCACGGCCTCAAAATGATTTCCGTCGGCCTGCTCAATCCGGGCGACAAGCCCCTGATCTGGCGGGGTCCCATGCTGCATAAAATCATCAACCAGTTCTTGGGCTCCGTCGTTTGGGGAGAACTCGACTATCTGATTGTCGATCTCCCGCCCGGCACGGGAGACGTCGCACTGTCGCTCATCCAAACCGTTCCGCTAACCGGAGCAATCGTAGTCTCAACGCCGTCCGACGTCTCTTTACAAGATGCCCGCAAAGCGATCGAAATGTTCAAGCAGATGAAGGTCGATCTGGTCGGAATGGTCGAGAATATGAGTTACTTCGTGTGTCCGCATTGCAGCCACGAAATCGATATATTCTCCAGAGGCGGCGCAGAAAAAACCGCAGCCCAGTTCGGTGTTCCATTTCTAGGCAGCATCCAATTGCTGCCGTCCATCCGCGAAGCCGGAGACACAGGCAAACCCGCCGTCAACGCGGGAGAAGACAACCCAGATGCCAAGCCCCTTTTCGATTTCGCCAGAAAAGTAGTCAAACGAGTGGATGAGATCAAAGCTAATACCCAAGACACCGTGATCCATATCCAGTAAACGATCAGTATCGCGAGCGAATAGCAGATTCCTCACTTCGTTTCGGAATGACAAGCTTGTATTGTTGAATAAACCTTGTTTGGCTGAAGATAGCCGCTAAATTTGTCATTCCGAAACGAAGTGAGGAATCTGCTGTTCCTCTCCGTAGAAGAATCCGGCCATCTATTGCGTCTTCTTCGGCCCCGGCATCCCTCCCAACAACTCATCCAGCGCCCCACGCGGGTCGGTCGACCGCTCCAGAGCATCGTAAACATCGCGAAACTTCAGTCGTACCCCAGCCAGCATCTCTTTATCGGCGAGAAGCCGATCCACCAGCTTTTGCCAATTGGCGACATCTCGATGCTCCATCACCAACCGTAGCGCAATGTTCTCCAAAAACAAATACTCTGTCGCCCGCACCACCGCCGTCATGCGCTTCTTCTCGTCTTTGGTCATAGGAGTGGGAATCCTTAGATAGCGATGCAGATTTTCACGAAGTGTTCGCATAAGATACAAGACAGGTTACTCAAATGTCGATCTATAAACCGCTCTCCGAACTGAAAACCGACGACCTGCAAGAGTTACTCGATAACCGATCAGTCGAGAATGCCCGTCTAGAATTCAAGCTAGAGGTTCCAGACAAAGACCAAACGCTGAAGAAGCTCTCGTCCTTCGCAAATACCTTCGGTGGCTATATGGTCATCGGCGCGAAAGAATCCAAGACCGATCGCCGAATCGAAGGCCTGCCTGGCGTAGACCCGCAGGACGGGTACAAGCAAAAGATCGTGGATTGGTGTTTTAGCTCGGCCAGCCCACCATTGACCGTTGAAGTGTCAGACCCTATTCCCGTACCCGCAGGTAACGGCAAAGTTTGCTATGTCATCTATGTCGCGGAGAGTGATGTTGCACCGCATTTTTTGAACGACAGGAAAGGCGTCTTTGTTCGCACCGATGAGTTCAGTGCGCGGTTCGAAGCGCGTTTGGCTGACGAAAACGAGCTCAGGCACTTGTTTGACCGCCGCAAATTGATCTTGGAGCGCAGGGAACGCTTGTTGGATCGCGCGAGAAAGAGATTCGGGGTGTTTGCCGCCAAAGCTGTTGAAGATCGCGGGGAGGATGCGAAACAAGTACCACTCCTCGAACTTCGAGTAGTTCCTCGTTTCCCAGCCCGACAGCTTTGCGAGCAAGCTAAACTTAGGTCTTTGCTAGAAGGCGTCTCTTTGAGCTGGCGCCAAGTCGGGTTTCCAGTCCCGGGTAGCGAGGCTGTTTCTCAGTACGAAAGCACAATCGTATTGAAAGCCGCTGGTGGGGTTTCGATGCTGGAGGCAAATGTCTGGGGGATGCTTTTTTACTGTGCCGAGATTGCCGAAGCTCATGGCCGCGAAGAAACTTGGGGTATCCACTTGTACAGCTTTGTCGGGCACATATTGATGTTCCTAAAACACGCGGACCAGATGCTGCTAGGCATAGGTTATTCGGGACCAGTTCGCATTGATGCGGGAATCAAATCGATGCTTGAATCGCCATGGCTCTATGCTCAGTATGGCGCGTTCTTAGCATCGAGACCGGGTTCTTTAGTCGACGAAGACGTATTTTTCTCAATTACAACGACTACTGAGGCTTTGCACCAGAGACAGCACGGCGTCGCTACCGATATTTTTCGGACTGTCTTCAACTCTGTAAACTGGCCTGATCTGGTTAAGTCTAAGCAAGGCTCCGAGGATCTCATTCGGCAGGGCTATGCTTACAACGTATGGCAGGCTACGGGCCAACTAGAGATTTAGCAGCCCGAACCCCCGCTTGACACACCCCCCACCCCTTCCTAAACTCTTGCTAGGGGAGGACTCAAGCTAAATCTAAAATCCTGTATTATGAATAACTTACAGGCCATCGTTTAGGTCGATTCCGCTCCAAACAAGCACCCGGCTCATTTTGAGCCATCACTCTATATGCCACCCACCGGACCCATCGGCGCGCGCGAACGGCAAATCCTCACCGCCATCGTGGAGACTTTCATCTCCACCGGCGACCCCGTCGGCTCGCGTACCCTCTCGCGTTCCAATCGCGAGGGCCTCAGCGCCGCCACCATTCGCAACGTCATGGCCGACCTTACTGAGGCAGGATTTCTCGACCAGCCACATACGTCAGCGGGCCGTGTTCCAACTCCAGAAGCCTATCGCTACTACGTCGAGCAAATTTCTGGCGAGGCCCATCTGGCTCCCGAAGAGCAGAAATCTATCGAGGAAACTTTCCACGGCGTCACCGACGCGCAGGAGTTCATGGAGCGCACCTCGGATGTCCTCTCACTCATTTCCGGCAATGTTGGACTAGCGGTCGCCTCCTCCGGTCCCAAGAACGCCCTTGAGCATGTTTATTTCTCGCGCCTCGGCGATCACAAAGTTTTGGCCGTCGTCGTCACCCGATCCGGCGTAGTTCGCGATCGCGTCCTGCGCCTCGACCTGCAGCAAGCCGACCTCGACCTCGTCGCCAGTTATATCAACGAGAATTTTCGCGGCTGGGCCATGGATACCCTTCGTGCTGAAATCGAGCGCCGCATCGACCAGGAGCGCAGCGAGTACGACCGACTGATGCAGTCGCTCGAACAGCTCTACCTGAAAGGCGCGCTGCACACCGATTCCACCGAATCCGTCTATGTGGAAGGCGCATCTAATCTCGTAGCGTCCGAAAGCGACCGCGACCGCCTGAGCGAACTGCTCAAGACTCTGGGTGAAAAAGAAAAGGTCGTTCAGCTTCTCAATGCGTACCTCGATGTGAAAACCGAGGCCGTGCGCGTGGTGATTGGCTTGGACGACACCATGCCCTCCATGCGCAACCTGGTGCTGATCGGCTCTCCAGCTCGCGTCAGTGGAGAAGTGATGGGCCTGCTGGCAGTCCTCGGTCCAACCCGGATGGATTATCAGCACACCATCACAGCGGTCTCGTACATAGCGCGCCTGTTCGATCGAGTGTTGAATGAGAATGAGTAGGAGCTGCTCCAGAAACACTCGTGTGGCGACGGAGCATGCCCCGTCGGATTCGTCGCACGGTGAAATTTGTCATTCCGAAGCGCAGCGAGGAATTTGCTGTCTTGTAAGCGAGAAGTAACCTGCTGTCTGATTGCAAGTCTTTGGTTGTTCGCAAGCTTTTTGATTTCAAGTTGTGAGGGGCCCGGCTTCAGCCGTGCCGCCAAAAGTTAAACAAGATCGGGACTTTAGCCCCTGAGGTCAGATGACAAAGAACAACGCACCACCCGAGCCCGAAGCCATCGATTTGGAACGCCCGACCGGCGAGATCGAAGCCCCTTTAAAGCTCGAATCCGAAACCGAAACACTGAAGCGCGAGAAGCAGGAACTGCTCGACCGCGTTGCCCGTATGCAAGCGGAGTTTGACAATGCCCGCAAGCGCGCCGTCCGCGAGCAAGCTGATTTCCGCGACTACGCCATCACCGACGCCATCCTGCCGTTGCTGCCAATCCTCGACAGCCTGGACCGCGCCCTGCACTTCGAAAATGCCACGGCAGCCGATCTCCACGCGGGAGTCGAACTGATCCAGAAGCAGTTGCTGGACGCTCTCGGAAAACTCGGCGTGCGCCGCATCGGGGCACACGGCGAGCCTTTCGATCCTCATCAGCATCAGGCGATTGAAATGGTCGAGACCAGCGAAGCGCCAGATCAACACGTTTTAGAAGAGCTGCAACCAGGCTATAAATTGAAAGACCGTTTGCTAAGACCCGCCATGGTGCGAGTCGCCAGCAATCCAAAAGGTGTGTCGTAGAAGTTTTGTGAATAGTTTGTCATTCTGAAGCGCAGCGGGGAATCTGCTCTCCTGTGCTAGAGAAGAAAATTTGGCGTGTTACCCGGCTTGGGAAGGGCACGGCTTCAGCCGTGCCCTCTCAGGCTAGAATGAACCGGGCTTTAGCCCCTGAGGGAAGTTTGGCCACCAACACAAAACGCGATTATTACGAGATTCTCGGAGTGGAGCGCGGCGCTAGCGAGCAGGAAATCAAGAGCGCCTACCGCAAGCTCGCCATGCAGCACCACCCCGACCGCAATCCCGGCGACCACTCCGCCGAAGAAAAATTTAAAGAAGCCGCCGAAGCCTACTCAGTTCTCGCTGACGCCGATAAACGCGCCGCCTACGACCGCTTCGGCCACGCCGGTGTCAACTCCGGTGGAGGCGGTTTCGAGGAAACCGTCTTCCACGATTTCCACGACATCCTCGGAGATTTCTTCGGCTTCGATTTTGGTGGAGGACGCGGCGGCAACGGCCAGCAGCGCGGTCGCACTCGCGCCCAACGCGGCGCCGATCTTCGCGAAGATCTGAACCTCGAATTCGAAGAAGCAATTTTCGGAACAGATACGACCGTCAACGTCCGTCGCCATGAAACCTGCGAAGACTGTCGTGGAGCAGGCACCGCTCCCGGCAAATCTCCCGTAACTTGCCGCACCTGCGCCGGACACGGTCAGGTCCGCTATCAGCAAGGTTTCTTTAGCATCGCCCGCACCTGTTCCACCTGCCAGGGCTTAGGCCAGGTCATCACCGATCCTTGTCCCAAATGCAAAGGGCAGGGAAGAGTTCTCCGTCAGCGCACAGTCGAGGCCAAGATCCCCGCGGGCGTCGAAGACGAAACCCGCATCCGCTTCAACGGCCTCGGCGAGGCTGGCCCCTTCGGCGGGCAATCCGGAGATCTTTACGTCGTTCTACACGTCAAAGAACATTCCTTCTTCGAGCGCGAAGGCACCGACCTCCATTGCATGATGCCAGTTTCTATCGTGCAAGCCACTCTCGGCGCGGAGATCAAGGTTCCCACACTACGCGGCGAGCACACGCTCAAAATCCCCGAAGGAACTCAACCAGGATCAACGTTCCGCATCAAGAATCAAGGTGTCCCTGTCCTCAATGGCCGCGGCAATGGAGATCTCTTCGTCGAGGTTCGCGTACAGACTCCAACCAAACTCAATAAACGCCAGCGCGAGCTCTTACAAGAACTGGGAGAGACGTTGAAAGTCGAAAACAGTCCCCAACACCGCTCCCTGTTCAACAAGATGAAAGAAATCTTCAGCTAACAAGCTCGTGTAGGCCGAGAGTAGAAAATAAGTAAGTGGGTGCCCCGTCCTTGTCGCGTTCTGTGCGACAGGGCGGGGGTTTCGTTCAGAAACTTACTCGGTAACTCTACAATGACCCGCCGCCGCTGGCTCGCCGACCAAGTCGAAGCTGACCGCGCCTACCTCGTAGGCGAACACGCCCTGCATCTCTCCCGAGTCCTCCGTGCGCAACCAGGCCAGGAGTTCGACATCGCAACCTCGGAAGGCGTCTATGAAGCCCGAATCCTCTCCGTCCAGGAGGACCGCGTAGAATTCCAACTCGGCGCTCTCTTCCCCACAGCTCCCACGCCAAATATCACGCTGGCGATTGCCATCTTCAAGTTCGACCGCATGGAGTGGGCCATAGAAAAAAGCGTCGAACTCGGCGTCTCGCAAATCATTCCGTTCATCGCCGCCCGCAGCGAAAAGCATCTCGCCCAAGCCGCCGCCAAGCGCGTCGACCGTTGGCGGCGCTTAGTCTTGCAAGCCTCCGAGCAGTCCCGCCGTTCTTCGCAGCCGGCGATCACGAACCCCATTCAACTGGATGCCCTTCTGCAGCACAGTGCCCCCAACCGTATTGTACTGGCTGAAACAGAACAACACGTTTCTCTGAAAGATGCACTCCAAAAACCAGAATTCGCCCCCGGCCTTTCCGGAGAACTCGCTCTAGCCATCGGCCCTGAAGGCGGATTTACTCCCTCCGAGCTGCAAAAATTCACTCAAGCCGGATGGCAACCCGCTTCTCTAGGCGCCACAATCCTCCGCGCAGAAACCGCCGCCATAGCCGCACTCGCGGTGGCCTTGTCCCAGCTGCAATAGCCACAGCCGCCTCTGCTATCCTCGCGACATGGCAGTTTCCAGAAAGCCCGCGCCAGTCTTCACGCCCGATCCCCAGCAGGCTCTCGCCCTCGAGCATGTCCACGGCCCCATGCTCGTCATCGCAGGCGCTGGCACAGGCAAAACCACCGTTCTCACGCACCGCATTGCCAGCCTGATTGAAAACAACCACACCCGCTCCGATGAAATCCTCGCGCTCACCTACACCAAGAACTCCGCCGCAGAAATGGCCAAGCGCGTCGCCGACCTCTGCCCATCCGCCAAGAACTTGCAGGCGCGCACCTTCCACGATTACTGCTTCGATCTCCTGAAGCGCAACGGGAAGGGCTTCGATGTCCTCGACGATGCCGATCTCTACATCTTTCTCCGCAAGCGCATGCGCCAGCTCAACCTGAAGCACTACATTCGCGCCGCGAATGTGGGCCAGTTCCTCAAAGACTTGCTCGACTTCATGCGCCGCTGCCAGGATGAGCTCGTTACCCCGGCCCAATACGCCGCTTACGTGGATCGCCTCGAGCGCGGCGAGCACACCATCCATCGCGTGGTGAAATCCAAAGACAAAGAGACCATCTCGGACCAAGAAGCCCTCGCCCGATGCCGCGAAATTTCCGAGGCATATGCAAAAACGGAAACATGGCTGCCGGAAAAAAATCTCGGCACCTTCGGCCACATGATCACCCGCGCCGTGCATCTGCTGGAAAGCGATCCCGAGCTGCTGGCCCAAGAACAAGCCCACGCCCGCTTCATTCTGGCCGACGAATTCCAGGACACGAACTACGCTCAAATTCGCCTCCTCGCTCTGCTCACTGGCAAAGATGCGAATCTCTTCGCCGTCGGCGATCCCGATCAGGCCATCTACCGCTTCCGAGGCGCGTCCTCTGGAGCCTTCGATATCTTCCTGCGTTTGTTCCCGCAGACCAAGATCGTTCGCCTCGACCGCAATCGTCGCTCGCTCTCGCCCATCCTCCAGTGCGCGCACGTGATCATCGATGAGAATCCGCCCATCTTTAAATCGGTGGGCATTCCCGGCATCCCTAACCAGCGCCAGCCGCTGGTCTCCGTCCGCGACGAAGATGCCATTTCCGCCGGCGCACCGCTGCGAGCAGAACCTGTTGCAATCGTTGCTGCTAAGAAGGACCGCGAAGCCGAAGATGTCGCGATGAGCGTTCGTCATAGCAAGAAATCGCTTGGCGGTCCGTGGAAGAACTTCGCCGTCCTCTACCGCAACCACGACCATCGCGAGGATGTAGTCGATCAGCTCGC
Organism: Acidobacteriaceae bacterium; assembly: GCA_043749225.1. Classification (GTDB taxonomy): domain Bacteria; phylum Acidobacteriota; class Terriglobia; order Terriglobales; family Acidobacteriaceae; genus JANXUC01. Next base: position 8,739 of record JAYVEP010000160.1, read on the forward strand.
CGCCGCTGGCATTCCCTTTGCCATCGATTCGCTCGACGTCCTCGATACTCCCGAGGTCCGCGATCTCCTCGCCTGCGCTGGAGCGATTGTCGATCCCGCCGACAGTGCCAGCCTGTTCCGTGTCGCTGCCTTGCCAGAGTTCGCCATCGAACCTCTCAATCTCCACGCGGTCATGCGTTCGGCTGCCCGCGACACGCCTCTCCACAAGATCCTGGCCGATGTCCTCAACGGATCCCAAATTCTCGCCAAACTGAACCAGGTCCGCGGCGAGATCGCTCAGAGGCGCTTAAGAAGCGCTCACGCACTGCGCACAATTCTGAAAAGCTTCGCCCTCGCCGACGACAATCTCGCGACCAAGTCGTTTCTCGATTTCGTGGACAAATGGGAAAACAAGCCGACTACCGAAAATGGTGAACTCGGCGAGCTCATCGAATACCTGCTCTTGTTTCGAGAAGCCAACGGCAGAGTTCCCGCCGACGCCCCGCCTCAGCGCGATGCCGTCCAACTCATGACGGCCCACTCCGCAAAGGGTCTCGAGTTTCCTCATGTCTTCATTGTCCGCATCGGGTCCGGTTCGTTCCCCAATTCCTACAAAGAACCCCTGGTCGAATTCCCTCAGGAACTACGGAATCACGATTCCGCAGTACCGCGCGAGAGCAAGGAACTCCACAAAGAGGAAGAGCGCCGCCTGTTCTACGTCGCCATGACGCGCGCCAAGGACACGCTCACTCTCTGCGGAAATCCTGGCATTGGCAAAAAGGATCCAACTCCACCCGGATACTTGCGCGAATTGCTGACCGACAAAACCCTGCAATCCTGGCGACGCCAGCGCGATCCCCATCCCGTGCAGGTCGATCTTCTGGCCGAAGCTGAGCCGGACTTCGCTGCCCTGCCGCCGTCCCCGATTACTTCGTGGATATCACTCTCTCTACCTCGCCCCGCCAAACTCAGCCTGAGCGCCAGCGCCATTGAGAATTACGAAATTTGCCCCCTCAAATTCAAACTGAACCGCGACTGGCGTATTCCGGAGGAGCCGCACGCCGCCCTGCAGTATGGTGCTGCCATGCACTTGGCCTTGCGCCACTACTACGATGCCATCCGCTTCCAGCGCCCCGTTGCCGCCGCCGAGGTAGTTCAGATATTCCGCGACGAATTTGCCAAAGCCATCATCGTCGATGACTACCAGCGAGAACTCTACGAGACCCAGGGCACCCAGCAACTGCAAGACTTCGTCGCAGCCGCCGAAACCAATCTCCCCGACGTCCTCCACACCGAGCAGGAGTTCGACATCGACGTCAGCGGCACAAAAATTCGCGGTCGCATCGACCGCATCGATCGCCTGCCAGACGGTACCGTCAGGGTCATCGACTACAAAACCGGCAAGCCCAAATCCGAAAAAGATGCCGACAAGAGCCTGCAACTCTCCATCTATGCCATGGCCGCTTCACAAAAGTGGGACTACACGCCGAGCGTCCTGGCCCTGCAGAACCTAGCCGATGGAAGTCTCGCCGTCACCCAACGCACCGACGCTGATATTGCAAAGGCCAGCGCCCAGGTGAGGGAAGCGGCCGAAAACATCGCCGCCGGAAAATTTGAACCCAAGCGCGGATTCCATTGCTCCTGGTGCGGCTTCCGCAGCCTCTGTCCCGCCACCGAAAAAAACCTGGTCGTCCTGCACGCCCCAGCCTCGACGAAGCTCTGAATCGTTGCATTGGGTGAGTTTCGCCAAAACACGTCGGGATAACTCGACGTGAGCACGAAGCTCGATCCCGTAACTTTCCTCTGCGTACCTCTGCGCCCCTGCGGTTGAAAACAAACGCCGCCCAGTTTCCCAGGCGGCGTTGTTCTTACATTTCCAAAATTACAAATCACTAATGCCCCCTAGCGGGAAGGGCACGACTTCAGTCGTGCCATCAAAGCCCCAAAACGATGGGCTTGAGGCGAGTCCGGTTCTTACCTCCGTGAAACTCTGTGTCCCCTGTGGTTAGCAGTTTTTCGGATCTCCTCAGTGTCCTCGTTGGTGAAGGTTCTGTTTCGCCCCAAAAAACTAAAGGGACGCTTTCGCGTCCCCCAGTCTGCTTTTTACCGCAAGCACTCGTTGCCTAGTGCTTTTTCTTTGTTGCCTTTTTCTTTGCAGCTTTCTTTTTGGTTGCCATTTGAACGTTCTCCCTTCCATGTGTCATGGAAAAATGTGCAACGGTCTTTTGTTGCAACTACTTGATGTATAGTTTCACGCAAAAACGAAGTCAAGA
>JAYVEP010000161.1:0-10878 GCA_043749225.1 Acidobacteriaceae bacterium
GCAAAACGGATTCTATCGCTAGCCCCGTTCCAACCTCGCGCGGACAGAATCCGTTGTGCATCGTTGACGATCGAACTCCTGATGGCTGAGCTCAGTTGCCCAAGCAGCGGCAGCATCTCGAACATGGCCAGCGAGTTCAAGGCGTCGATTGCCGGTTCTCTCTGCCCGCTATTCACGCACTGAATGAATTTTTCACCTGCCGGACTAGACATTTGATTTAGCCTCTGTAATCAGACGCGCAACGGACTTCGTAAATCGGTCATCGTGTTTACTTTTTCGCGCAGTTCTCCATCGGGTCCTGGTGCAGGACGCCCGGCTTGCGCTCGAGTGCGGATTGAGCGACTCGGATGCTTGGGATCATATGCGACGAAGTTGGGAAGGCGCAATCGAGCGGGAATCGCCCTCGGTCGTCGTAGCATCGATGCGTTGACCGCGCGGAATCATTCTCACCGATAGAGCAAATTATTTCAGCAGTTCACGGATGCGCTTCCTGAGAATCATTTCCCGTGGTGCGACGCCCGTCCTCTCGAGCCACTTCCACCATGCGGACCGACTGACCGTGTGCTCGACCGTCGGCTGCTGAACTTCGATTTGAGCGGCGCTCAACTCCGGCAGCATCGACGCCCACTCTTCTTTCCGAAAGATGGCGATGGCCAAGCCAACCGCTTCGTTGAGAGATTCCGCGCGGTCACGTCCACCTTGTGAGTGCTTCGATGTCTTTGACGGTCACCCGGCACTTGCGCAGATTTGGCACAGTGTCTTTCCGACGCCCGCCACGCCGATCACATATATCGTTGGGTCATCCCCTCTGGATTGGTCGGCAGGCGTCGATTGCACCGGCGGCCACACTAAAAGTCTTGGGTATCGGCAAAGATTCCACTTTCCCACGGCCCCCAATCATCCGACGCCCTCATCGACGGAGACTGTTTGCAGAAAATACTTGGCTCACCACCCTGGACTCGCGCGATATGCATGATTCCGACTTCGCCTCGACCGCGCAGGGCACGTTACCGACGGGAGCTCTGAACCTGCTCGATCAGCATGGATTCAATCAAGCTCGGAAGGCATTGTCAACTTGGGCAGCGAACTGAAACACTTGGTCCTATGAAGAACGACCGGTTCTCGGTATTACGGTCATCGTTTCCCGCCAGAAATCATCAGCTATGCCGTCTGGGTTTACCATCGCTTCTGCTATTGCTATTTGATACTCTTGGGTAGCCTTGAATCGTCACGCTCCTGGAGGAATCTTGAAATCCGCAATCATTCCGCTGTTCCTGGCTTGGACTTGTCTGAGCGCCGTTCCGGATGTACCGGTCTATCCTGGAGCCGTTATGGACGAACAGGTGACCAAGAGCCTCCGCAAGGACCATCCCGACGGAATCGCCTATAAAACCCGGGACGCTTTCGATAAAGTTGAGGCGTTTTATAAGAACGCCGGCAGCGAAGACGTGCCGCACACCAGAAACATGAGTACGGCCTTGAAATACGTGGTTGTGCGGTTTCCTGGAAAGAAGTTTCTAATCCAACTGTCTTGGTCGCCCGGGGGTAGGCTCGGTACGGTGATTCAACTCTTTCAGAAACCGTGAGGGCGAACCGTTTGTCACCTGCCGCGAAAGCCTGACCCACGCAGGTCTAGGGAGCCAAGCGGGGAGAAAAAGGGGCCAAAGTGAAAATCGCCCGACCCCTACCGAAGGTCAACACAATGATTCGCGGCGTGCACTTGCCAATATGATCGTAAATGCAGGGTCTAACCAAATCAAAAATCAAGGACATTTAAATGCTTGGGATCAAAACGGTGCTTCCGGCGATGATAGGCTTTACGCTCGTTGCCATTCCCTCCAGTGGACAAGTAGTTCCAATTAAGCCGGGACTCTGGCAGGTCCAGAGGGAGCACGATACCAGTGGGCAAATGTCTGAAGTGCTGAAGAGCATGCCGCCCGAAGCCCGCGCGCAAATGGAAGCCGCAATGAAGAAGCCAGTCAAGGTCTGTTTTACACGCGAGATGCTCGACCCCTCGAAGTTCGTAAATTCACTCCCGGATTGCAAGACTACCTACAGCAGCCGTGCTAACGGTTGGAAATCGCACACTACCTGCCCCAAAGATCATATGGGAATCGATAGCGAAATGATGATCTCTGGCCCAGAAAGTTACACCGTGAAAACCACTTCCACTCAGTCCGAAGGTGAAACCAATACCACGCACGACACCATGACGGGCAAATGGCTCTCAGCCGATTGTGGGGACACCAAACCTCTTTCAACAAGAAAGTGAAATCGCCAAACTTCCGTGGTTTGCGTGCCGGGCCACTTTTCGGCGTCGCCGCGTTTGTCGAACATCTGCACCGCAAGGGTGGTCTCATCAGCTTGCAGCATGTGTTCCCTTTCGTTACTAAGTTTTTAGAATTGGCCCAGCTCAGTGCGGAGTCCCGGACTTGAAATCACTGAGAATGCCGTGCGCCGTTTTCGAAAGCGAATCCGGCGAGTCAATTCGCGGCTTCTGATTCGTAGGATTCCGCTGATCACCATCGCGCTGGCGCTTCTAAAATTGTGGCCGCCGGACTACACTCAACAGCGGCCACGCCTGCCCCAGTAACAGGAGAACCCTGAGGCAGAAGATCAATCTTATTGGACTCGGACTCCGCCGCCCTACTGCGGGGTCTGCTTGGCCCTTCGCCACAGTAACTTGGGAGTGGCTTCAGCCATTGCCTGCATCGCGGCTGTAGCGGCCCGACCTCTACCTGGCCGCGGCGCTTACATTCAGCTGAAATTCACCCACGGGTATGGGGTGATTGCACCACCCCATTATGAAGCCTCCTGAAGTACGGGAACCTCAACAGGCACTGGTGCCCATGCGGCGCCGTTCAGATGCCGCCGTATCTGCTCACCCATCGCCAGTACGCGATCGTGAATCTCGTGAGCCTGTGGATTATCCTTCCAGCCGCTGATGCGTCCGTCAGCCTCGTTACGCGAGGAATATGGCTTGTTGACAACTGTGTTCAAGCCGAGCGCAAAGATCGGTTTGTTAATCGGACTTTCGAGCGCCAGCGCAAGGGCCCGACCGTGGTCGAGCACCCGAATAAACACCCCGACAGCATCGGTGTACTTTTCGAGAAACTCGCTCGTAAGAGAGCGTTGATAGCTTATCCAAGATTCGGTGAGATCACGCTTGGAGGAATTGGACGCTTCAATGGCGATCTGAAGACGGCCTTCGAGCCCCGTCACTTTCGCACTGGCAAAGGTCAACTGGTCACGCAGCGCGAGAATCTTGTCGCGTGGTCCCTTTGAAGGATTCACGCCAGCGAGCGCGGCCTCTGATTCGACTGTGGAGAGGTTCGCGGATGCGAGCGCCCGCTCACCATCGAGCGCGGACAGTTCAGCCTTTGCCGTGCTGAGAGCGGCCTCAATCCGGCGCTGTTCGGCTGTGGCTCGTTCGACGCGAGCCATCGCCTCGAGCAGTTCAGGGCTGAGCTCGACCAACGGCGGCGGTGCATTATGAGTCTCGGCGAGTTTGCCCGTGGGCTTCAATGTTGATGTCTGTTTGGTGAAAAGGTTCATTTTCTTTGTTCTCCTTTAAAGCTGCTTGTAAAGGCTGAGCAGCGACTCAGCGGCGACCTCATCGCCCATGCGGGCACGGTTCTGGAGTGTGAGCCTCTCACGCTTGTAAGCGCCATATAGCTGCTGGTTTTGGGCCAGCAGCTTGGCTACCGCCTGCTCTTTTGTGATCGGATGAGCCCCAAAAATGCTTTCTTGGCTCATGCGCTTTGCGCTCGCCAAGAGCACCGCCATGCCGCCTATTGCCGTGCTCTTTGGAGCCACAGTTGTTTGTTGAGTTGCCATTTTGTTTTGTCCTTTGTGGCGCGCCGATTGGGCGCCGGTTCACGTACGTTTCTTGATTAGTTAGGCGAACGATGCCTAATCATTGTCGAATCCCAACTGCAAGCGCGCTCACCCAGATGTACCCATTGAAAGTTGAAGGTCCGCCAGCACTGTACCCCGTATTCCAAAGCCTGATTCGAAGCACATTTGAGCGCTGAGTTAAACAGTTTTGTGGAATCTGGATGAAATCCAGCCTCGCTGAGTTCAGAGGTGGAACGGTAAACGTCGCCTGATTTGTTGAGCCATAGTTTGGCGTGGTATAAAAATTTGTGAGATTTGCTTGGTCTGAACAGGAAGCTTGAACATTCCACTGAACGCTCGTGCCTGTGCCGCCGAAACGGTTACCCCACAAGACTCGCAGGTAGATTCCATCAGGACCATTGCTAAGGCTATCTGGGAGCAGCGCGGTAATTTCTGTTGCACTCGCTTCGCTCGATATTGGTGAATAAATATTCTGACAACCGGCGGAGGTAGCGCCGCCGGTCAAGTGCAAGCAAGTCAGCGACTGGTCGAATATCGCCCACGGCACGACTGGTGCCTTGAAGGCCGCCTGGTATGGCGGTTGCGCAAGCAACCGCACTCCGATCAGTAGTGCGGCGGTTATCGTCGTTTTCTTGATTTTCATAAGTTGATTCCTTTTGTTGAATTGGGTTTTTTAGAGGCGCAAGGGCAACAGCGCCCGCATCGAAGCGTTACCGGCTCAATGGCTGGAACGTGGACGCCGCGGGCTTCGAAGCGATCACCACATCGGCACCGGCCAAAGATCGCGGTCAAGTTGATTACTGTGCAGATTTTCAGTGGTGCCTCATTTGGCGTCGGCAAGTCGAATTGATCGCAACTGGGGCAACAAACGGCACAGAACATCTGTTCGCCAATCCAGTGAGCCGGGCGATCCATGCGCCCACACGCCGAGCACCGGCCCTTCGGAATCTTGGCGCATGCGTTCGAACTGGAAATCCCTGGATTCACCGGCTGACCTCCACAAACCGTGCGATTCTCGAAACGAATTCAACCGGGTATTGTCCAGTGGGTCCATTACGCTGCTTGGCCACTATCAAGTTGCAGGGCTTCCGCCAACTGGCGACGCCTTCGTAATCCCCTTGATACGCGTCCTTCTCGACCGCGTGGATCAGGATCACAACATCCGCGTCCTGCTCGATCGATCCGGAATCACGAAGGTCTGAAAGCCGCGGTTCGCCGCCGCGCTTCTCTGTGTCGCGATTGAGTTGGTGAAGAGCTATCACTGGGATGCCCAATTCCCGGGCGAGTCGCTTCAGCCCGCGACTAATCTCCGAGAGTTCCTGATTCCGGTTTTCACTTCGAGAGTTACCGACGAGTAGTCCCAGGTAATCGATGATGATGAACCCAACCTTCCCGGCAGCGACCAGGGGCCTCAGAGTTGAACGCATCGCAGCGACACCCACGGCCATGTTGTCTCCGATGAGCAACGGCCAATTGAAGATCTCGCCCAACTCAGCCGCGATCCGCTGTCGTTCTGTCCTGCCGAGTTCGCCAGATCGAAGCCGGCGGGAATTGATGTTCGCCCGTCCACAAACCAGTCGGGAGATGATTTGGCTTGTCGACATTTCTAGTGAGTAGAATGCGCAGCCGACACCTGCTGAGCAGCCAGTCTCTGCCAGTTGACCGGCTAACGCCGTCTTGCCATTTCCTGGACGTGCCGCAATGATGACCAACTCGCCGCCCCGGAAGCCGTCCAGCAATTCGCGCATGCCTACGATGGGGTTTTCCAACACCGCGCGCGCCGAACAGTCTGAGAGCCAGTCTGCCGGGCTCATTCCGCTTGCTGTGATTGCAGCTTCGACCGTCGTTAACCCTTTCGAGTCGATCAATCGGCCTGCCAGTTCGCTGACGAATACCTCAGCGCGGCCAAGGGCTTCGGTTGAATTCGTGGATCCTTCCGAAATCGCCAGGGCTAACTGATCGAGTTCTAGATAGAGCCGCCGCAATACGGCGGCATCGCGCATGCTGCGGGCCGCTGCTTCCACGTGCTTGGGAAGGTTCAGCGGTTCCATGTCCAGGAGCGCGCTGAGACCTCCTGCAGCCTCGAGTTTTCCAATGGAGTGGAGGTTCTCCGCCACGACCGATCGGTCCAAGCTTTCGCCGCGTAGATCCCTTTGTTCGATCACGCGCCAAATGGTCCGCCGAGACTCAACTGAGAAATCATCAACGCTGATGATTGCCGCTATGGTGCCGAAGTCCACATAGCCCGCCATGATCGAGCCGAGGACCAGCTTCTCTGACTCGGCCTTCTGCGGAACGGCGGCGCGCTCTAATGCGATGTCCGTCGTGATTTCAGAATTAGTCCTCAAGGGGGATGTACCTCGTTGGTTGCGGAGCAGTGCCGTTCTTTGGCGGAATTTTCCAAAAGCCTTCGTAGAACCAGGTCTTTGCATTCATGATGTAAGTCGGATCGGTTGACCAGGTCGGTATGTACAAGGCGAGGTGACGATAGACCATCGCTTCATCATCGGGAGTCCGAACATGCGAGATCAGTTCGTTAACGTCCTTGCCCCCGAGAACTTTCGGATACGCATCTCTGAAGCGGTCAATGTCCACTTTCCACTTGCCGGATTCTGTGACGGGCAAACTTGTGACGTCACAGTTCTGTTCTGCTCTGTTCTGTTCTCCTCTGTTCTTATCTAGGGCGCTACAGTTACGCGTAACCGAAACGTCACAGTGACGGTCTTGTGACGGTTCTTGTGACGTAACATCGCCGTCACTGTGACGTTTCGGGGGTGACGCTTCCCTCTTCTTGTAACGAAACTTTCTCATTCGTTCGGCGGAGTTGTCACTTGGCTGTTGATGTTCGTCCCAGTCGTGAGGCCGCAGCCGCTCCGTCACCCTATCGAGCAACTTGGCGGATTCTAACTTACTGAGGAGTGCTCGGACCTCGGGAATTCCTTGGCGCAGTGCGAACGCCATGTCACCCTCACTTGGGAGATTCCCGTCGTTCTCCCGTGCCAGGCAGAGCAAGTTAATCCAACCCTTAAAGACATCGCCGTCGAGGCGCTGTACCTTAGGGTTATTGAGAACGTCCGCGTGGAGACGGAACCATGGAAGGCGTTTGCTCAAGAGCACCCCCATGCGGGCGCTACGCGATCGCGGAGAGCAGTCAATCGCCGCCGGACGCCATCGGCGCGCTTGATTTGCTTGCCAATCCGCCAGCTTTTGAACGTCGGCGCGCATGCCGAACACGTTCGGCCGCCTTCCGTCGCGGGCCGCGGACACAGTTTGCAGGTCGCCATCACGCCGCCTCCGGAGGGAATTGCTGACTCTTTGCCTGGTCAGGATCTTTCGCCGGCTTCGGCGTCATCGTGACGATGTTGCTGGCATGCTGTTGTTGTTGCTGTTCCGACTCAGGCTTGAGGCGGTCGCCGTACTTATGGAGCCAGCGTGGCGTGATCGAGTTAATGCGTTCGAGAGCCACAGCTAAGACACCCGCCATTCGCTGTCGCGCTGCCAGAGTTGTTCGAGGACGGTCAACGCAAGCCGGTAGAGTTCACCACCGACCGGGAAGATTCCTGGCTGTTTGATGATGATCCGAGCGACGATGACGTCTTCGGCGAAGGTACGGCCCTGGTAAGCGCGCCGAGAGGCCATTACAACTTCACCTCGACACGGTTGGCTTGAATAATTGACTCAACCTCGGCGAGGTCGTACAGAATTTTGCCTTGGCAGCGAAAATAGGGAAATCCCTTGCCGAACAGGCGGTCTTTCTGTAAAGTTTTGCGCGCTCGACCGGTCAGCCGGGAGACATCAGTCTCAGAGCCATACCGCTTCGTTTCGCTCGGTGGGTTTAGGTTGCTTAGCCTCATGCTCTTGAGCATAAGGAGTTCCGGGCTAAATCTAAACCGCAGAACAATTATCTGCGTCTATCTGCGTTACTGCGTAGTCGCGAGCGCGCGCCGAGCGCAAAGCGATGGGGGGTATACCCCCTGGGTCACGGGTCCTTTCGCCTGATATTCGCTCGCGGCTTAAGCAACCGCATCCTGTGGCTAGTTGCAGCCCCCAAAAAGTGAGGGGATACGCCAGGATCAGATTGTGGCGACGCTGTTTCAAACATTCCTGGCTGATAATGTTGACGAGCGGCGGGCGGTATGTTACGTATGAATTGCCGCCTAGCTCCTGCAGGGCGACAAGCGAGCCCACCCTTACTCGCTGGCGGCAACTCCACCAAAGGGATCGCGATAAGGGAGCGATTTTGCCAGTACAACCTGACGCCGGTAGTAGATACGATGTTGGGCTACGGGAAGCCCGTTCCGAATTCAATTGCCTTCTGAGTGATGCGGTAAGGGATCACCTCGCTGAGCGCGAGCGGCTCCAATCCACGCTCGGATACGCTGGATCCTTGCAAAACGAAGATGATTTTTGTCGCCGATTAGTCAACGAGATTCTTCGCACCTTCGCAGTTGAGCAGATGCGGCTTCTGGCTGTTTGGATCACGGAATCTGGAAAGAATAGTCCCGGCGCTCGCACCCACCTCAGAGACGAGTGTATAGTCGCCATCGAAGATATCCGAGTTCTCTATTGGGTGCCCACTAAAGAGACTCTCGGGTGGATCAGAGGTAACGATCCGGATAGGTGCGAGAACCCGGATATCCTCCTAGTTAAACGCGGCGTTCAACCGCAGGATGGACCCTTTCGAAGGTCGTCCGCAGTCTGGATCGCCACTGCAATCCAACATTTGGAAGAAGTTCGCGAATTGAGACGCCGGAAACCCAAGACCCCAGTCAATAGAACCGTCAATGGAACCTCCTTAAAGGCGTTACGGATAGAAGCTGGGCTGAAGCTTGATTCGTTTGAAGAAGTGGGGGGTGACTACGTCTCTCATGACACAATTTCCAGGGGCGAAAAGGGTAAGAACTGGAGAGCAAGTATTTTTGAGAGCGTAGCTAAGCAACTTTCAAATGCCCTCGGCCGCTGTATCGATCCAACCGAATTGAAAACTACGCAGTAACGCATAACGATGGGCTCGCCCCGACGCGTTCCTCCGTGGTTGCCGACACAGGCCAGGACTCCGCGCGTGAGATCCGCGAGTACTTCATTCCTGACTTTAGTGAATGGAACACAAACCACGACGCCTATCGAGAGGCGTTCGAGCGGCTGGTGCGCGACTTGAAGGCGAGTTGAAGGACGCACCGCCCGCGAGTGAGGTTCTCGTTTCTCTCCGGTTTCATGAGGACTGGGTACGGCGGCAACTCCTATGTGACACGCTGCCAGGCAGACCGCAACAAGATCGAGCGAGAATGTTTTACATCTCGTGATTCTCCAGTGGCTCGCCGCCGTGCGATAATCTAGCCGTGTTGCCATCGCCAGACGACCGACATCGATTGGAATTCCGATTTAGGCATTCGTTCGACGACAAGCCCCGAGTGCCCGCCTCGGTTCTCATCCAAAGCCTCGAGGGAACTCAGAGAGCAATCTGGTTAATAGCTATGTCCAAGTTGCGCGCGGTTAAGAGTCGCGCGAGGATACCGTCAGCTATCGAATACGCTTTCCAACTGGAGTGCGAGATTCCGAAGGGTGGCAGCTACGTGATGCCAGCCGTCGTCGCGCCGAACCAAAGGTTCTTTGAAGGGCTTGACAATGGAAGCACCGTCATTGATGAGTTCGATGAAATAGCGTATGCCCTTACTTCCGGGTCTAAGGATTCAGTTATACGCCTTCTGCCGGACGCATCATTTCGCCGGCGAATTATTGATTGTTTTCGTAGCCTGGCGCCACGGGCAGGAAGTGGGTGGCGCCTTGACCTCACGGCAAAAGTCCGAACATTCGAGTTCGACGATACGTTCCACGCGACCTTACGGAAGACGTTCCAAGAGGAAACCACCGAAGCCACTTCTCAAGTGGTGAATGGCGAACTGACTCGGATTGACTTTGCGAACCACAAAATCGCCATGATTGTCTTGGGTTCGGATAGCGAAGTCGAGTGCAGCTATGCAGAGCCGCTTGAGGACTTCCTTTACGAAAAACGCCGCGACAAGATTCAGGTCGCGGGAAGGGTTGTGCTAAATGACCATGGATCAATCAAGCAAATGATTGATGTCGAAAGCATCACGGAATTGGACCTGTCGCCGATCGAATTGGTCCAATTCGAAGCGGCGGGCGAGACCTTCAAGTTCCGTCAACCGTTGATCTTGACACCGTACTTGGATCCGGACACAAAGCAGCACATTTTAGTGGAACGGCCGGAGCTTGGAATTCACGTATTCGCCCCCACTGTGCTCTTGTTAATGGAAGAGCTCTCGGAGCAACTGATAGCGCTATGGAACGGCTATGCCTCTCATCCTGACGAGCAACTGACTCCAAAGGCTCTAGAATTGAAGCGGGCGCTATCCTCAGCGATTGAACAGGTTCAGCAATGAATCGCGCCAAACGTGAGGTTGAAGCGGCGCTCCTGAAAAAAGGCTTTGAGTCTGGAACCGGTGACCACAACTATTTCTACCTTCAGACGACTGAAGGCAAGCGTACGCCAATCTTCACTAAGACGAGTCACGGTTCGAAGCCAAAGGGACCTTGACCAGTACCTTCTCGGCCAAATGGCAAAACAGTGCAGGCTCAAGAGTCGAGAATTCTTGGATCTGGTGGACTGTCATCTTGATAGGGCTGCGTATGAAGCCATTCTGCGCTCACGAAACCATCTATAATGCTGTCGGCCTAAGGACGAATAAAACTCTTCAGCACGTCTTCAACTTTGGGAAGGGCATCGAAAAGTCAGGATTTGGGTTTTGTGACGTACTTTGTGACGTAAGTACCCCTTGCACGGCCTATTACGACCTGTTTTCCGCTGTTACTCCTTTGTACCATACTGAAGACCTAACACGTTGACTAAGCGGATACTTAGGGGTGAAATAGCGTAGTCAGGCGAAGCCAAATTACTCAACTTACAAGCAGGGGGTCTGGGGTTCGAGTCCCTAACCGCCCACCAGTGTTTTCATTGGCTCACGAGTAAGTTAGAGTCAACGATGGTCGGATGTACGG
>JAYVEP010000162.1:0-10874 GCA_043749225.1 Acidobacteriaceae bacterium
TCACCCGTTGGAACTCTTTCTGACTCATCGTCACCATCCTTTCAGGGTGACAAAGTCTCGTTGCAGTTAGGGGGTGACATTATCTTGGAGCATCTACAAGCGTCCGAAGGCAGTTTGCCCCTCAGCCCTCTGCTCAGCTATACTCAAGGTTTGGATTTCGGCACTATTGCGAGCCGTTGGTGGCTCCCTGTTTGCTGGCCACTTGTTCTTCCAGTCGATATTTAGAGATACAGAGGATTTTCCATGCCTAAGCGCACATTCCAGCCCAATCGGCGTAGCCGGTCGAAGACGCACGGTTTCCGGATCCGCATGAAGACCAAGAGCGGACAGGCGGTGCTATCGCGCCGTCGCGCCAAGGGTCGTAAACGTGTCTCGGTTGCCCCTGGCTACCGCGATTAACCTATCCGCCACCAAAATCGATTCGGGCGAGAATTCCGTGAGTGTGGTTCCTACCAGACCAGGTTCCGGGTCGGGCTCCGCGCCAAGTGGCAATCCGGCGGCTCGGGTCTTAACTTCGGCAGGCAAACGGTTCCCGCGGGAGTCGCGGCTTTTGCGCCACGCGGATTTCGACTTGGTCTACCGCGAAGGCAAGCGGCATTTTTCGACGCTGATGACGGTGTTTTATCTGCCGCGCGCGGCGTCTGGGCCCCAAGCCGCTGGCTCGGGCTTGCGAATCGGATTGACGGTGAGCAAGGCGCTGGGTGGAGCGGTGGATCGCAACCGGATGCGGCGGCGCATGCGGGAGGCGATTCGCATGGTTCGGCCCTTGGCGCCGGATTTGGATGTAGTGTTCAATCCCAAGCGCGCCGTGTTGAAGGCGGAGTTTGCGGTGATTGCACAGGAAGTGCTGCGGGCGTTTGAGACGGTGCTGCGAAAGTCCGAGGCACACAGCGGAGCAAGCTCCGCTGCCACACGGACAATTGCTATGCAGGCAACGACGACGGTCGTGATCCAGAAATCGGGCAAAAACAATTCATGACAGAAGCCGTACTTACACTTTTGCACTTTTATAAATGGCTGGTCTCGCCGTGGCTGCCACCGGCGTGCCGCTACGTTCCAACGTGTTCGGAGTATGCGGCGGAGGCGATTGAACGTTTTGGCGTGCTGCGCGGCGGATATATGGCGGCGCGACGGTTGCTGCGATGCCATCCGTTCTCGGAGGGTGGGCTAGATCCTGTGGTACGGACTTCCGGCATTTCGCTTGAAGGGGAAGCAGATTCCTCAGGGCTGAAGCCCTTCGGAATGACAAAGGGAATGACAGGTTCAGGGGTATTTCAGCAGGCTGCTCCGCAGGTTTCTTTTCCGCAGGCTTCTTTTCCGCATGCTTCTGAGGTAGAAACGTTTTGAGCGATTTTCAGAATCCGCAACAAGAACCCGGTACCGAGCGGCGACTTCTGCTCGCCTTTGCTCTTACATTTCTGATCATTGTTGTTTCGCAGTTCTTGATGAAGAAGTACGGGCCGAAAGTGCCCGACGCTGTGCCGGTTACGCAAGCGGCTACGCAGGCGCCGGTTTCGCAGAGCGCTACGCCACAAGCTGGCAGTACACAGGCAGGTGGTTCGCAGGCAGCTGCACCCGTCGCTGGAGCAGCTACGATTTCTACCGTCGTTACCAAGCAGGCCAGAGCCGAGTCGGAAACTGTTGTTGAGAACGAGTTGTACAAGATTCGCTTCTCGAACCGCGGCGGACTGGTGAAATCTTGGGTGCTGAAGAAGTTTGACGACGACAAGGGCCAGCCGCTGGAACTCGTGAACGCCACTGCTTCAGAGAAATACGGATTTCCGCTTTCGCTTTTTACGTACGACGGCAATCTGCAGTCGCGGTTGAATCAGGCGTTGTATGTGACCTCAGGTTCTGGGACGCTGCAGGCTCCGGCTGACATTGTTTTCGAATTTGCCGATCAAGACCTTGTTGTGCGGAAGGCGTTTCATTTGGATCCCAGCTATTTGGTGAAGGTGGAAACTTCCGTCCGTTATAAAGGTGTGGACACCCAGGCGTATTCGGCGTGGCCTTCGGGATTCGGGGACGAGACGGGTGTCGCAATCTACGGTTCGGGCCAGCTTGAATACCAGAGCGACGACAAAATTGAACGTGTGGCTGCCAAGAAGATAGTCGGTGGCAACACGATCAACGGCCCTCTGGCCTGGGTTGGACCCACGGATCGCTATTTTGCCGCGATTTTCCTGCCCGACGATCCGCAAAACTCGGCGCTTGTCACGTTACGCAACCCGCTGGACATTCTGAAGGATCCGTCCCACGCGAAATCCACCGAAACGGTGAAGGTAGACGTGCTTGGGGCGGCCGTGGGCGACCGCCGCGGGCCAACAACGCAGCATCTTTACGTGGGGCCGAAATCGTTGGAGGTTCTGGAGAAAATTCCAGTCCCAACCCTGCACGGCGTGACGCCCGACCTTACTGGCTTAGTGAATTTTGGTTTCTTCGGGGTCATCGCGAAGCCACTGTTTCTTTGGCTGAAGTGGACTTACTACCACATCGTCGCGAACTGGGGTTGGGCGATTGCGTTGCAGACACTGATCATCAATCTGGTGCTGCTGCCGCTACGCATCACGCAGATGAAGTCGGCGTTGAAGATGCAGAAGATTCAGCCTCAGGCGAAGGCAATTCAGGAGAAATATAAGAAGTACAGCCTGCGCGATCCTCGCAAAGCCGAAATGAACACGGAGATCGCCGCGCTCTACAAACGTGAGAGCGTGAATCCAGCCGGCGGATGCTTGCCGCTGCTGATTCAGATGCCGTTCCTGTTTGCTTACTACAGTATGCTGGGCGCGGCGCTCGATCTGCGTCATGCGCCGTGGTTGTGGATCCGCGATCTCTCCTCACCCGATCCGATGTATCTGCTGCCGATCTGCGTGGTGGTCACCATGTTCCTGGTGCAAAGAATGACGCCGCAAGGCGCCATCGATCCGCAACAGCAAAAGATGATGAACATTTTTATGCCGATCATGCTGGGCTATGTAAGCTTGAATCTGGCAGCGGGCCTGTGCTTATACTGGTCGATTGGCAACATGATTTCGATTGTGCAACAGACAGTGATGAATAAGACCAGCCTGGGCCAGGAGATGCGCGCGATGGCTGAAAAGCGCGCTCGCAAGGCCCAGAAGTAGCGCAACAGTTAAGAGATACCGAGCGCATAACGAGGAGCCCAACCCCATGCCCATCGCGGATAAAGTTGCTGCCGCCCAACAACTCAACGAATTTCTGCGCGGAGTGATTCAACACGGCGGATTTAAGTTGAAGTACCGCATCACAGTGGATCCGCCTCTGGAAGAGAATCGCGATTGGGAGCGGCCTGAGATTCTGGTGGAATTCGCGGGACCGGATAGTCCTCTACTGCTGGCCCGTGGTGCAGAGCTGATGCGGTCGATGGAACTTCTCGCGATGAATGCGTTGCGGCTGCAGTCTGGCGAGCATGAAAAGCTTTGTTTTGATTGCGGGCGTCATCGCGCTTTGCGGCTGGAAGAATTGCGCACGGCTGCTGGAGTTGCGGCGGAGAAAGTTCGTGCCACCGGGGAACCCTATGCGTTCGCGCCTATGTCCTCGCGTGAGCGGCGCATGGTGCATCTTGCGCTGCGCGACGAAGCCGACCTGCACACCGAGAGCGAAGGTGAAAGCCGGGAGCGGCATTTGGTCGTCTATCCGAAGGACTACAAACCCAGGACTGCACCGAGTAGCCGAACTTCCAGCAGGCGCTAGTGCGGGCTTGGTAGCGCTGGCATCCTGCCGGCAGTCGCGAGGGCGTCTCGCCCTCGCAGCCTAAGAGCAGATTCCTCGCGGCGCTTCGGGATGACAATACTTTTTAGATAGCCACGATCCTGCCCTGTAAAATTCTCCTACGGAGGCTCCATGTCCACACAAGCCATTCTTGCGGAAGTACCGCTTTTTTCGCGGCTCGATGACGACGAGCGTGCGGAGCTGGCGACAATGTTGCGGCCGCGATTGTTTAAGAAAGGCGAGCGTATTTTTGCTGCTGGGGACCGCGGCGACGCTCTCTACATTATTCGCAGCGGCCAGGTGCACTTGGAGCTGATGACCAATGAGGGCGAGTGTTTGCTGCTCGACGAAATTGACGCTGGCGAGGTGATCGGGGAGATTTCGTTTCTGGACGGCGGACCACGCACGGCCACCGCTGTGGCCTCAGAAGATTGTGAGCTGCTTGAGTTTGAGCGGGGGCAATTGCTGGCATTTGTTCAGCACCGTCCGCATGCCGCGCTCGACATTCTTGGCGTAATGGCGAACCGCTTTCGCGCCACCGATCAGTTGCTGCGGACGCGCGTCTCGCGCAATGTTAACGAGGAAGAGGAAGAAAGCCTTACGTTCGGCCAGCACATTGCTGACAAGGTGGCGGCCTTTGGCGGCTCCTGGACGTTTATTATTTCCTTCGGCGTTGTGCTCGCGTTTTGGGTTTTTTTGAATACGACTTTAGTTTTTCGACATCCGTTCGATCCTTATCCATTTATTTTTCTGAACCTGATTCTTTCCATGCTGGCTGCGATTCAGGCTCCGGTCATTATGATGAGCCAGAACCGTCAGGGTCAGAAAGATCGCATGAAGACTGATATGGACTATCGAATTGACACGAAATCGGAACTGGAAATCGCGCATCTGCACACGAAAGTGGATCAGATTTACGAAATCCTGCAGGAACGTTTTCTAGGCATGGAATGTCAGTATGCACGTCCAGCCAAGAACTGAACCCCTTGCAGCAAGATGACACCATCGTCGCGATTGCAACGCCGCCTGGACGCGGCGGTCTTGGCGTGATCCGGCTGTCTGGGCCGGAAGCGCGCGTGATCGCCGCGCCGATGCTGCGGTTAAAGCATCCGCTTGAGCCTGGTCGGGCTATTTTCGGGGAGCTGATGGAGCCGGAATTTTCAACTCGCATAGACGAAGTTGTCGTCACTTATTTCCAGAAGCCGCACTCTTACACCGCCGACGACGTGATTGAAATCTCCGCGCACGGCTCACCCGTGGTGCTACAACACATTGTGGAACTGGCCCTGTCGCGCGGCGCACGCCTTGCGGAACCCGGCGAATTTACCATGCGGGCGTTCTTGAACGGACGCATTGATTTGGCGCAGGCGGAAGCGGTTCGAGATTTGATCGAGTCGCGAACTTTGTATCAGGCGCAGGTTGCCGCCCAGCAACTGGGCGGATCGCTTTCGCATTCCATACAGCCGATAAAGAAGAAGCTGATCGATCTTATTGCGTTGCTGGAAGCGGGCATCGACTTCGCCGACGACGATGTTCCCGTTCTGCCGGGAGCCACAATTCGAGAGCATATTGCGGAGGTACGTGCCCCGCTGGAACAGTTGGCTGGCTCTTTCGCCTACGGCAAGATCGTGCAGCAAGGTCTGACGCTGGCGATTGTGGGGCGACCCAATGTTGGAAAATCCAGCCTGTTCAACCGTCTGGTCGAACGCGATCGTGCGATTGTTACAGCCGCACCCGGGACTACGCGCGATTTGGTCACGGAGAGCGTTGCCATCGGCGGAATTCCTTTGCGACTCGTCGATACCGCGGGCATTCGTAAAGCTCTGGACGAGGCGGAGAGCATTGGTATTCGGAAATCGATGGAGGCGCTTGCCGACGCGGATATGGTTTTGATTGTGCTGGACTCCTCGCAACCGCTGGCGCAGGAGGATTTTGAGTTACTGGCCCAAACAGCGGAACGTAAGTCTATCGTTGTGGAGAACAAGTCGGATGTCTCTGGCCACAACGTGCATGGCAGGACAGAGCTAAAAGCCACGGCGATCCGGACATCGGCGCTTACGGGGGATGGGATTGTAGATCTTCGAGCTGAGATTCTTCGGCAAGTCCAAGGCGGAGCAAACGCCCGGGGCGAAGTGGGAATTGTGACGAACCTCCGTCATCATCGACTGGTTGAGCAGTGTCTGCAGGCTTTGGAGGCCGCCGATCACGCTGTAAATCAGCTTGTTCCGCACGAAATGCTGCTGCTCGATCTTTACGCGTCGCTGCGGTCTCTAGATGAAATTACCGGGTCAACCACGACCGACGATATTCTTAATCTCATTTTCGGGACGTTCTGCATCGGAAAATAAATAAGGCATCTTCTGCACGCAAATAATTGCAACTTGTGTGCAATGCCTCGTTATGTTTACTCCGTCTCTACAGCTTCTTTTTCTCCGTGCTACCGACTGATCTCTAAATCCAATTGTTCTTGGTGTCCGTAATAACGTTGTGAACGAAATTCGCCTGACGGTTCGCATTTGGCGCTCATGCAACCGTGTCTCATTTTCTCTTCCCGGAGTCAGGCTTGGCGGATTCCCAGCACAATCCCATCCTTCTGGAGGTAAGTTTATGCAACGATTCAAATCCCTTGTGGCTTTCGCCATGGCTCTGCTCCTGCTAGCTCCGGTTAGCATGTTTGCGTCCAGCCATCGCGAGGCTCCTATCACCGCCCTAGACCGCACCGCCGATATTACCGATTGGTACGCGTTTGTCAGTTACGATCACCCGGATCGCGTCACGATGATCCTGAACGTGGATCCCTTTCTTGAGCCTTCTAATGGGCCCAACTACTTCCCGTTTGACCCGAACGTGCTTTACGAAATGAAGGTCGACAACAACCGCGACGGCGTGGAAGATGTTACATTCCAGTTCCGTTTCACGACAACGATTCGTCAGCCCGGAGTCTTCACCGGCTATGTGGGTGGCATTGCAGGCATTCCACCGATTACCGCGCTCAGCGGCCCTGGCTCGGAAGGCCTGAGCTTGAGCCAGACTTACACCGTAACGATGGTGAAGAATGGCATCTCGACGGACCTGACGGACGGTCGCACGCTGTATGCGCTTCCCTCCAATGTTGGGCCGCGCACCATGCCCCACTATCAAGGGCTTTACAACCAGGCCGTCTATCGCCTTGGCGGCGGCGTGAGCGCGTTTGCCGGCACCGTGGATGACCCGTTTTTTATTGACTTAGGCGCGGCTTTCGATTCCTTGAACTTCCGCATGGGAGTTGGTGGCGTCCTGAAACCGAAAGTAGACGGAGACGATAAGCACAACTACGCCCCGGATGCGGTTGCGGGCTTCAATGTTAACTCCATCGTGCTGGAAATTCCCATCACAATGTTGACCGTGGATGGCAAGCTGCATCCCGCCAGCGACAAGGATGCCGTGCTTGGAACTTACGGAACCACATCGCGCCCGAAATTAACGGTACGCCGCTCGCCGAATCCGTTGGTTACCTCGGGAGCGTTTCAGCAGGTCCAGCGCGAAGGCAATCCGCTCATCAACGAGCTGATTATCGGAACAGGTTCCAAGGATAAATTTAGCATGAGCGATCCTTCGAACGATAGTCAGTTCGCCAGCTTTTTCCTGGATCCGCTTCTCGCGAAGATCTTTGCCTCCTTCGGGATTCCGGTACCTCCGGCACCCCGCACGGATCTTCTTCCACTGGTCGTATACCAAGCGCCGATCTGCCCGGGATGCGGTCCTAAAGACTCAGGCCCGATAGCGGACCTGATGCGCTTGAACACAGGCATTCCGCCCACGCCTGTATCCAGCCAGAAGCGCTTAGGCTTCCTGGTAGGAGACAACGCGGGCTTCCCGAATGGCCGCCGGCCGATTGACGACGTGGTGGATATCGCATCACGCGCCGTGGCAGGCATCCTGAAGGATCCTGTGAAGTACGGTACGCCGATCGGGGATGGCGTGAATTTGAATGAATCGGGATATCGCAACACATTCCCCTTCGTTCAGCCAGCCCACAATGGCCGCAACAGTCACCACATTGGGCCGGGACAACCTGGTTGCACCGGACAACCCGGTGGAATCTGCCCGGTTAAGTAGCTGTGGTTCGTGGCCGTCGTCGAGAGGCGGCGGCCGCGAGTCTGATCAGTCGTTTAATATTTTGCTCTCAGTGAGGAACACGCCATGAAACGGATCGTATCGCTCTCTTTCTTACTACTGATGACCGCCGGGGCTTTTGCCCAAACCAACCCTGCGCCAGCTATATCTCCAGAAGTCGGCGCGGTCGCCGCTGAAACAAAACTTTCCCCCGCCGAACGCGGCATTGCGTTGGCGAATAACCTGATCGAGAAGAACCCTAAGAATTTCGAGGCCTACAACGCGCTCGCCTTGGCGCTGTCCCGGCGGGCTCGCGAGACCTCAGATGTGAAGTTTTACAACTTGGCCGAAGAGGCGCTGCAGAAGTCGTCTGCAATCTCCACGAATAACTTTGACGGCGCGAGAATTCACGTGTGGCTACTTCTCGGTAAACATGAGTTCGCTGCCGCGCGGGAAGAAGCGCTGAAGCTTAACAAGAAAATGCCCGACGACGTCATGATCTACGGCTTCCTGACTGACTCGAACGTCGAGTTGGGCGACTACGCCGATGCCGAAAAAGCAGCCCAGTGGATGTTGAACTTGCGTCCCGGCAACTTGCCAGCGCTGACACGCGCCGCTTACCTGCGCGAGCTTTACGGAGACATCGATGGCTCTCTCGAGCTCATGAACATGGCATTCCAATCGACGCCGCCTGGCGAAGTGGAGGATGGCGCATGGATTTTGACGCAGATGGCTCATTTGCAATTGATGGCAGGTAAGCCCGAAGAAGCGGAAAAGCTGCTGACACAGGCTTTGCTGCAATTTCCCGGCTATCACTATGCGCTGCAAAATATGGCCAAAGTACGCATCTCGCAAAAGAGATACGAAGACGCCGTTACACTGCTCCGCCAGCGTTACGACGCGGCGCAGCATGCTGAAAACGAGTATGACCTGGCTGAAGCGCTAGAACTTGCGGGACATAAAGAAGAAGCCGCCAAGGCATTTGCGGAATTTGAAACCAAGTCGCTAGAGGAATCGGGGCGGGGAGACAATTCCAATCGCGAGCTGATCTTCTACTACGCCGATCACGCACATCAACCGGCAAAAGCTTTGGAGATTGCAGAATTGGAGCGCTCGCGCCGACATGATATCTATACGCTTGATGCTCGCGCCTGGGCTCTACATGTAAATGGTCGCGATGTCGAAGCAAAGAAGGATGTCGAGGCCGCGCTGGCTGTTGGGGTCCGCGACGCGAAGTTCTTTCAGCACGCGGGAGAAATTGCGCTGATTGTCGACGACAAGAAAGCGGCTAGGGAGTATTTGCAAAAGGCTGCGAGCCTAAATACTCCGGTCGCAGAACAAGCTCGAATGAAGTTGGCTAACTTAGACGCGGGCGTCACAGCCGTCAAAGGACAGTAACTGGGTGTTATTCCCAACGAATTACGTGCGGTACATTCTTCTGAGTTTAGTTTCGCTGATTCTGGGCGTGGGAACCTTCCACGCCCAAGCAGCGGGACTCAGGACGACCCCCCCCGTGGGAGAAAGTCGGACGGTATCGGGAGTTATTCTCACGGAGAAGAATGAAGTTGTGCCGGGAGCAACAGTGACTGTAGAGACCTTGTCGGGCAATCAGCAAATCACCACCGACGGTCAGGGACGGTTCTCCGTAGCCGTTCCCAGGGCACGCTAAGGTAAGAGTCTCCGGCAAGTACATTGGCTTCCAACGAGCTGGCTCTGGCCGCAAACAGCGCAACGAACGATCTGAAGCTTTACATTGGCTATGCCATCGCCCCACTGCATGAAAGCATGGTCATTACTGCGTCCGTGCTCGACCCCACGATTGACCGCCGCAACGACTCTGTATACAAGAACACACTTTTTGCTCGCGACGACCAGATTTTCGACACCCTGGCTTCGGGCATCAGCGCCCGGTCAGCACGAAGGAGGCGGAAAGTCGCTGGAGATTCGCCGCTTCGGTTCAACCTCGATCACGGCGGCGGCAACGGGGGGCTGAAAGTTCTCGTGGATGATGTGCAGCAGAATCAGTCAACACAGGGCCACGGGCAAAGCTATTTGGGAGCGCTGAAGACACTTACTCCCGAATTAGTGGATGACGTGGACATCCTAAATGGCCCGTGCAGCGCGGCGTATGGCGAGCCTCCGGACTCGACGTGGTGGACTTGAGCATGTTCAAGTCCACCACGTCGTGGAATTCAACTTCGCGGTCGACAATCTGAACAACAAGCGGTACTACGAAACTCAAAACTACGTCACGTCACGCCTTCCGGGCGAGCCTGTCGACGGCATCCCAAATATACATGGTACTCCGGGATCCCCGGTTGGCTTCACGGGAGGTTTCACTTTCCGGTGGAAGGAAAAGTAGGGTGCAAGCCTAAAACTCGGAGTCCTATCTGGACCAAGCCGCAGTTTCCTGTCATCATTAGCTGACAATTTCAGCTATGCCTCCCTCGCAGATCACGAATTTTCGCCTCGGTTCCAGCTCTGATTCTGGTCAGGTATCCAGCTCCGGAGTATTTCCCAGCATCTTAGTAGTTGAAGAGGGCGTACAGCGCACTCTCGTCCTCAACCACAGCCCTTTCACGGTGGGCCGTAAGGCGGACCGCGACCTGGTCATTGCAGATCCCCGCGTGTCTCGCGAACATGCGGAAATTGTGTGTGAAAGCGGCGAGTTCTTCATCGTCGACACGGCCAGCCGGCACGGATCGTTCGTCAACGGACAGCGCGTGCAGCGCCAGCAGCTCCGCGGCGGCGACCGGCTGGAGTTCGGGGTTCGCGACAACGTTTACGTTGTTTTTCAACCGGAGCACCGCGGATCAAATTCAGCCCGAGAATTCCTTGACCAGCTTTCGGTCATGCATGTATCTACCGACGTCAACGACATTGAAAAACTCAACCTGTTCCTGGATGCGGCACGCAAGCTCAACACTGCGGGAGTGCTAGATGAAATCTTGGTTACGCTGCTCGACACTACGCTGAAGCTTGCACAAGCGGACCGCGCTTATGTTTTTCTTTACGAACCAGACGGGACACTTCGGCTGGCTGGCGGA
>JAYVEP010000163.1:0-29573 GCA_043749225.1 Acidobacteriaceae bacterium
TCGGCGAAACCGCGAAGAACAATTTCATGCCCTTGCGGATTTGCTGCCGGAACTGTGCTGGATGGCCCGGGCCGATGGGCATATTTTTTGGTACAACCACACTTGGTACGACTACACCGGAACCACACCGGAACAGATGAGTGGGTGGGGCTGGCAAACTGTGCATGACCCCGAGGTCTTGCCCTCGGTGATGGAACAGTGGCAAGCATCCTTGCAGAGCGGACGGCCTTTTGAGAAAGAGTTCCCGCTGCGCGGTGCCGATGGAGTGTTTCGCTGGTTTCTGACTCGTGTTCGGCCAGTCTGCAATCGTGAGGGCAGAATAGTCCAGTGGTTTGGAACCAACGCCAATATCGACGAGCACGTGCGGATGCGGCAATCACTGCTGGAAGCACAGCAGGCGCTGGCGACTCGGGTTCAGGAGCGAACGGACGAACTTAACGCCGCCAACCGCAGTCTTCGACAATTATCCGCCCGCCTTCTTCAATTAAGAGACGAGGAACGGCGGCGACTCGCCCGCGAATTGCACGACAGCGTGGGACAAATGCTGGCCGCGATTAAGATGAATATTGCCGTGTTGCAATCTTCGCGGCTGGATCCCGACGCTCTTCGGGCCGCCACGGATAACGACCGTTTAGTCGACGAGGTCATCAGCGAGATTCGTACCATTTCCCACCTTCTGCACCCTCCCTTGCTGGACGAGGTCGGCCTTTCCTCGGCGCTCCAATGTTACGTGGAGGGGTTTTCGGAGCGGAGCAACGTTGCCGTCACGCTCGACATCGCGGCCGACCTGGCCCGTCTGGATCACGAAATGGAGATTTCGATCTTTCGTATTGTGCAGGAATCGCTCACCAATGTTCACCGCCATTCGGAGAGTCGAGACGCAATGGTTCGAATTGCCCATGAAGATGGCCAAATTGAAGTCGAGATTCGAGACACGGGCAAAGGCATCCCCCCCGATGTCCAGAAGGCACTGAGTTCTGGCGGCTCGCTGGGCGTTGGTTTTCGGGGAATCCGAGAACGCATAGCTGAACTGGGAGGTCAATTGGAAATTCAGTCCAACTCAGGCGGCACTACTGTCATCGGAAAGCTCCCGGTTCGAAGAGTTGAGCCCGCTGCCTAAGCGCTGGATTGAGTCCGATTGGCTCTATCTCGACTGGCCGACGCATGAATGCTGAAGATCACTCCTAAGATTTGCGTCCCCCTTTTGCTTTGGCGAACCTGTATTCGTGGAGTTTCATGTTCACGCGCCTGCTGCGGAAGGTTACTCCCTCCGATTGCAATCGAAAGCGTTGTTCCAAAGCGAGTTCACCTTGCAATTTGATCGCGCCTCCCGCTCCCACCACGCGCTGCCACGGCACGCCAACTTACCTAGTCGACGGCATCCAATATGTATCGATCATGGCGGGTTGGGGAGGCTCTGCCGGCTTATACAACGACGCTGGCATGGGTCCCGTCAAGCCAGGCTACGGAAAAATTCTTACCTTCTCTCTCGGCGCTTCCGCAACATTGAAAACCATCCCCTTCGGCCACAAAGATCCGCCGACTCCGGTCATTAAGACTACTGCTTCAAAGCAGGTCATCCACCTGGGCGGACTTCTCTACTTCACCAATTGCGCTGCATGCCACGGAATTTTCGCAGTAGCAGGTCCACTCCCCGATCTCCGCTATGCCGACAAACAGACACTGGAGGGAATCGAAGGCATCGTTCTAGGCGGCAGCCGAGTCAAAAACGGCATGCCATCCTTCAAAAACATTCTTACACCGGGCGAGTTGCGTGCGATCCAGGCCTATATCGTGTCCCGAGCCTGGGAATCGGCGAAACCTGGGGAAATATCGAGCAAGCCATGAGGCTCTCCTCTAAAGATGCGGATGACATGGTGCAAAAAGGCCTGGGCTGACGGCTACGAGAGACGGCAAAAGCGAATCGCGCACCCACAGTGAAATACCGGATGCACATTCGCCAGGAAGCCCCGCTTCTTGTGCTCCGAACCGCTCGCTAGACCCCACCCCTGTCCACACAGCGGAAGATTCTAGCCTGGCAATCGGAACCTGCTGCCCGCCTTCACCGTTTCACCGGGGGCCTGAACTTGTGCTCGTGCAGCTTCATATCCACCCGCTTACCGCGAAACGCAACCCCCTCGGCATGCAATCGAAATCGCTGTTCGAATGCGTGTTCTCCTAGTAACTTGATCGCGCCCCCGACTCCCAGCACGCGCTGCCAAGGCACATCGTGGGCTCCTCGCAACGCTCGCGCAGTCTGACGGGCACCGTTGGGGATGCCAGCCGCGCGCGCGATTGCACCGTAAGTACTGACTTTGCCCCTGGGAATTTTCGCAATCAGCGCCAACAACCGACTCTGCCCATTCGCCTTCATCTCCCGAGCCGCGTTTTTGGATTTGCGCTTCATTTTTACTTCGCTCGCCTTCCTCGCGGAAAGTCCGTCTCTGTCACGTATAATTTCAACTTTGCATGAGCTATCAGGTTCTAGCCCGTAAGTATCGTCCGCAGCGCTTTTCCGAAGTCATCGGACAAGACCACGTCACCCGTACGCTCAAGAATGCTCTTGCGCAAGAGCGACTGGCCCACGGATACATTTTCAGCGGCCATCGCGGGATTGGCAAGACCACTATCGCCCGCATTTTGGCCATGGCGCTGAATTGCCGGTCTTCAGAGAACACAGCAGACAAGCCCGTCACCGAGCCGTGCGGCGTCTGCGAATCCTGCACTGAAATCCGCGCTGGCAATTCGGTCGACGTGATCGAGATCGACGCAGCCACCAACCGTGGCATTGATGAAATTCGCGAGCTCCGCGAAGGCGCTCGCTACCGTCCGGCGCGCGACCGTTTCAAAGTCTACATCCTCGACGAAGCCCACCAGATTACCGATGCCGCGTTTAACGCCCTGCTGAAAACTTTAGAAGAACCTCCAGCCCACATCGTTTTCATGATGGCGACCACGCAGCCGGAAGATATTCCGCAAACCATTCGCTCGCGCTGCCAGCATTTCAGCTTTCACGCCGTCAAGTTCGAGCAGATTCTCGGTCAGCTTCGCGATTTGGCGGGCCGCGAAAATATCGGCGCCGACGAAGACGCTCTTGCCCTCCTGGCCGAAGCAGGCGACGGGTCGGTTCGCGACGCTCTTTCAATATTGGATCAGGCAATTGCCAGCCGCGAAGGCCAACTGACCGCGGAAACTGTCCGTCAACTGGTGGGCGCAGCTCCTTCAGGAACCATCGAGCAGGTGATGCGCGCGGTCGCCGAGAGCAACAGCCGGGAAGTCCTGCAACTAGTCGATCGTCTACTCACCGAGGGCCATAGCGCGGTCCACTTTGCCCGCGAAGTCGTGCGCTTCTTGCGCAACGCGCTGGTCGCCAAAGTAGCGGGCGCCGATTCGGAACTGCTGCAGGTTTCCAGCGACGAGCGCAAACGCGTTTCATCCATCGCAGAGCTCTTCAGCGAAGAAGATTTAACTCGGCACCTTCAGATCATGCTGCGCACGCACAGCGAACTGGGCTACAAGCAAGAGCAACGTTTTCATCTCGAGCTCGGTCTGGTGAAGATGTCGCACGCCCAACGGCTGCTTCCGATGGAACAATTGCTAAGTAGGGTAACGCTGCCATCCGCCGCAGCCACTACGACAGGTTCCGCATCACGAACGCAGTCCGGCGTAGCTCCCCGCTCCACCACTCCTCCGCCAAGTTCGCCTGCCACAGCCCCACCAGCCAGGAAAATCGCCGAAGCGCCGCGCCCCGTATCTCCCTTCGCTGCCGACACAGCCCGCAAAGGCGGCTACGGCAAACCCGAGATGTCCAGCGACGTTCCGGGCCCACGCGCTGTCCCACAGAACCCTATGGCGCAGGAAGTCGCCAGCGCTGAACGCGGAGTTAAAGAACCTGTGATCCTTGGATCAGCACTCCCCGCTTTCCTGCCTGATCCTGTCCCCCCATCTCCGAAGCGAACTGAGATTGCCGTCGCTCCGCAACCTCTGATTACCGCCGAGCGCGTTACTCCGGAACCATCGGCTTCTCCAGAGCCAACAGAGACGCCTACAACCCAACTCTCGCCCGAGGCTCTAGGCGCCACGATCGCAGCCGAAGTCGAGAACGCCGGACACCCCATGGCCGCCGCTTTGCTCAGCGGAGGTCGCTGGTTTTTTGAGGGCGCACAACCTGCGGTTGAAGTAGTCGCCACCGATTTCACCATGAAAATGACGCTGGGCGCAGAGCCGCTGAAGGCCGCCAATGCCGCTGCCAGCAAGGCTTTCGGTCGTTCAGTCAAGCTAAAACTTTCTAGCGGCGGCGTGGCTCAAGATTCAAACGGCAAAGCTTCACCTCGACCTGCAGGAACCGGAAGCAAGAGTCGCGCCGCCCAAGATCCCATCGTGAAATACGTGCAAGAAAAATTCGGCGCAGAAATTCGCACCGTGATCGATTATCAAAAGAAATAGCAATGTGTAATTTTGTAATGTGTAACTTTGAACGCGCAGATCAGACTACCGTTTTTGCTCTTCAAATTTCCAAATTACACGTTACGAAATTACAACTTTGAGGACACATGGCCGGATTCGATATTCAGAACATGATGCAGATGGCTCGCCAGCAGTATGAGGCGCTGCAAGAGAAGATGCGCGCCACAATCGTGGAAGCGTCAGCGGGCGGCGGCAGCGTCGTTGTGAAAATGGACGGGAGCAAGCGCGTCCTAGCCATCAAGATCGATCCAGAAGTTATAAAATCCGACGACATTGAAATGCTGCAAGATCTGATCGCAGCGGCCGTCAACGAAGCCGGACGCAAGGTCGAAGACTCCATGAAGTCCGGCATGAGCGGTATGCTCAGCGGTCTGGGTCTGCCTGGACTTTAGGTCCCTGAATTTTAGTTTCTGGAACTTTAGGTGCCGAAACTCTAGCTTCAAGGGGCTTTACCTTCCTGACGCTTACTCGTCGGGTACGCCCCAAGAGTTTGTCATTCCAAACAGCTTCATCGTGAGGAATCTGCTATTGTTTTCAAGCTGAAAAGATATTTCACAAGCTACCCGGAGGAAAGATGAAGAAGAATTTGTCGATGTTGGCAGCGGTATTGACACTTTGCGCGTTCGGAATGGCACAGGCCGCGAGCGACAAGAAGACGACCACCAGTGAATTAGACAGCGCCATAAAGGGAATGGAGAGTGAACTTGTTCCAGCAGTAGAAGCCATGCCGGAAGACAAGTTTGCGTTTGCTCCGACCGCGGGAGAGTTCAAGGGCGTCCGCACATTTGCCCTGCAAGCTAAACACGTGGCGGCCGTCAACTACATGGTGGCAGCCTCCATTCTGGGCGAGAAGCCGCCAGTCGAACTGGGAGGCGAGACCGGCCCGGATAGCGTCAAATCGAAGGCCGAGATCGTCAAGTTCTTGAAAGATTCGTTTACCTACGTCCACAAGGCAATCGGAACGATCAACGACAGCAACAGTTTGGCTCTCATTGGCAGCCCGTTTGGCGAAGGCAAAACAACTCGGTTGAGCATGGGCATTTTGTTGGCTGGACACGGCTTCGATCATTACGGACAGATGGTTGAGTACCTGCGGATGAACGGAATTATTCCTCCCGCAAGTCGGCACTAGTTTCTCTCAAGAACATTGGGGATTTGGTGATTTGCGATTTTGCGAATCACCAAATCACAAATCACCAAATCACAAATTCCAGAGGCCTCATGAGTCGTTTCGCCGAGCCAATGGCGCGGTTGATTGAAGAACTAAAGAAGCTGCCCGGAATAGGCGGCAAATCCGCGCAGCGCCTTGCGTTCCACATTCTGCGCTCCAGCGACGACGACGCCGAAGCCCTGGCCTCCGCCGTCCGCGATCTCAAAGCCCAACTGCGCCTCTGTTCCATTTGCAACAACATCACCGACGTCGATCCCTGCTCGTACTGCACCAATCCCACCCGCAACCATCGTCTGGTCTGCGTTGTGGAGGAACCGACCAACATCGCTGCCATCGAGAAGACCAAGCATTTCAACGGTGTTTACCACGTTCTGCACGGCACAATTTCTCCACTGCATGGCGTCGGCCCCGAGCATCTGCGCATCTCCAACCTCACTCGACGCGTCGATGCGGGCGAAGTCGACGAAGTCATTCTCGCCACCAACCCAACCATCGAAGGCGAAGCCACAGCCAGCTATTTAGCCGACGCGCTAAAGAAACTTCGTGTCAAAGTAACGCGCATTGCCACCGGCGTCCCCGCAGGCAGCGACATCGAATACACCGACGAAGTCACTATGCACAAAGCCATGGAAGGCCGCCGCGAGCTTTAGCCAGCTTGTTCCAATACTCTAGAGTTTGTCATCCCGAACGGTACTATCGTGAGGAATCTGCTTTTCGGCCGACGGGGGTGCCCGTTCTTCTTTCGCGTCCTTGGCGAAAGAGGGCGGGTGATGAAGCCTCTCCAATAACACCATTCAATCCACGATAAAAATTCGCGCCCCCGTCTCAGTGAAGGACCGGTGCGGCGGATCCCCATCCCCCACCTGATAGCTCATCCCGGGCTTGAGCGTAAACTTCCGGCCATCCGAAAGCTCCGTCTCCAGCTCTCCCGCCAGGCAAAGCAGCACATGCCCCTTAGCGCACCAATGATCGGCCCTGTAGCCAGCAGAATATTCCACCATCCGCACCCGAATCGGCCCAAAACTCTGGGTCCGCCAACTCGCGGAACCCGTTTCGCCCGGTTGAGCCGTCGCCGTGATCTCGTTCCAGTCGGTGGTCGTAAAAGGAACGCTTTCCATGAACATAGGCCTCATTCTCCCGCAACCGTGTCTCTGGAAAAGTGTGCAACCGCTTATAACTCCAAGCCAGCGCCGCCTTCGAAGACGGCAGAGAAGTCAGACTATTCTAGGATAATAAACAGCTTGTTATCAATAGAATACAGAATATATCGAAAGTAAATGTAAAAGTTTTCCCAATGGCGCGCCGAATGCACCTTCCCAACCGTCCGTTTCCTAACTTCCTCTCAATCTGGGGACTGACGCCGAAAGTCAAACTAGACAGCCTCCACCGAGGCTTACCAATTCGACGCCAGTCTGCGCCGCGCCGCGATGACAACGCACCGCAGCACGACGCTTCAGAGCCGGGCCTAAAGGCCCGGTTTCTTTTTTGGCTGCGGACCCCTTTCTAACTTCCGCGCGAATGAATGATGTTGCCGGCTTGCCGACAATTTACTCAGAACGCCCCGCCTCTTCCCACCAAGCCGTTTCTGGATAACTTCCGTGTCGCCGACAATTCGACAAGTGACTCGATTACTTCCCACAAGCGCGTTTCACGGGGCTGAACCGCACCTATGCTGACAAGGCCGCCTTCTCAATCTGCTTCAGCCTTTCCGTCAGCAATTCCTGCTCCCGCAGGTTTTGAGTCATTGTGATTGCGCGTTTGATTTCCTCACGCGCCTCAGTGAACCTCCCCATCTTCATAAGCAGGTCTCCGCGAACACTGGGGAGCAGATGGTAGCCAGCCAAGGCAGAGTCAGTGCCGAGCCTGTCTATTGCATCGAGTGCAACGAGTCCAGCGGCAGGGCCTTGCGCCATACCAATGGCGACCGCACGATTCAGTGCCACGATGGGAGACGGGCTGATCTGCATCAGAGCGTCGTAGAGAAGAACGATTCGCTCCCAATCGGTCTCTTCGGCTGTGCGGACTCGTGTGTGACAGGCAGCAAGCGCTGCCTGCAAAGCATAGTTGCCAGCACCACCACCCAGTCTTTGTGCGTGTTCGAGCGCGGCCATTCCTCGCTGAATCTGCGCGTAGTCCCACAAAGAGCGATCCTGATCCCGCAGCAAAACTGCTTCACCGTTTCGTCCTCTGCGTGCCGCAGTGCGTGACGCGTGTAGTTCCATCAGTGCCAGAAGACCGTGGACCTCAGACTCGTTGGGAAGTAGCTGCACAAGTATGCGTCCGAGCCGCAGCGCATCGTCGCAGAGTGCAACTCGCATCCATTCTTCCCCCGATGTCGCGGTAAATCCTTCATTGAAAATCAGGTAGACGACCGAAAGTACGGACTCCACCCTGCGGCGCAACTCCTCCCCGCGCGGCGTCTCAAAGGGAACATGAGCTTCCGAGAGAGTCTTCTTGGCGCGAAAGATCCGCTGTCCCATGGTCTTCTCAGGCACCAGGAACGCGCGGGCGATCTCCGCCGTAGTGAGGCCACCGATCAGACGCAACGTAAGCGCGATGCGTCCTTCTACCGCGAGGACCGGATGGCACGCGGTAAAGACAAGCCGCAGGATGTCATCATCGATCACCTGGTCCAATGAGTGCTCCAGCGCATCCGCGAGCTGCTGCTGTTGAAATTCAAGTTCCCGCGTAATTTCTTCGTGCTTTTGTACGAGCATGCGGCCACGGCGCAAAGAATCGAGAGCGCGGCGCTTGGCCGCCGTCATCAGCCATGCAGCGGGATTTTCCGGGATACCTTCCTGGGGCCACAGCTCGAGGGCAGTAACGAGAGCGTCCTGGGCTAGTTCCTCTGCAATGCCGATATCGTGAGTGACGCGAGCAATGGCGGCGATGAGCCGTGTGGACTCGATCTTCCACACGGCCTCAATCGTCCTGTGAATGTCACTCATGCCTTCGTGGCTCTTCCGTTACTTTGCGGCAGGTCGAAAGTGGATCGCTCGCACCTCGACCGGCGTCCGACAGGCGACGACGGCCTTGCGCGCCCACGCCACCGCCTGGTCCATGTCAGCGGTTTCCAATATCCAAAAACCACCTACGTGCTCCTTGGTCTCAAGGTACGGCCCGTCGGTGATGAGGACTCCGCCATCGGGTTGCGCCCGCAGCGACTTCGCGAGCGGTGCGGACGAGAGGCCGCAAGCGAAGTTCCTGACGCCAGCAGCAATCATCTCTTTGTTGAGCGCTGAGATGTCGCGGATCGTGGCTTCGTCTTCGAGGGACGGGACGTAGTTGTCGGGGTGGTGGATAGCAACCAAAAATTGCGGCATATTTTTCTCCTGTAATGATCTTCAGGCGGGCCATTTACCCTGCCTTCACTATAACGACGAACGGCGGGACAGGAATTCGACAAGTCGTTGAATAAATTTTAGTTCTTGGCATGCTTTGAGCAATTCGTGGAGGAGCATCTTGGAAGTAGCTTCTCGGTTTGGAGGGAGGAGTTGAACTCCTCGCCTGTCTCCAGCCGCTTCGCGTCTTCCGCCACCCATAGCGGGCCTGTTCCTGCCCGCAACGCCGCCCCTAAATTTGGCGTTCTCAGCACGCGAATCGATAATGATAACTCGGCATAGCGGAAGCAGACCGCGAAGGATCACACGTCCGTTTGATTGTTCCCGGATGACGGGCTACCTGGAAGTAATTAATCTACAGCTGCACTAAGTGCTGCGTGCTACTGACGCGGAACTTCCGGTCCGTTGATCAGTCGTTGTGTGTTTGCAACCGCCGCTTCTTCCTCCGGCTCCAGATACAGATTCCCCTCCTGCTCGGCAGACTCCACGCCCTCCGGCAGAACTCCTCCGTTGTAGCTCGCCAGCCGATTTTTCCATTTCAGAAAATCCGTAATACTCTGCGGCTCGATACGAACTTCCACCCTTCGCAAACTCGCGAGAAGTAAGTTCATCTCATACTTCATTCCCTGCGCCGCACGCAGACTCTTAGGCGACGACGGCTTCACCATGCGCACCTTGCCACGTTCGCATTCCAGCAGCCCCCACCCTTCCGGAAGCTCTTCAACCCGCAGCAGCCCCGGTGCCGTCATGTAAAATCTTTCACAGCCAAGCCCATTCTCCGGCTTCTGCCGAAAGGACTTAGCCCGGTCAGCCAGGAAGTCCGACCGCGAGACCTTGCATTCCACCACTACCGAATGTTGGGTCCGCTTCCAGCCAATGGCGTCTGGCATCTCGCCGCTGGCGCAGGCCTGCTCCGACAGGACCACGCTACAGCGGTAACGGCGCAGCCAGGCAATCGCCCTTTGAACCAATTGAGTGTGTGTCATAAACCTGGAATTTCCTCGGCAACTTTCCCTTTTTCGCGAGAAGTGTTCTTGGTAGAGCGGCGCTTTAGCGCCGCGTTAGCGTATGAAACTTACCGGGGTTTAGCCCCTGCGGTAACCATTCCCCTTAGCTCCTCGGCAACCCCTCGGGGTTACAAGCCTAAGCAGCTACCAGACCCAAGGCAATTCTCCCGGAAACCACCCTTCCACGCGAGTAGCGCCTTCGCTACTCCCCTGCCATTACCTCCGTAACTAACTGAAGACACGGCATTAGCCTTACCCTACTTGGGCGAGAGGCGTATGTCTATATCTGCCCAAGAACCGGGTCGTTCGCGCGGCACTTCCGCCGTGGCGTTCGTCCACAGCCTCAACATTCTCGTGAAATACGCAAGAATGTACGGCCTTGATCACAAGCGCACCGAAGGTGCATTCGATACCACATGGAACGAACTGCAGCAGTCTTTGCCCAGCACTGGCAGCAACGGTTTCCTGCTCGGAGTGAACGGACACCGGCTCTTACTGGATGGTCTGCCGCTCGAAACAGGTCAGGCCGAGCGTAGCTTTGCCCAGCTGCTGTCTGCAGCTGGACTCGCCAGCATCCACTTCGCACCCGACGTTAAGGCCGAAGATTTGGCGCGCTTAGTCCGCGCTTTCGCCGTGGGTGGTTCCAAGGCGCAAGATCTCTCGAAATCCATCAAGGAAGCTCTGGGAGCCGACAATACAAGAATCAAGATTAACGAGGTAAAGTTTGTCGCCGCCGATCCTCTCACCGGCGATGTATCGATTGCGGCTCAGATCGCCGCGCAGACGCTCGGCCCAGAATTCAAGAATTGGTTGAATGATCCACAGAAACTCTTGCAGTTGATTGCAGCTTCGGAAGGCGCCAATCGCGGAGGAGCTGGCAGTCCTGGTTCAGCACCGTTAGGTCCAGGAGTTAGCGGCCCCGGCGGCGGGTTTGCCGGCCCGGGGGATGGAAGCAACGGTGGCTTCCCCGCTCCAACTGGCGCAGTAGCTGGTAGCGGCCTCATGACTAACATGGCGGCAGGCGGCGTGGCTGGAAGCGCAACCGCTGCAGCTCTCGCTTACAGCACCACGGTTCCCTTGCAGGAAGAGGAGGTCGTACAGGCTATTCGCCTGCTCACACGCTTCGGTGAAGCTTCGCAAACGGCGGAACCCAAAACCGAAGACCTCCGGAAAGAAATCGAAAACACTAGTCCGAATGCTCGCCTGAATTTACAAGGTCTGCTCTCGAACCTGGCAGCCACGGTCGGCAACCAGGAAACCGATCAGAACATGCTGATGAAGGCCGCTGAGCACATGGCCATCCGTTTTGCCATGGAGAAATACCAGCGCGGCGACGTCAAAGTCAATGCCGTCCACCAGATGCTGGAGCACATGAGCCGGCAGATGGAACGCCTGCGCTCCGTCCTCCGCCTACAGGAAGACAAGATGGGCAAGGCGGGCATCCTGGTCGAATCGCACGCCGACATCATGGACCGCATGTTCTGGGCAGAAGTGCCCGAATCCGGTAAGCGCAGCGTGTTGATGTCGAACGAAGCCGCCTGCGTTCCGCCGCGCAACGTGCGCCAGTTCCTGGAGACTCTGATTGAACGCAACGACTTAGATGCCGCCGAAAACATCCTGCGCAACTACTTCAATTGCCTCGACAGCAAAGACAATGAAGTTCGCCGCAAGACCGCGATCGGCCTCAGTCAACTGTCCGACCTGTACGCCACAGTCGGCAAGGATCTACTGGTTGACGCCATCAAGCGCGCTGGCGATCAGGTTCGCACCGATCAAGAGGGTGAATTACAAAGTTTGATGAGCGCCGCCTTCGTTCGCTTGAGCCAGGAAGCCAGCACCCGTCGTCAATACGGCGCCCTGGAACAGGTTCTGGATTCCCTCCAAGCGATTGCGAAGGATCGCCCGCTGTTCGCCAAAGATATGGCGCCCCGCATCGGCGTGGAAAACCGCCTTCCCGACTTCATCGAAGAAGCTCTGCGCCTGGACGAAGTTCCCCGTCAGCTAGTCGGGGTCTTCCGCCGCACGCCGGAAGCCTCCGTTGATCACCTCGCGGACCGCTTCTACCGCTGCTTGACGCGCCAGGAATGCGACCGCGTCGTCGACCTGGTCAAGGGCCTCGAAGGCACTGCTTTGGAGCAGATGCGCCACATCCTTCGACTCGGCCAGCCCAGCAAGGCTGCCGCCGTTGTGGGCCTGCTCAGCCGCCTGGATGTGGGCACACTTCTCGAACTCCTGCCCGCACGGATGCAGGACATGAACCGCTTCTTCCAGGACATGATCGTGCGCCAGATCGCCTATGGCGCAGCGCCAGATCGTGGCCGTACGCTGCTGGAACTGCTGGAACTGCTCGACCCCAGCGTACTTCCTATGGCAATCGACGAAATTGGCATGAGCGGCGACGCAAGCGCTGCCGGAGCCTGCATCGCTATGGCGCAAGCCGGTGAAGCGCAGGGCCGTTCCCCGTTCCTGCAGATTAAAGCTCTGGAAACCCTTGGCCGCCTGCGCGAGCAGGATGCCACTCCAATCCTGCGCGGATTGCTGGAAGCCCGCAAGATGTTCAAGTGGACCTACCACCGCGAGATTCGCGTGGCGGCCGCGCAAGCGCTGGCCAAGATCGATCCTCGCTACGGCAGCCAGATCATGTCAGAAACGGGTCTGGAAGCGGCAGAATTGGCCCTGGCGCCCCTGGAACCGGCTCCGGCATGTCCGTGGGTCCGCCAGCGTCGCTATGAGCGCCTGGTGCTCGCCAAGGCCGTTACGGGCACCCTCAGCAGCTCGTGGGGTAAGTGCGCAGTGCAGATTCGGGAAATGAGTATGGGCGGAGGCCTCGCCACCAAGGAAGACGGTGTCCGCATTAGCTCGGAAGGCACCCTGGAATTCTCGGTGGGTATGCGGCACGTAAAGGCTCAAGTCATTTTGAGACGCGCCAAGCAACAGGAATTCGGCTACGAAATCGTGAATATCGACCTCGACGGCCGCTCCAAAATCCGCCGCCTGCTGGTCGAAACCATGGAAAAGGCTCCAGAAACCCGTGGCAAAGAGTGGGACGGGAATCGTAAGGGCTAGGCTTCTAGCTGCTAGCTCCTAGCGGCTAGCTAAAACGCTGAATCTACTGCATCCTCGTTCCGCTACCGGGATCGTGTAGGGCGAGCATTCCTGCTCGCCGCTCGCTGCCCACGGCTCCATTCATTCAGGAAAGCGCTAATTCACCACGGAGACAGAGAGGCACTGAGAAGAACACGTTCGGGTTTGGTTCCCTAAGGGGATTTCTCAGTGTCTCAGTGCCTCCGTGGTGACACGTCCATACCGGACCAAAGGCAAAAAGGAACTTCGCTGTGCCTACTTAACTTTGATGAAGATGATAAGCAGCGTGTAGAGCGCGAGCGACTCGATCAGCGCCAGCCCAAGGAGTAGCGCAGTTTGGATGGACCCGCTAGCGCCAGGATTGCGTGCTAGAGCTTCCGCTGCGGAAGCAGTTGCGCGTCCTTGACCAAGTCCACAGAGTCCGGAAGCGATCGCCATGCCGATGCAGGCCGCGGCAACTGTCCAGTTCGCCGTAATGTTACTTACAACCGTGCTGCTGGTGGTCTGCGCCATCGCAGGCATCGCAACGGTCAGGAACGCAAAAAACAGGAACAAATAGCTCAACTTACGCATTGTGTACTCTCCTCGTTGCTATGAATTGCCGCTAGTGGGTGGTTGACGTTCACCGTGCTGACGCCCTCACGCTTGCGGCGGGTAAAGTCTTGAAAACAGTTTCGAGTTTCAGGTTTCGAGTTCAAAATCTCATATCCAACCCGAGTTTGTCATTCATGAAGCAGACTCTAGTGCGCCTCGGCCATGGCTCCGGCAAGATAGATCGTGGTTAGCAAAATGAAAATGTAAGTCTGCAACACCGAGACAGCCATGTGCATTCCCAAGAATAGAACCGGTAAGCCAATCGGTACGAGCGAGAAAAAGACGAGTGTCACCATATCGCCCGCAAACATGTTGGCGTAAAGGCGTATGGTTAGCGACATCATGCGAGCCAGGTGGCTCATGATCTCAATCAAAAACATCAGCGGCGCAAGCCACCAAACCGGGCCGAGAAAGTGCTTAATGTACCCTACCCCGTGATGCCGCACAGCATGCGCTTGGTAATAAACCCACGCAACTAGAGCGCATCCCAGCGTGACAGTACCCGAAGCCGTTGGCGACTCAAAGCCTGGAACCAGTCCGATGAGATTGGAAAGTAGGATAAAGAAGCCGAGAACCACCAGAAATGGAGTAAAGCCTTCGCTCCCGTGACCGATGACCTCATGCGACTGGTTCTGGATAAAGCCCTCAGCTCCTTCCACGACATGTTGCAGCGCTCCCGGACGATCCACTGAAAAAGAGGCGCGGGCCATGAGAAAGAACGACGTCAACAACACGAATACAACCACTTCCATGGCAAACGTATTGTCGATGGGCGCCTGCGGGTGCTTGGCTTGAATATGCAACAGGCCTAACACCGCATTGGCGGGTCCGGCAAAGAACCGGTTCAGGAGTTCAGTAATCCAAAGTTGTTCTGGCATTTTGATATAGGAAGACTGAGTTCTGGGTATCGATCAAGACTTGTATTCATCGGAACGAGGGGCCGGTCGAACTGCAACCAGAACCACGTAGGCGGCTTCCATGAAAATCGCCAGAACGGGGACAAACAATCCGCCCAGAAACCCATGAAACGCCACGGGATAACTAGTAAATATAACATAGGCTCCGAGAGCGATCAAAGCAAAACGGGTTATGAAACGGAGTACCACGCGGGGTCTGGACGCATGGATTCCGCCCAGAGTAATGGCATCGGCCAGGGCCGCCACGGTGCTTTTGAGCCAGAGGAAATTGATCCACGCAACCGCAGCGCCCGCTAAAAATCCCAGCGCCAAGCCGCGGGTTCCCTTCCACAAAAGCACCAAGGCGATTGCCGCCGACGCAAGAGGAATGAATTTCTGTATGCGCCGCAGTGAATCGGCGAAGAGCGCGTCGCTGGCGGGATCGGAGGGCAGCGGTGGGTCTGGAAAATCTGGAACTGCCGACTCTGCGTCTCGAACTTCGCTCGCCAAGTCCTCAGCCATTGTCGTCCGCTTTGGAGACTGTGCGAATCAGTTCGATAAAACCAGCCACAATCCCGAGAAGCAGCCCTGCGAGGTAGAGCCAGGTGGTATGGAACAGGCGGTCCGCGCCGACTCCGACGAGCCAACCCACGACCGTCGCTGCGGGGAGCGCGAAGCCAATCTGGCTGTACTTGGCCAGGGTTACCAGGAAGCTGCGTTCCTGCTCGGATTGGTCATCTTTCGGCATTTCAAGGCTGGATGATCGACCGACTGCAATCATCGCCGACTACGACTGTAAAGTCCACTTGCGTGTCAATCTTCCGCCCGCACGGTGCGATAACATGCAGGATATCGATGAAGAAACTCCGCGACTTCCTAACGATCCCGTCGACTTCGAATTGCAGCAGTGGCAAATCGAACATATCCAGCAGGGGATACACGACGCGGATGCTGGGCTAACTGTATCTCATGACGACATCAAAAATGCTGTTTTGGCTTGGCGCGGCAAGTAACGCCGGTCCCGAGCAGCGGCGAACAGGAATGTTCGCCCTACACAATCCAGCCGCCGCCTACCACAACATCTCCGTCGTAAAACACAGCCGCCTGTCCCGGCGTGATGGCACGCTGGGGCTCATCGAATGTGCCGGTCACTTCCTCGTCGCCGGTCTTCTTGATCCACGCCAAGGCGGGCTCGTGCCGATGGCGGATCTTAACGCTCACTCTCATCGGCTCGCGTAGGTCTTCCACGGAAATCCAGTTCAGATCGCGCGCACGAAGCGTCTTCGAAAAGAGTTCTTCATCCTTGCCCAAAACCACTTTGTGATCCGCCGGATTGATCTGGATTACATACAGCGGCGACCCGGTGGCAATGCCCAATCCCTTGCGCTGGCCGACTGTGAAATTATGCACACCGGCGTGCTCGCCGAGAGTAGCGCCGTCGGTGGTAACCAATTCGCCCGACGAGTCCGGCAGAGCCTCGCCCTGCTCCTCCAAGTACGCTTCAATAAAACGCTTGTAATCACCGCCGGGGACAAAGCAGATCTCCTGCGACTCGGGCTTTTCGGCGGACGCGAGGCCGTGCTGACGGGCAATCTCACGGACTTCCGCCTTCGTCATGCCGCCTAGAGGAAAGAGTGTGCGGCTGAGCTGTTCCTGGGTCAATCCAAACAGGAAATACGTCTGATCCTTGGCGCGATCGACTGGACGTTGCAGCAGCCAGCGCCCGCTATCTTCTGAATACGAAACACGAGCATAGTGTCCGGTTGCGATTTTTTCGGCGCCGATTTGACGCGCCATTACCAAGAATTCGTCAAACTTGAGGAAGTTGTTGCAGAGGCTGCACGGGATTGGCGTGCGTCCCGCCAGATATTCGCTGACGAAGGGCTTGACGACATCGCGCTCGAAACGGGCTTCGTGATTGACCACGTAGTAGGGGATGTCAATCTTCTCGGCGACACGGCGCGCGTCATAGACGTCGTCGATGGAACAGCAGCGGCCCTGGACAGACTCCGGCATTCCCGCATGTCCGGCGAGGCGGCGCTGGTTCCACAGTTGCATCGTGAGGCCGACGATGGTGTGTCCTTCGGCGCGGAGCATGGCTGCGACGGCGGAGGAATCGACTCCTCCGGACATGGCGACGGCGATAACACCGCTATCGGCTGTCGGCTCTCGGCTGTCGGTATTGGGGCTCGTGATCTTCAAACTTGATTCTCTATTCTCAATTTTTGGAAACTGCTTCTGGTTTTGGCTGAGAGCCAATAGCCGATAGCCGCGAGCCGCTCTTCTTCCACAACGGCGACAAACTCCGCAACCTTGCAACCGTTTCTGGAACAACGCGAATCGCAAAATCTACTTCTTCTTCTGTGTTCTGTTTTCCCAGACTGAAGCGAATGCTGGCCCTCGCGCGCTCCGGACTCAGACCCATTGCAGTCAGCACGTGCGACGGCTCAATCGCTCCCGACGAGCATGCCGCACCCGTTGAAACCGCCAGCCCTTTCAGATCGAGCGCGATAACCAGCGCCTCACCCTCAATGCAGTCAAAATAAATATTCGTCGTATTTGGAACACGCGGCGCCCCGTCTCCGTTCACGCCCGAAGCTTCGACCGCACTCAGCAAGGTTGCCTGCAAGCGGTCGCGCATGGCAGCCGTTTCGAGGTGGCCGCCGTGCTCGAAAGCGTTCAACGCGATTTCAGCCGCCTTGCCCAGCCCCACAATTCCGGCAACGTTCTCAGTCCCGGCGCGCCGTTGACGTTCGTGGCGACCCCCATACAACATGGGCTGAAGATGAGTTCCCTTCCTCACATAGGTCGCGCCAACTCCCTGCGGCGCATGCATCTTGTGTCCCGAAATCGTGAGTAGGTCGCAGCCGACGCCTTCGACGTCGATCAGCACCTTCCTCGCCGCCTGCACGGCGTCGGTGTGAAAATAAACGTCGGCTTCGGCGGCAATCTTGCCAATCTCCGCCACTGGCTGCAGCACGCCAGTTTCGTTGTTGGCCATCATGATGGAGATGAGCCTCGTGTTCGGACGCAGTGCGCGCTTGGCATCTTCGGGATCTACGACTCCTTGGCCGCTCACAGGAACATAGGTCACCGCGACGCCCATCTCCTCCAAACGCTGACAAGAAAAAAGCACGGCATGGTGCTCGATGGTCGAAGTAATCACGTGATCGCCGGGCCGGACGATGCCGAAAATTCCGAGGTTATCGCCTTCCGTGCCGCCGCTGGTGAACACGATTTCGGACGCTCGACAACCCAGCAGCTTGGCCACAGAATCCCGTGCCCGCTCTACGGCGAAGCGCGTTTCCTGTCCATGATGATGGATGGAGGAAGCGTTGCCAAAATGCTCGGCAAAATACGGCTCCATTGCCGCGCGGACTTCCGGCAGCAAAGGCGTCGTGGCGTTATTGTCGAGATAGATGCGGCGCATGCACAGGCCTAATTTACTAAGATGATTGTACGGGTTCGGGAGACGCTAAGGCACGGCCTCCACCCAGTTCGGTCAAAACCTCCGGTCGAGCGGACCGAACCAAGACCAGGTGGACAGGAGTGTCCGCCCCACAAGAGCTGGCTATCTTTGATTCATCGCCACATACGGAGCCGGATGTTTCGGCCCAATGTATTCCGCCCGCGGACGGATCAAGCGGTTGTCGTCTAACTGTTCGATGACGTGCGCCGCCCAGCCACCTATGCGCGAAATGGCGAAGATTGGGGTGAATAGATCTACGTCGATCCCTAGCGTGTGGTAGGTCGAGGCGGAATAGAAATCCACATTCGCGTTTAGCTTCTTTTCGGCGTTGATGTAGAGTTCGACCTTGCGCGACATTTCAAACCACTTTGGGTTGCCGCTGGATTTACCCAGATCTTCCGACATCTTCCGCAGGAACGTCGCGCGAGGATCTTCGGTGTGATAAACACGGTGGCCAAAGCCAGAGATCTTCTTTTTGGATGCCAGCATGGCTTTTATGTGTTCAACTGCGTCTTCACCCTTAGTATCAATTTCCTTCAGCATCTTGAACACAGCTTCATTGGCGCCGCCGTGCAGAGGGCCTTTCAGTGCACCAATCGCGGAGGTGATCGCGGAATGCATATCCGACAAAGTTGCGGCCGTAACACGGGCCGCGAAGGTAGACGCGTTTAGTTCGTGGTCGGCATGCAGAACTAGCGCCACATCGAGTGCCTTTTCTGCAGTGGCGGAAGGCTTTTCTCCATTCAACATCCAGAGGAAATTCGCTGCATGCGACAGAGATGGGTCGGCTTCAACAATATTCTTTCCCTTACGAATGCGGTCGTGAATCGCCACCAGCATGGCGATCTGCGAGGTCAGGCGGATGGCCTTGCGGATATTCGCGTCGTGGTCGCCGTTCTTCGTATCAGCGTCGTAAATTCCCAGCGCCGAAACTGTGGTGCGCAGCACATCCATGGGAGCGGCATCTTTGGGAAACAGGCGCAGCAAGGAGATGATCGAGGGATCGATCTCGCGTTCCTGCCCGAGCTTCTTCTTCAGGTCGTCCAGCTCCGATTGTTTGGGAAGACGCCCGTTCCAAAGCAAAAAGCAGGTTTCTTCAAAATTCGAATGCGTGCCCAGTTCGCGAATATCAATGCCGCGATACGCCAGGACTCCAAGCTCGCCGTCGATATAACAAATACTCGAGTTGGTGGCGACGATACCTTCTAAACCTCGACCTTGGACGATTGTCCCGCTGGACATGATGACCTCTCTCCGAGCTACCGCAAAGAATAAGTTAGGAAGCAAAAACGTTTATCCGCGGGTTCCAGACACGCAATCCTGCAACTCGCGCAACTCTTTTTTATACGCCAAAATCGGGAAGTTTCCAAACGCCCAGGGACATGTACCAAAGGACTTGGCTTGTGTAGGGCGAACATTCCTGCCCGCCGCCGCAGCCCTGCGCTCGCAGAGTGAACCCGCTACGCGCGCAGGGTTTCCTTACGCACGGTCAGGTGCTCGATCAAGTCTTCCTTGATCTGATAGCCCGTTCCTGGGACGTTGGGAACCTGAATCGTACCGCGCGCCGAGACCATTACTTCGGGCTCGATAATATCTTCCTTCCAATAGCGCTTGGAGGCGGACACATCCCCGGGCAGCGTGAAGTTTTCAAGTGAGGATAAGTGAATATTGTGGACGCGCCCAATGCCCGATTCCAGCATTCCGCCACACCAGACCGGGATCTTGTGCGCCCTGGCT
This sequence comes from Acidobacteriaceae bacterium, assembly GCA_043749225.1. Taxonomy (GTDB): domain Bacteria; phylum Acidobacteriota; class Terriglobia; order Terriglobales; family Acidobacteriaceae; genus JANXUC01. The sequence goes on from JAYVEP010000163.1 coordinate 19,767, forward strand.
ACATCGTGGACTTTGATCGCCTCGCTCATCCCGCCAACGCGCCCGACTTTTATATTGATAATGCGGCAGGCATCGAGCTCCAGCGCCATTTCCGCGTCGCGCGCCGTACGAATCGATTCGTCCAGGCAAATTTTCGTCTGCAACTGCTTCTGCAGGCGAGCATGGTAGTAGATATCGTCGTTCCAAAGCGGTTGCTCGATCATCAGAAGATTAAATTGATCGAACTTCCGGAGATGGTCGATTTCGTCGAGGCGATAGGCGGAATTGGCGTCGCAACTGAGGAGAATATTGGGCCAGCGGCTGCGGATTTTCGCCAAGACATCGACATCCCAACCGTGCTTCACTTTGACCTTGATGCGCTGGTAACCTGCGGCCAGTTCTGTTTCGATTTTGCCCATCAGTTGTTCGACGGAATCCTGGATTCCAATCGATACACCGGTGGGAATCTCGCGCGCCGAACCACCAATAAGCTTCCATAATGGAACACCCTTCTGCTTCGACTCCGCTTCCCACAAAGCGTTCTCCAGCGCGCCTTTCGCCATGCGATTGCCGCGAACCTTCTCAAACAAAGGAACGCAGTCAGCGCCGGTAGCCAAAGTCTTCCCTAGCAGCGCTGGGATCAGATATTGCCGCAGGACCAGCCACGTGGCATCCACAAACTCTTCGTTGTAGAAAGGATGCGCGTCGGCGACACATTCACCCCAGCCTTCCACTCCCTCACAATGTATGGTGACGAGCATGGTGCGGCGATCATAGACGCGTCCAAAGCTAGTCTCGAAAAAGTGGACCAGCGGCATGTGCAGTTCTCGCAAAGTTACGGCTTCAATTTTCATTTCGAAACGATCCCCCTACCCTCTAATACGAAATGCGGCGCCGCCTCGGAAACGGGCTGAAAGAAGCGCCAATGCTCGTCAAGCCAAGGAGTCGTCAGGAAAGACCTGCAAGATAAACCCGCCAGTCAGCGACAATCTCACGCTGCCGTATTCGTCTGCCTCAATACCGGTCACAAGCAGTATGTTTTCGGGTTGTCGATGGAAAAGCTCATCTCTCCGCTCATCCCGAAGATTCGCGCCAAACTTCATGTAATCAAACCCATCCGGTTCCCTTTCGGGATTTCCTGCCGGAACAAAGATATCTCGGGAAGCAACAATGATGCCGTCTGGCCCTGCGATTCTCCAGGCGCATTGAACATGCAGGGCATAGTCGCCAACCTCGCAGGGCTCACCGAAAAAAGTCTTGGTTGTGTGACGAACGCCAAACTGGAAACACTCCATATCGGCAGCGCGGGTAGCTTTCCACATCCGCAGCCCCAGCAATGGAGACAGCGCGGTCTCTACGTCCTGTTTTGTCTGGGAAGGGCTACTTGGCATAAGACCAGTCTTCGTCCCAGCGTCCCAGAAGAAATGTCCCGTTACCAGCGTCGTCGCGTTCGTAACCAAGAACAGACAGGCCCTCGCCGAACGCGTTCAGGAACGCTTCCCTGTTTCGGCGCTGCACTTCCGCAGCCCGAGCCCGTGTTTCTTCGGCGGCTTTCCACGCATAAATCTCGCTCGGAACGGACACCTTGTTTACAACCTGGAACTGCGGCTCAATTCCCCCTTCCAAAAGCCGGGTGACGCGCTTCGAGCGCAGCCACCATTCCGCAATCAAGCGATCCGTTGGCAAGCCGCCATGCAGCGCGGATGTGGTCACTCCATACTGATTGATGTTGTAGTGCCGCATGATGGCGCCCAATCGCCGGATGTTAAAAAATGCGTTCTTGATTTCGAGCGGATCAAAAGTCCACTCCATCAATTCAATGTTGCGAGAAAGCGCTTCTTCTCTTTGAAACAGTTTCAGTTTTCTCCCTACACCTGCGTTTCGGTAGCGCTCGTCCACGCCCGCCATGTGCGAATGCAAATAGGAATGTCCATTGCGATGACCCGGCACCGATATCGCGAACCCAATCAGCGCGCCACCATCAAAGGCTCCGACAATCTGCCCGCCAACCTTATCCGCTACCACAAACATGCGCAGAGGAATTAGTTCGGCGTCGCTGAATTTCCAAACTTCCTGCTGCAGCTTTACGCACAAACGAAACTCATCAACCCCTTGGCATTTACGAACAACAATCTCGCTCATTTCGACGCCCGCTCTTCCTGCTTCACGGTTTGCCAAAGCGATTCGAGCTCCGCGATGGAAGCGCTTTCAGGGCTTTTTCCGACCGCGCGCAGCTTCTTCTCTACTCCCTGAAATCTTCGTCGAAACTTGCGATTGGTCTTCTTCAAAGCGGACTCCGAATCCACCGAAAGATAGCGCGCAATGTTTACCAACGTGAAAAACAAATCTCCGACTTCCTCTTCGAGCCGCGCTTGCAACTCCCCAGAAACTTCCGCTTTTCCCGACCCGGCAATTCCCCGCCCCTGCGGCTTTGGCCCCGGCGCTGGATACTCCCCCAATTGCTCACGGAGTTCTTCTGTTTCTTCCTTCAATTTTTCAAACAAACCTTCAACATTGGGCCAGTCGAAACCCACGCCAGCCGCGCGTGAACTCAGTTTGCGCGCTTCCAGCAAAGCCGGCATGGCCGGGGATACGCCTTCGATCGCCGACTTCGAATCAGTCCCCTCGTTTTGGGTTATCTGCTTAGCCTGTGCTTTTTCCTGCGCCTTGATCGCGTCCCAGTTGCGCAAGACTTCTGCGGACGTCTCAGCCTTCACATCTCCAAATACATGCGGATGCCGGTTCACCAGCTTGTCGCAAAGCCTATCCAGTACCTGATCAATCGAGAAAGTTCCCTCTTCTCGCGCCATCTGCGAATAGAACAGAACCTGCAGCAGAAGATCACCCAGTTCGCCGGGAAGCTCTTCCCAATCGCGATTGTCGATCGCTTCCAGCACTTCATAAGTCTCTTCAATGGTGTACGGCTTGATGGAATCGAAATTCTGCTCACGGTCCCAGGGACATCCTCCGGGTCCGCGCAGTCGCGCCATAATTGCAACTGCTCGCTCGAAACGTTGCCCGGTTGTCCTGTCTGACGAAGAGACCGATACATCTAGGGTGTGTTCTGTCATTGGCTTTCTAATTTAACTGACGCGGAAGGTATTGACCAAGCGCTCGGTCTCATCGGAAATTATCATCTCGACTGCGAGCGCGGTGAGTCGAGTCATATCGGCAGCGTCATTAACCGTCCATGTGCCGACGCGCTTTCCTGCAGCGTGCAGATCGGACACCAGGGCTTTGTCGAGGAGATGCCACTCTGGCAATACCCACTGCACTGGGAGGGTTTGGCATAAAACCTCAGCGGAGCAAGCTCCGCTGCCACACGAGCTTTGGTCAAACAGGAAGCCCAACTCCATCAAGCTATCCAGTTCTCGCAAGCGCAGCAGCACTTGAGGAAGAAACGACGTCACTACAAAGCCGCATGTTGGCGGATAGTGCTTTAGCAGCTCAACGACTCGAACCTCCAGCCCGGAAACCTTGAGCTCGATATCCAGAAAACATTTCGGCGAAAACCGAGCGAGAACTTCCTGCAAAGACGGCAAGAATTCCCGACCTTGCCAATCCGTCAGTTCTCGCCCAGACATCTCCGCGACGGCCACGCCGCGAAACGTCTCGTCATGGCAAACTACAAGATTCCCGTTCGCCGTAGCACGGACGTCGAACTCAAACCCGTCGCAGCCATGCTGCAGGCAGAGTTCAAACGATGCCAGTGTATTTTCAGGAATGGACTTTGTGGCCCGCGCACCGCGATGGCCCAACAATAGAGGATGGCCCAACAACAGAGGACGCGCGTGGGCCGTCATGCCAGCCTACTCAAGGTCAAAATCGCGGATAGGGCGACCCGTGTCGGGAGATTCCTTGGCGCGCTTGACCGCTTCTTGAAACTTCTTTTCCAGCAAGTCGGCGCTATTTTTCTGCGCCTCCACGGCCTGGCGAAACACGGATTCCTTGCGACTATTCTGCTCCCGCATGGCGCGGGCGGCATCTTCAAAATCGTTAAACGTCTTCGGAATGGCCGCAGGGGTATGTGCGATCACGGCCTGCGCGTCCGCATCCACTTTCAGGACGGCGTGGCAACACGGGCAGGTTACGTCAAACGCGCTGGAAGCTTTCGGCATTTAGCGAATATACCGCAAACCGGGCGACGGCGGGAGGCGCGCCAGCCATGGCTCGCCAGCTAGCGTCAGCGCGGATTCAGCCGTATGGGGAAGATGTGGAAGAGATGCAACATTTCCCAGGACAGCAGCAGAAGACATGTAACGACAACCAGCACGGCCAGCATTTCGCCAACAGCCATCCGACGGCGGCGGCCAGAGGGCTCCAGGCTGCGCGTGACCAAGGCCAGAATGTTAAGGGTGGCAAAGCCGAACACCAGCATCCACAGAATGTTGTAGAACTCGCCGCGTTTATCGGTGAGCTGCCAGGCACCAAACAAGAGAAACACAGCCACCTGCCGCACCTGCGGGATCGCCGTCGAGAAAAACGCTAGATGTACCCAAGGCCTCATGGATTTGCAGGGTCCAAGACGCAGGACTGCGAGCGTCGAACGCCAAGCCTACGGGGAAACCGCGTCAGAAAGCAAGTATAGGATGGGCACCTGGTGGTGTGAGCGCGCATTCGCGTTGGCGGCTCTATCGCCCCCAAGTTCAGTCGGCTGCCTTGGACCTCTCCAAATTCGGCAGGAAGGCTGTCAACAAGCCGATTGCCGGCAAATAGGCGCAAACTCGATACACGAAAACAATGCTCGTGACATCCGCCAGCTTGCCCAGAACCGCTGCGGCAATGCCTCCCATGCCAAACGCAAATCCGAAAAATAGTCCCGCGATCATACCTACGTTTCCTGGCACCAATTCCTGTGCGTACACCAGAATTGCTGAAAAAGCCGACGCCAGCACAAAACCTATCACCACGCTGAGGACGCCGGTCCAGAACAGGTTCGCGTAAGGCATCAGCATGGTGAAGGGCAGCACTCCAAGAATCGAAACCCAGATCACATACTTGCGTCCAATCTTGTCGCCAACCGGACCACCGATAAGCGTGCCTGCGGCTACCGCCCCTAGGAATGCGAAGAGATGCAGTTGCGAATTCTGCACGGAAACATGAAAACGGCTGATCAAGTAGAACGTGTAGTAGTTCGCCAAGCTTGAGAGATAAAAATACTTCGAAAAGATTAGCGCAAGCAGGATCGCAATCGAGACTCCAACTTTCCGGCGTGATAACTCCGGATGCGGGATCTCCCTCTTCCGCGCAGCCATCGGACGAATTCGTTCCTGGTGGCTGTACCACCGGCTCACGTAGATGAGCACCGTGATTCCCACTAGAACGGCAATGCAGAACCAGGCCACGCCGCGTTGCCCCACCGGCAGCACGATAAATGCCGCCAGCAGCGGCCCAATCGCCGACCCCGTATTACCTCCCACCTGAAAGAAGGATTGCGCCAGCCCATGCCGCCCCCCCGAAGCCATGCGTGCCACGCGCGAGGCCTCTGGATGAAACACCGCCGCGCCCACCCCGATCAAAGACACAGCGAACAACAAGATGGGGAAAGTTGGAGCTACCGCCAGCAGCATCAGCCCGATCAGGGTAAACACCATTCCGGCGGGCAGCGAATACGGTGTCGGCTTGCGGTCTGTGTACCAGCCAATCACGGGCTGCAGCAACGACGCGACGATCTGATACGACGCCGCAATCAGGCCAATATGCGCGAAGTCCAGATGAAACGTATTCTTCAAAATCGGGAAGATCGAAGGCAGCAGTGACTGCACCATATCATTAATGAGATGGCACAGAGTGACGGCCGTTAGTATGCGGAAAAGCGTGCCCTCGGATGAGGGCGCGTGGAAATCAATCGTCGTGTCTGCGGTGGCCTGCGTCATGTTTTGTGTAATTGCGCTGCGTTTAGCCGCGTTTACAAGACAAGAAAGCCGAAGTTTGTCATTCCAACGGCTCTATCGTGAGGAATCTGCTTCTTCCCTACTCCCAAAACAATATCTGATGATCCACGCAATCGGGATTCACGTTTTCCATGACTCTGATTGGAAAATTCGTTCCGTGGCGCGCCAGGAAAGTTGCTGCGGCAAGCTCGCGTTCCTGCTGCACCCTCTCGGGATACAGAGAATTACTCAGCAACGTCGCATGACGCGAAAGAATCTTCGACCGCCGCAATTCCGCACGCGCCGCCCGTTCGCGTAATCGCCTCAACTGATAGCGAATCTTGCGGCCAGCGCGGTCCGCCGCGTCGATGAGCGTGGAATCCAGTCTTTCCAGCGATCCACGAACCTTGCTCAGTGAATTTTCGAAAGCCTGCTGCGCCGCATCGAACTCGGCATGAATTTCCGGCGGCAGCGTGCGATTGCCGATGGCCTGCCGCACACCTTCCGGCCCGGCAAACAAATCCGTGAGCTGTAACCCGTAGCGAGTCATCAACCCTGCCTGCTTGGCGTGAACAATCGTGGCAGAGAATCGCGGCAGGATCGGCGTCACGCGCCCCAGCAGCTTCTCGTAAAGTATCGCCGACTGCGCAAAATACGCTGCTTCCGCCGGGCCGCCGACATATGCCAGCGTCGGCAACAGGAAATCCTGCACCACCGGGCGCAGTAACGCATTCGGATTGAAATCTTCCGGTCGCGCCGCAATTTGATCCAGCAACGCAGCCTGAGAGATTCTTGTGCTGCCTACATCGAACGTCTCTTCAGCAACAGAACCGCCCGCCGAACGTACATGATGAATCGCCGTCCGCACCCCGTTCCGTATTGCAAACAAGGTAGTCGAGGAGGGCGTAACCTTCACCTGCTCGTGATACCCGGCAGCGATCAGCTCCTTGCCGCGCCACAGCAAGCCGTCGTTGAGCTCTTTCGCGTTCTGAATCGCTCCTACATAGACGGGACGCGCAATCGCATGCAACTCCGGATCGGAGGGGTCCAACAAGATCACTCCTAGCTCGCCGAACACACGACAATAGAACTTTGCGAAAGCCCCACCAAACGTCTCGCCCGGACGATAAGCATTCCGCAGCCAGGCGGTAGTCTCGCCGTCTCCAAGCAGTGCGGCAACCTGCTCCATCGCTGGCAAAATCTCGTCGCCAAACCGAATACCACCAACCGGAGCGCCTTCAATTCCCTTCGTTGGCGTCGCAATACTTTGTAGCTCGCTCTGCGGCCCCAGCATCCACGAGTGATTGATTTCCGCAAGGTCATGATCCTCGGTCGCCATCCAAAAAATCGGCACGCAAGGAATGCCTTTCGCAGATGCTTCCTGCGCCAGCTTCACAGCACTCAACACCTTAAATATCGTAAGCAGCGGCCCACCGAACAACCCAACCTGCTGCCCGGTAACGGCAGCCATCGCCCCGCTCTCAAATTGCGCCAGATTCGCCAGCGTCTGCTCCGATGCGCCCCAGGCACGATTCTGTCTCAACAAGATAGACGCAACTTGTTTCCGGCGCGCGGGATCATACGAAACCTTCGAGGCTTGCTCGGAGATCCACTCGCTAGATTGAGGAGGACGGGAAGAGAACTGCGAGACTTTAGGGAAACTATAGAGGAAGTCCGCAAATAGGCGGCTCGTGTGCGGAATCTCAGTAAACGGGAGCCACTGCGCCTTCACGGACGGCGCTCCAGGTCCAGCGTTCGACATCGCACGATGGCGTTCACGTCAAGCATTCTACTCGTAATCAGATGACGGAAACGCTGGGAGGATGCAGAACCTGCAATGAAAGCTCCCTCTGAACCATCCTACGTTGTACGAGTCAAGATTTCCGCGCTAAAAGTTTGTTGCAAGCAGGGAATTTTCGAGTTACTACCGCACGATGGTCATGGTACGAAAGTGTCTACGCACGTGTAGTGTGAGCATTCCTACTCGCCGCTCGTAGGCCGATTCGCAAGAAATCTTTGGCCGATCAAGTGCTTGGATCGGACAATTGAAATCAAGTGCATGCCCAGGCGAGACGCCTGGGACTCCGTGAGTTTTCCTACTTCCTCCGCAGCGCCTTCCCAATCGCCTTTTCCGCCAACGGAGCCATCACCTCATACCCAACCTTATTCGGATGCAACCCATCGTCCGCCAGCTCTTTCGTCATGAATCCCTTGTGGTCCACCAACGCGCCAAAGTAGTCCAAATAGACGCAACCCTTGGCTTTGCAATATTCCTATAGCCAGTGATTCAATTTCAGAATCTTCTCCGGCGAGCGCAAAGGAAAAAAGTCCGCCGCCCGTTCCGTATAGTTATGCACCGGAAGCACGGATGAAAACACAGCCTTCACGCCATGGACACGAGCCAAGTCCGCCATCGAAGCGTAGTTTGCTTCAATCTCCTCCAGCGACATCGGCCCCGTATTCCCGGCAATGTCGTTCGTCCCTGCCAGAATTATGACGGCGGCCTGTTTCAGATCCAGCACATCCTCCCGAAACCGTATTAGCATCTGCGGAGTGGTCTGCCCCCCAATGCCTCGATTGACATAGCCCTTGCCTGGGAAAGACTCATCCAACTTCCATCCATCTGTAATCGAATCGCCAAAGAATACGACGCGCCGCTCACCTTTCGCAGGAGCCGGCAACTTCGCATTGGCTTCGCGGTAGCGCGCCAACTCGCCAAAATCGTCCATCAACATCGCCTCCCGCGACCCACGCCATTCGTTCAAACCCTTGGTGGCCTTCGCAACATCCGGAGCGCTCTGCGCCATCCCGAGCGAAACAAGCAACAGAGTTCCAAGACTCAGATGGCTCAGCACCGACATCCCGCAACGATTCCGATTCATCAAGAGCCCCTTTCAGATCAGCGTTCAGGAAACTTGCTATTTCTGTCCGCTTCCGATGCACCTCGCATGCCTGCAACGCACTTCCGCACGGAGAACTGGCGAACGCAAAACGATTATGGTGCGCTCAATACGAATGTTAATTCCTTGTTTGCCGCTCCTTTTAAAAGCGGCACTGAATCCGCATTCATGTCGTAGGTTGTATCTCCCACTGTTACGGCGGTCGCCATCGCGTAGTCGACATATTCAACATTGGGCACGCCATTCGGTCCTTCGGGCGACGATGTGTACCCACGGCTCACTTGCACCAAAACCTTCAATCGCGCTGGAATCGGCGTGGGAAAAACCTACCCGCACCGGCACCACGATTTTGCCTTCCGCCACATCGACGCGGATTTCGGTGCCGGCTGGCACCATAAAGCGTCCGAAGCCGGTTCTCGATCTCGATCCAACACAAATATTGCCCTGCTTAGCCCCGACAGTTCAGCCTTTTTTGCCGGAGCTGATTTCTCTACCTGCGGTGCCGAACTCTTGGCTAGAACCAAGTCCCTGCTTGCCGAAGAGTCCACACTAGCCTTCGTGTGATCGAAGATCAAGTCAGCATTTGTGTAAACCTTGCGAGGCGAGATACCGAGCGCACCGTCCAGCCGGAGTTTTCGCTGCAGACGCGCTAACTCTCCGAGTGGCGCAGCGTACGCTAGCTCCTGAGCCCGCACCAACGCCAGAGTGCCGAGTACTACGATAAACATCATAATTATCTTCAATATACCAAGCCTCCCTCATTGTTCACATAAGCATTGTGACCCAGAGCAATATTTACTGCCCCGACTCTATACCGATGCAACCTAATGGGTCAATTTGACGAGTACGGCAGCAAAACTGGCCGAGAACGATAGGTAGCCCAACTCTTTGGCCGTTCGTTCCATTGACTCCGCCCCCAGCAAGCCCCACAATAGAAGAGTACGAAGACTGCAAACCATGTGGGGGCGTCCCGGTTTCGACGGAGATGCTTGCGGTCAAGAGGCATGCCGGGGTGCACACACCCGTAATCGAGTGCAAAACGATAATTGCCAATC
>JAYVEP010000164.1:0-4209 GCA_043749225.1 Acidobacteriaceae bacterium
CAGCGGGTTGTGTGGAAGATTCGCCTTGCCGCATCCGGTCGACACACATCTTCATGCCCGCCAGGTGCTGGCCCAGGCTGTCGTGCAACTCGCGAGAAATACTTCGATGTTCATCATCTTGCATGGTCAAGACTTTGATGGAGAGATGACGCATTGCGTCCGTGCGCGCTGTAACCCGATCTTCTAGAACCCGCTCCACCTGTTTGAGGTGTTCAATGTCGGTACTGGAACCCATCCACACCACAATTTCACCCGCGGCATTGCGCATGCCGCGACACTTGTTGAGGTGCCAGCGGTAAGCTCCGTCCGCTCGTCGAAATCGATTTTCCATCTGGAGTGCTTCGCCGGTAGCCATTGCATCTGTCCATCTACGCACAGTTTCTTCCAGGTCGTCGGGATGAATGAATTGCGTCCATCCCCAATCCAGAATCTGGTCGAGTGGCAGGCCGGTATATTCAGTCCACTGCGGATTGAGATAATCCACCTCGCCATTCGGCCTTGCGGTAAAAATTTTCAGCGGTATGAACTCAGCCATAAACCGGAACCGTTCGGCAGCGGCGCGCACCTCTTCTTCCGCCCGTTTGCGCTCACTGATGTCGGTAAACGACGTGACCGCGCCAGTAATCGTGCCTTGAGCGTCTTTGAGCGCGGCAAAGTTCACCAGGACGGGAAGCCGCGAACCATCGGGACGCTCGATGGAAATTTCCACGTTCAATGCGGATTTTCCGGAGCGCAATACTTCGACCAGCGGGCTCTGATCGTGGGGCAACACTGAGCCATCTGGAAGCCACAACTTTACCGACCCACAATGCCGCTCGACTCCGCACTCTGGTTTACGACCCCAAAGCTCGACTGCGCGGGGATTGTAACTCTGAATCACACCATTGGGGTCGCAGACAAATACGGCCACCGGGACGGCGCCAAACAACGTGCGATACATCTCCTCGCTCTCGCGCAGGGCGTTCGCCACCCGTTTTCGTTCGGTGATGTCATCAATGGCCAGAACCATGAGGGGTTCATCGCCATGTCCATCTTCGATGCGCCGCGCGTTGAGCAACATCGTTTTCAGGCCCAAGCCTGGACAGTCATGCTCAACCTCAAACTCCAAGAGTGAGGCGCCTGCCGAAACCACTTCGGTCAAGGCCGCCCGCAGCTGGGGTATCTCCCACTGACCGTTGCCCAAATCAAAAAGAAACTGGCCCTTTGTTTGTTCGGAGCTGACGGCAAAGTTATCCAGGAATGATCGATTAGCATACTGGACCTTTAAATCCGCATTGAGGACAAGGAGCGGCTCGCGCAGAGTTTCCAGTGTGTCTTCCATGAAATCTTTAGACTTCCGCAGGCGCTCACTCAACTTCTTCGCCTCGTCAGTATCCGACAACACGACGACCGCTCCATCGATTTTGTCGTCGATGGTCCGGTAAGGCCGAATTTGCAGAGAATACCAATGCTCCTTTTTGTCCTGTACCTCCAATGCCTTGGGGGTAAGCGTGTCGATCACCTCGCCAATCAGTTGGTCCAGGTTAGGCACATCAATGTCGGATCGGATATCTCCAATCGGGCGGCCGACATCGGAAGGAAGCATTTTGAAAATTTTGGCCGAAGCGTCCGTCAAGCGCCGGATGCGGCGACTGCGGTCCACCATCACAACCGGCAAGCTGGTGCTGGCGAGGACATTCTTCAGATCGCTATTGGCCCGGTCGAGATCCGTGTTTCGATGTTGCAGTTCGTCGTTGACCGTGTTGAGTTCTTCGTTGGCCGACTGCAATTCTTCCTGGGAGGTCTCCAGTTCCTCGTTGGTACTCTGCAATTCTTCATTGGCCGACAGTATCTCTTCGTTGGCGGACTGGTAAGTTTCATCGGCGGCTTCCTTGGACTCTAGAAGGGAGCGAAAATGTTTCTCGCCGGTGGCGAGCTTACGGCGCAACCCCGCGATTTCTTCTTTCGTTGCGGGCGCCAAACCGCGCAATTTTACGCCAATTCTTCTTGTGGCTAAAACGGGAGGTCCGGCCGGTTCGAAAACAATCAGATATTGCCGATTCTCCATGGTAGCGCCCAACGGCTCAATCGAAATATTTACCAATTGGGGCAGGCCTTTATGCTGGAAGTCCACGGATTTGCAATACACCGGCGCCTGCTTCTTGTTGGCTTGGTCCAGCGCGGTTCGCAGTTCCGCCACAAGCTCTTTTTTGGCCAGTTTCAAAAGGTTCAGGGTTGCTCGTTCTGAAGTCAGCTCAATGTAACGGCCAATGTCGCCGCGAAACTGAAGGACTTCCATATTTTCATTGATGACAAGGCTCGACGGCGCATATTTCTTGAGTACAATGCGGTCGGCCTCTTGTTGCTGATCCAAATCCGGCGAAGCGTTGCCTGGCCCCTTTGGTGGGGGCGCGATTACCGTGTCCCGTGGATAGTGGTTCGCGGAAAAATCATAGTGCAGCCCCCTCTTGGCTACCTTTTTCGCATAGATCTTGTGCTTCTTGTCGACCGAAGCGAATAAATCCGGGAACGCTGCAACACTTTCAGCATTGCCGAGGAGTAAAAAACCCGAAGGTCGAAGCGCATAGTGCAAAATGGGCATGACTTTTTTTTGCAACTCAGTGCCAAGGTAGATCAGCATATTGCGGCAAACGACAAGGTTCATTTGCGAAAACGGCGGGTCTTCAGCTAGATTCTGTTTGGCAAAGACACAAAGGTCTCGGACGCTTTTGCTGACCCGATAGCCGCCCTCGACTTTGGTGAAAAAGCGACGCAAGCGCTCGGGCGAAACTTCCTGCGAAATCGCCTGCTGATAAATTCCGACGCGAGCTTTTTCAACTCCCCGCTCATTGGCATCCGTTCCAAAAAGCTGGACCTGGAATTGGGGAGCCTTGTCGCCCAGGTACTCGAGCAGCAGAATGGCGAGGGAATATGTCTCTTCCCCGGTCGAACATCCAGGCGCCCAAATTCTTATTGTCCCTTTGTTCGTCTTGTCCCGGGAGATGGCTGGAAGCACCTTACTCTTCAAGGCGCGGAAAACTTCCGGATCGCGGAAAAACCACGTCACCGGGATGAGCAAATCCTGGCAAAGCTGTTCTGTTTGCTCTGGATGCTTTTCCAGGTACTTCGCATAGTCGCTGACATGGTCGATTTTAAGAATGGCCATGCGACGAAGCGTTCGTCTTTGGATAGTGCCCGGTTTGTATTTAGAGAAATTGATGCCGCCGATCTTTCGCAGCAACGCGAAAATCTTGTCAAAATTCTCATTGGGGGGCTTGGACTTTTTGCTACCCACGGCCAGGGTGGGCTCTAGGTCAGGACTTAGAGCAGGATGGCCGCCGATTCTGGCCAGTTCGCGTCCGATCCTTTCGGGTGGCAGGATAAAATCAACGGAACCCGAGGCGATGGCGCTGTGGGGCATGCCGGAGTACTGCGCCGATTTTTCTTCCTGCGCAAAAGTAATGCCACCTTCGGCTTTGATCGCGGCCACGCCACGCGTGCCGTCGGACGCAGTCCCCGACAAAACCACTCCAATCGCCCGACTGTTTCGGGCTTCCGCCAGAGATTGCATGAAGAAATCGATCGGCGTATGCAGCCCCGGCCCCGCCGCTCGCGGTGTGAGCTGGAGGCGCTGCCGCAAGATTCCCATGTTCACATTCGGAGGGATGACGTAGACGTGATTGGCTGCAATAATCGTATCGTGCTGCGCTTCAACGACCGGCATCTTGGCATTTTTGGCCAGCAACTCCGACAACCGACTGCGATGTTTGGGATCCAGGTGTTGAATGAAAACAAAGGCCATGCCAGTGCTGTTCGGAAGCGCGCGCAGCAACTGCGTGAACGCTTCTAACCCGCCCGCCGAGGCGCCAACCGCGACAATGGTAAAAGGGTCTAGCACGCGAGATTTTCGCACGCCAATTCGCAAGGCGTTCGCAGACTTCAATTGGATCGCGGCCGACTTCCGTCTTGCCGACCGTATCGTTGAATCTGAGGGACGAACGCGTGCTCGAGACACAGGCCACCTTAAATTGTCGCTACCCATCTGCTTAGAAGTGCAGTAAAAGAAGACCCTGGATAGAGAGTCTTAATAACACAAAAATTCCGGATTAACAAGAGGAAGTCTCTTCCAATACAAGATGAGCCTGAAGGAGGGAGAAGGGGCAAGCTGAGGGTGGATGATCAGCGTGCTGGGAGCGGAAAAGCTGAGTGTGGTGGAGATCGAGGCCTTTT
>JAYVEP010000165.1:0-4183 GCA_043749225.1 Acidobacteriaceae bacterium
GATCGCTGCTGTTACGAACCAACAAATCGATGAATGCTTTCAGATCATCAACGCGATTTTTAAGATTTTGTGGAATTCGAAAACGACTAAGGAGACTATAGCGTGAGTGCAAATACGAAAATCGAATGGGCCAGAGACACATTTAACATTGTCCATGGGTGCGCGAAAATCTCGGAGGGGTGCAAGTTTTGTTACGCAGCAGACCACGACGCAAGGCACCTCTACACTAAGGTAGACCATTGGGGGGCACATTCACCGCGAATGAAGTTATCCGCAAGTTACTGGCTGGAACCGTATGCCTGGAATAAGCTCGCGGAGAAAGAAGGTCGAAAACATACGGTCTTCTGCTCTTCAATGGCCGACGTGTTTGAAGATCATCCCGATCTTCCGAGTGAACGGGAAAAGCTGTGGCCTATGATCGAGCAGACGCCGAACTTATTTTGGCTGCTGCTGACGAAGCGGCCCGAAAACGTTATGAAAATGGTGCCGGACCGATGGCAGCGGAAGTTTCCTGACAATATTTGGATGATGGCGACTGCTGAGAATCAGGCGCGTTTTGAAGAGCGATTCCCAGTTTTGAAAGAAATTCCGGCATCCATACTGGGCCTTTCTTGCGAACCACTACTCAGCCCAATCAATTTTGGGAATGCGTTTGCCGGGATCGCCCCTACGCGACTTTGGATCATCGGCGGAGGCGAATCGGGCTCAAAATTGGTTCGACCGACAAAGTACGAATGGTTTACTGGATTACGGGACCAGTGTCAAGAACGAGGAATTGCGTTCTTTTTTAAGCAATGGGGAAACCACCATGAAGACGGCCGATATGATCGCGACAAGGATTACCGTCTGCTTGATGGGCGCGAATGGAACGAATACCCGCCGTGCAATTGGCACCCTAAAGTAAGTTGACGCCGAAGGCGCGAGCAACTGGGTTCGAAGCGGCCGGGGCTGAAAGGTTTAGCCCCGGCCTTTTTGTTCGCCGATGGTAGTCCGGACGTTGATGATTCGAACAGGAAGGCTGATCCAATCAGCAACGTCCGCCGCGGCGGAATAATGTTACCGCTGAACGCGATTCTAAAATTGCTTGGATGGAGTTCAATCGTGTCGCAATTATCTCGAAATTAGCCCCTTCTATTTAGAATGTTCGTATCAGTGCAGGATGTGAAGCGGTGACACGCACTTTCTATCAAATGGGGCACGAACTGACGAGTCGTTACCCGACGCGACGAACGCTTTCCCCGCGACGCCGAAGACACTGATGCCCGATTTGATTGTTTGCAGCAATGAGGTTCGTGTCGGAGGCGGGCGAGATCTTGCTTCCATTATAAAGTCCGTTTGGAATCGTGAAGCTGAGCACGCCGTTCCCGCCCGCGACGTTGGCTCCCGCAGCCACGTTTCCCGTCACCAAAGAACCACTTACGAACGCGGTCTTGCCGCTCGCAATGTCTGCCGCGCCCGCCGTCCCCGTTGACGTGTCCACGACGTTCGTGTTTCTGGTAATGCCGAATATCGTGGCCCCGGACTTGATGTTTGCCGCTACCAAGTTCACATCACCCTTCTTGGTCGAAAATACCATACGGCGGGGGTGGCGGGGGTAACGCCGGTTTGAAAATGCAGGTTATTTGAGCGGCATGGGTCGGCGCGCGACGGCTCTTTGCATATGAAAGCATGTGGCTGAGATGGCCTCGAAATCGGTCCGCATGGCCCCAAAAACCAGGGCATGTGCACCGAATTTCGGTTCGTCCGAACCAGAAAACGGTACGGGCGGGACCAAATATGGGTACGATGGGCCTGAATGTTGACGGCTTTGTACCGAACCATACGCTGTGTCCCGCCGCCATTCCCGCGGATGAAAAGGAAATCACGCATGAACGACTTTCTTAAATCCATTGATTGGAACGTTGAAATGCTGATGTGCGCCCGCGTCTTATTCGCAGCATTTCTCGGCGCGCGGGTCGGGATCGAGCGGGAGTACCATCACAAAGATGCCGGGATCAGGACCTTCGCTGCGGTCTCCCTGGGTGCATGTCTTTTCGCGCTGATCTCATCGCGCATCCCTGGTTCAGATCCGGCACGCATGGCTTCGAACATCGTCGTTGGAATTGGCTTTCTCGGTGGCGGGTTGATCATGCACAAAGCCGACCGCACATCGGGTCTGACGACCGCAGCGACCCTGTGGGGCGTCGCTGCGATCGGCACCGGCGTGGGTTTTGGACTGTATATACTGCCGACATTCACGGCGCTGTTGATGCTGGGATTGCTGACTCTCCATCATTTTTTCGGTAACGACAGCGACACGCCAAAAAGCTGAACGATGGGTTTGAGCGGGGCTGCCAGCCCGACTGCGAAATGAATTGCCTCCGGTGAATTTGGATTCGCTCGGGCTAAAAAAAATTGGCGATTGTTAAAGATACCGGGCCACACCGAAGTTCGACGTGGCCCGGTAAGTCATTGGGACTTTGCGAGATCGGATTCGACGGACTTAGGAACAATTGGTCAGAGCCGCGTGTCCGGCATTCGGATCCGGCTGCCCTGGTTTTGGCTGACTTGAACCTCCGCATCCGCCAAGGAGTAGTCCGAACGTAATTGCCCAACATGCGAGATTGATTGTGGATGATTTGCGTTTCATTTGGCGGTCCTCTCTGAATCCTGACCGGGGCGATACACCGGCCAAAGATCGACGTTTATGTCGCCTGGACCAGATTTGATCGGCTCAGGATTTTTTTTTTTGGTTCGCTCGACGCGATGAAAATGAGTTGAATTGCAGGGCGGCCGGACGGCATTTGCCGCGCCCGGTCTATCGCCGTCCTTCATTGTGCTCCCGACTTGTCCTTCGGAGCGTCGTCGACGAACTCAATCGAAAGCGTTTCATCCTCAGGTAATTTCCGAATAACTTTCGAAATAAAAACATCCAGCGCACTGCGCGCGGCGTCCTTGGCGGCTTCTTGAATCCAAGCCTGTTGCGCTTGCTCGATGACGCCCTCTCGGATTTCTCGTTTCGCGCCGTCCCTCAGTGTTTGCCCCGAATAGGCATCAAACCGGCCCCAACCGAGTTTTGTCATTACCTCTATCTTGGCAGGATCGGACTCGCACGCGATCATTCCAGTATCCAAGACGGGTGTTGGAACACGAAGTATCCAACGTTTCGTTGACGAGTCATGCTGAAACGCATCTTCTTTAAGGCCATCGAGTTTAACGATGTACTGAAACCCGTTGTTCGGAACAACCAGCGCAATTTCGCTTGTACCCATGTTGACGTGCCACACCGATTTCTCCGCCTTTATGTGTTTGGAGACCGTAACCTTGCCGCGCAGCACGATCAGCTGTGATGCGTGCTTCATTTCCTGAACAGTCGAGCCGGTCACGTCCGTAATTTTGATATTCGTTCCCGGTAACGGATGCCAAGAAGAAAGCGCGAACGCGGCGCCCACCATGGCCACCGTTAAACAAATCAAAAAGACTGAAGAGAACGATAGGAGCGGTCTTTGTTGAACATCGCTCATGAAGAATTCCTCCAAACGTGACGGATTTGGGATCTACCTCTGAAAATAAAATAAATGGACTCAGAGGCGATCCCGAACGAGCGACGCATAACGTTGATCAACGATAAGAATACGCTCTATCGTTTCTTCGTCTATCGTAAAAATGCGTTCTATTGATTGGCCATATGGCAAAATCATCGGAACCCCGCGTCGATACGCTGATTCGCCGCTTTGCGGCACGGCTTCATAGTCTCCGAACCGAGCGCGGCATGACGCAAGAAACGTTGTCGGCCAAGTCGAAACTGCATCAGGGCTACATCTCCGCTCTGGAGCGCTCCCGCCAGATTCCCAGCCTCTCGACGCTTGAGCAATTGGCGAAGGGGCTCGGCGTTGAGCTTCGGATGTTGCTCGATTTTCCCGACAAGGCGGGTTCGACGAGTGACCGCAAGAAGGAAGAGATAGCGTTGATCGTCCGGCTGCTCGAAAAGGCGGAGCTGAAGACGGTCCAGCGCATCCGGAAGTCGGTTGAGGCGTTTACGGAATAATTCGCGGGCGCTGATTCTTGGTCGTGAAACGTCTTGCACTTCGCTCGACTTAAAATAAAGCGGGGTATCCCCTTGACTCCAGTGACCACTCCCCGTAGTGTTTGGGCGTATGGAAGAGGACTTCCCTACAACGCTCCCTGAATTCGAGAAACGTTT
>JAYVEP010000166.1:0-29228 GCA_043749225.1 Acidobacteriaceae bacterium
GCGGGAGGATTTGCCTATGTCCGGGGGATCGAACCTGACCGAACTTTGGATCATCCTTGTGGTGGCGGCGCTCATTTTTGCTTCAGGCTGGATTGCCGATTTGGGTAAGAGTCTTTTTGCGCGCAACAGAGATTCGAAGAAGGCAGCCAAGAACGGCGCGCAGAAGCTTTAGGGTATCCCAGGGTTGCTGCTGTGCGTCCGGATAGTGGAAGGGCAAAACTTGCGGCGTTTGTTGCAGGGTTTGTTTCCTTGAGTAACAGGCGTGATCTGGCTGAGGCCGTGTTCCCGCAGCTCCGCTTTGCTAACGTCTAATAATTGCGGTTCCGTCATCTCTCGAGATAGAATCACCGGCAGCGACGTACAATTTGGCCGGGGTCTTCCGCTGAGGCGTATTCTGTTGGAAACATTGGGGTTATTGGTTCGCCCGATGGGGGACGGGAAATGAAAAGACAGATAATTTGAGTACCGGTAGCCCCGCCTTGGCCGACTCAGAGGGGAAACGTCGTCCGTGCAGCTTTCACCTCAAATCGCAGGAGTTTGGCGGAGGTTATGCAACAGCAATCTAGCGTGAACCCTGCAACCGAAAACCTGGATTTAGACTACGGCGCGTTGGTGGCGGCGAGCCGCCGCCTGGACCCCTCGAAGACTAGTCGAAAAGTGAGGATTGCGCTGCTTTCCGATGCGGCCACGCAGCGGTTTGTCCCCGTGCTGCGTGTGCTTTTCCATCGTCAAGGAGTGGTCGCTGAGATTTACGAGGCGCCTTTCGACGGGTTGGAGCTTGAGGTCTACAATCCGGCGTCGGGGCTTTATCAATTCAAGCCTGATTTTGTGGTGGTGCTGAATTCGGTGCAGGCCTTGCGTGCGAATTTCCTGAAGCGGGCGGGCGATTCTGTTCCGTTTACGGAAGATACGATTGCGCGGATGACGAAGATTTGGGATGGCATCCACTCGCGTCTGACGGCGACCGTGATTCAGAGTAACTTTGTTCTCCCTTACGAACGCTTCTTCGGCAATTTCGATCACAAGACGCCGGAGTCGTTTTACGCAACCGTTGGAAGCATCAACACGAAGTTGGTGGAAGCTTCGCGACTGCGGGGTAGTGTTCTTGTTCATGACGTGGAGAGCGTTGCTTCGTGGCTGGGCCGCCGCTTCTGGTTTGAAGAGCGTTTCTGGGACAGCGCCAAGTATTTTTGTGCGCTGGAATGCCTGCCTTACGTAGGGAAAAATATTGTCGATGTTGTGATGGCCAGCCTGGGGCGCGTGATGAAGTGTGTTGTTCTGGATTTGGATAATACACTTTGGGGCGGGGTGATTGGCGATGACGGGATTGACGGCATCCAGCTGAGCGCGCACGGAGACGGCGAAGCGTTCTATCGTTTCCAGCTTTACGTGCGTGAGCTGCGACGGCGCGGAGTACTGCTGGCGGTTTGCAGCAAGAATGAAAAAGCGAATGCGCTGCTGCCGTTTGAGAGACATCCGGAAATGGTTTTGAAGCTCGAAGATATTGCCATGTTCGTGGCAAACTGGAACGACAAGGCCGACAATATTCGGCAGATTCGGGAAGTTCTGAATATTGGGATCGATTCCATGGTTTTTCTGGATGACAATCCGTTTGAACGTAATCTTGTGCGGGAGTTAGTGCCCGGCATTACTGTTCCGGAGTTGCCAGAAGACCCCGCGGATTACGTCCGCGCTATTTCGGAATTGAATTTGTTTGAGACGGCTTCGTTTTCCGAGGAAGACGGCAAGCGGACGGAGATGTATCGTGCGGAGGCGCAGCGGCGGGAAGAACAGGCGGGGTTTGCGTCGGTGGATGAATTCCTGCAATCGCTGGAGATGCGGATGACCGTGGCGCGATTTGATTCGTTCCACTTGCCACGAATCTCGCAGCTGATGCAGCGCAGCAATCAGTTCAATGTAACCACGCGACGTCTTTCGGAAGTAGAATGCAAGTCGCTGATGGAGAACGAACGCTGGCTCCCGCTGTATGCCCAGTTGGCGGATCGCCTTAGCGATCACGGATTGATTTCAGTGGTGACGCTGGAAGCGCGCGAAGATAGCCTGGCCATTCGAGACTGGTTGATGAGTTGTCGCGTGCTGGGGCGCGGCGCGGAACAGTTTCTGATGAACCGGAGTGTAGAACACGCGAAGAAGCTGGGGCTTGCAAGAATCACAGCGGAGTTTATTCCGACTGCCAAGAATGGCATGGTCAAGGATTTCTTCCAGCAATTTGGGTTTACCAAGGTCGAGGAAGACAGCAACGGCGATTCCCGCTGGGAGTTAAAGACGGAAGCCTACCAGTACGCTCGGACTTTCATCCAGCCGGTGGTCGAAGCCGCTGAAGCGCAAGGAATTGCTGTGACTGGCTGAACCGTACTGTCTTCCAGGGTAGGCCGTTTCTATTGTCGTTAATCTGTTCAGGAGATGTTCCGAAATGCAAAGCGCGGGCAATGCCGAGGTCACGGAAACGCTGACTGGAATATTTCGTGAGATTTTTGATGACCCGAGCCTTGTCCTGCAGGATGCAATGACTGCCGCCGATGTGGAGAGCTGGGATTCGCTGAACCACATCGATCTGATTGTCGCGATTGAAAAGAAGTTTAAGGTGAAGTTTACTACTCGGGAGGTCACGTCGCTGAAGACTGTTGGCGACCTGGCCGAGTTGATCCAGAAAAAGCTGGTTGCCAAGCCTTGACTTTTACATCTTTTAACTTCCTTTTACTGCTTCCCCTCATCGTGGCTTTGTACCAGATTGTTCCCCTACGCTTCCGAAGCCTTTACCTGCTCGTCGCCTCCTACGCTTTTTATTGGACATGGAGTCCGGGCGCGACGGCGGCTTTAGCTGTGGTCACATCGCTGACCTTCCATGCGGGCAAAGTGGTGGGAGATCCTAGGTCGGAGCGGCGGGGACGCACTGTGTTTTTCGTTGCGATCATGTTACTGGTTGCCTACCTCTCCATATTCAAAATTGCTGCCGTGCTTCCCTTAGGGCCAATGGCGGGAATTGCGCTGCCTCTCGGTCTTTCGTACTACACCTTTAAGTTGATGAGTTACATCATCGACATCTATTGGGGGAAGATTCAGCCTGCCACAAACCTGATTGACTTCGCAGCCGCTATTGCATTCTTCCCACAACTTTCCGCCGGCCCGATCCAACGGCCAGCTGATTTCTTAACTCAAGTTCCTCCCGCAAAAACGATGATCTGGCAAGGACTCTCCCGCGTGGTCTGGGGGCTCGCGAAGAAGATGTTGATTGCAGATAGCCTTGCCCCGACGGTGAACTATGTCTACAGCCACATTGGAGGATCTCATCCAGGCGGACTTCACGGCGCGGCCTTACTCGCAGGCTTCTACCTGTTTCCACTCCAGCTCTATGCGGATTTTTCCGCACTCACCGACATCGCACTAGGCATCGGTGTGATGTTCGGGATTCAAGGTCCAGAGAACTTTAACCGTCCCTTCACGGCATCCAGCATTAGTGACTTCTGGCGCCGCTGGCACATGTCTCTGACTAACTGGCTGGCGGACTATGTCTTTACACCGCTGCGCATGACGACTCGTTCCGCGGGCACGGCGGGTCTGGCATTCAGCATTACCGTCAACATGGTCGCCATCGGTATTTGGCATGGACTTACCTGGGGTTATGTGATGTTTGGCGTTGTCCACGCCGCATATCTTGTCGTGGACGCTCTGACTTCTCGCTTTCGTGCGAAATTCTTCAAGGTACGCCCAAACTGGAATCGTCTGGCTGAATGGACGGGATGGCTGCTTACGTTCCATCTTGTGCTGATTGCGCTTGTCTTTTTCCGGGCGCATACCGTGTCGGACGCAACTTGGTTGCTATCTCATGCATGGAAGGGACTGGCGCACGCCAAAGGTGACCTATCTCAGTTACTAACTGCGGCAGGATCGAAAGTCCTTTTGCTGGGATTGGTAGGATACGCAGCGCTCGAATTGGCGGAACGTTTCCGTCCCGACCAATGGTGGTTGAGTTTTGAACTTATGGCACCGACTTGGTTGCGATTGTCGATACAAGTCGCAACTTGTATTTTTGTCGCAGTCGCGTTGGTTTTGCTCACCGTCCGATCCGGCAGCCATGCTAGCCCGTTCCTATATCAGGTGTTTTAGGTGGAGATTGAGAGTCATACAACTCGCAGAGCAGCATTTATGACGACGGGTTTGGGAAAAGCTGCGAGTTACGTTGGGCTGATACTCGCAATTACATTTGGCTGGCTGCTTTATGTGGAGGCTGTGTGTTTTGTCCGACTCTGGGTGGCCGACCCTGGGACTGACTTAATCCCGAAGGATCGCCTTCGACAAGTTTACAAAAATGCAGATTGGGTAGACGCCTTCTCCAATGAGTGGAAGCCTTCCAACGTATTTGCCTACAAGGCCTATGTTAGCTGGGAGCGCAAGCCGTTTAAAGGGCGAGCCATTAACATTGATGAGGCGAGCATGCGCATGAGTACACACTCCAACTGCGAGAGTGACGCTTACACAATCTGGGTTTTCGGAGGATCTACTGTTTGGGGTGCTGCTACGCCCGACTGGTTAACTATCCCATCGCAGTTAGCGGAGATGTATGAAAAAGATGGACGCAAAGTTTGTGTCCATAACTATGGTCAACAAGCCTGGGTCAATAGTCAGGAGATAGTCAAGCTTACTCTCGAACTCAAAGCCAGTCAGCGTAAGCCTGACTTAGTCATATTCTACGACGGTCCAGGGGATGTCTACGAGACATACCAATCCGGCAAAGCGGGCTTACATCAGAATTTCGACTCGATGGCGAACGTGTTTGAACGGCGCGGCGCAGCGGGCGCTGGAGGATTCCAGTATCTGCTTAACACGAACACGGCGAGAGTCCTGATGCAGAACACCCAACAGACTCGCATGGACACACGGAAAGACCCTAATGTTATTGCGCAAGAATCAATCCGGGTCTACATGGAAAATGTTCGCTTTGTAACGGCTCTATCGCGAGAGTACGGGTTCGCACCAGCATTCTTTTGGCAGCCCACGATCTCGCTTGGCCACAAGCGCCTGGCTGCGGCGGAACAGGCTGCTCGGGATGCGGCGAGGAAGCGTTCGCCTGGCTTGGAGGAGGCCAATCAGGCTGCCTACAAGCTATTTGCTGCTGATTGCAAGGCGCCGCTGTTCTGCATTATCGATGCGTTCGATCAGGCCGAAGGCACTATCTATTTCGACGACGCGCACGTGGCCGCAGAGGGCAATCGCCTTATCGCGAAGAGAATGTACGAAGCACTGCACGCTCAGTCGACCGCTGCCAGCAACATGGCCGAAACCAGCGGTACCGGTAAACCCACTACGTTGAAGTAGCAACCTTCAATCTTGGGAATCCAACGCGAAGCGAGGCCTTGAATTGCATAAGCGCCCGCTTTATCCATCGGTTCGCCGTGAGCAACATAGGACTGGATGTCTGTTTCGGTCAGTGTTCTCATGGTGACGCGGGTTATCTCGATGCGGACGTCTTCGTGCGCTTGTTGTCCTGCTGCTGCGCGAGGCGTGATGACGCAAACGCCTGTGATAACTCGGTGCTCGCGCCCTGAGAGAAGCCGCAGCATGCGGGAGGCGTCGCAGGCGTCAATGGGTTTTCCTAGAATGGAATCATCCACCACGACGATCGTGTCAGCGCCGAGTATCTGATCTCCAGGATACTTTTCGAAAACCGCACGGGCTTTGGCGAGGGCCAGCCGACTTACATAGGTTTCAGCAGACTCGCCGGGAAGAATATCCTCCGGCACACTGGCAGGATGAACTGTGAATTCAATTCCTGCATTGCGCAGCAGTTCCTGCCGTCGCGGCGAGGCCGAAGCGAGGACTAGAGTCATCGTCTAAGCGCTCACCAGTTCGATCCGATTACCGAAAGGATCGAAAATATGGCAACGCGGCGAGTCCTTGAGTGTCTCCGCTTCCACGACTTCAACTCCCGCAGCGCGAAGACCCACAACTAATTCGGCATAGTTCTGACAGCGGAACGCAGGGTGCGCCTTTTTGGCGGCGCGGAAATTTGCTTCCACTCCAAGATGGATTTTCGCCGGGCCGCTCTCAAACCACGCACCGCCGCGGTCAGCCAGTTCGGCTGGCTTAGGAACTTCAGCAAGACCGATTAGCTCCACGTAAAACCGTCGCGCCTTTTCCTCTTCGCCCGGAGGCATCGCGAGCTGGACGTGGTCAATGGCAGTGAACGGCATCTCGCTCATCTCTGTATCTTACAGCGTCCTCTTACGGCGTACTCGGCGGAACAAGCTCCGTCGCCGCGCGGGACTCGCCACACAAGCTCGCTAGAGCAGCCACGCCTGTTAGAATTGAGATTCGATCTGACGCAGTTTCGATCTGACCCGCATGGACCGTAAGTACATCCGAAATTTCGCAATCGTCGCCCACATCGACCATGGAAAATCCACGCTAGCCGACCGGCTGCTGGAGATTACCGGGTCGCTGACGGCGCGCGAGATGCAGGCTCAAGTGCTCGACTCGATGGACCTGGAGCGCGAACGCGGCATCACCATCAAAGCGCACGCCGTCCGCATGATGTATCAAGCCGAAGACGGCATTACTTATCAGCTCAATTTGATCGACACGCCGGGACACGTGGATTTTTCCTACGAAGTCTCCCGTGCACTGGCGTCGTGCGAAGGTGCACTGCTTGTGGTCGATGCGTCCCAGGGCGTCGAGGCGCAGACGCTGGCAAACGCTTACCTGGCAATCCACAACGGCCTGGAGATTATTCCCGTCATTAACAAGATTGACCTGCCCAACGCGGATATTCCAAGAACGAAAGAGATGATTGAAAGCGCGGTTGGGATCGACGCCACCGATGCGATTCCGATCAGCGCCAAAACCGGCCAGGGCGTCGTCGATGTTCTGGAAGCGATTGTAAAACTTGTTCCGCCGCCGAAAGGCTTGCCGGAGAATCCCTTGCAGGCGCTGATCTTCGATTCCTGGTTCGATCCCTATAAGGGCGTGATCGTGATGGTGCGGGTTTTTGAAGGCACTCTGCGACGGGGACAGAAAATTCGTTTGTGGTGGAATGGCCGCGTTCTACAAGCGGAAACACTCGGTGTGCTCACGCCAAAGCCACTTGAAATTGAAACGCTCGAAGCCGGAGAAGTCGGTTTCATGATGGCCAACAGCAAGACGGTGGCCGACACGAAAATCGGCGATACCGTCACCGGAGACGACAATCCAGCCAGCGAACCTCTGCCCGGATTCGAAGACATTAAGGCGATGGTCTTCGCGGGCCTCTACCCGATCGAGGCGCATGAGCACACACGACTGCGCGACGCCCTGGAAAAATTGCGACTCAACGACGCGTCGTTCTTTTTCGAGCCGGAGAGTTCCGTAGCCCTGGGATTCGGCTTCCGCTGCGGCTTCCTCGGATTGCTGCATATGGAAATTATTCAGGAGCGTCTGGAGCGCGAATTTAATCTCGACCTGATTACGACCGCTCCCGGAGTGCGCTACCTTATTACCAAAACCGACAACAGCGTGATTGAAGTCGATAACCCGTCGCGCTGGCCCGATTCAACCGAGATCGCAAAAATTGAAGAGCCCGTGATTTTGGCGACGATCCTGACGCGAGAAGAATATGTCGGCGGCATTCTGAAACTGGTCGAAGACAAGCGTGGTCGGCAAAAAGCGTTCGAGTATCTAAGTTCATCGCGCGTGAAATTGCTGTACGAACTGCCGCTGAACGAAGTTGTTCTGGATTTCTACGATCGCCTGAAGTCGGTTTCTCGCGGCTACGCGTCGCTGGATTATCACTTGGCGGGGACTTGGGTCTCTCCGATGACCAAGCTGGATATCCTCGTCTCCGGCGAAGCGGTGGATGCGCTTTCGATGATTGTCCACGCCGATTTCGCCTATGACCGCGGGCGCGCGTTGGCCGCCAAGATGAAAGAGCTGATTCCGCGCCAGATGTTCGAAGTCGCCATCCAGGCCGCGATTGGTAGCAAAATTATCGCTCGCGAGACGGTCGGCGCCATCCGCAAGAACGTGATCGCGAAATGCTACGGCGGCGATATCAGCCGCAAACGCAAACTCCTCGAAAAGCAAAAAGAGGGGAAAAAGCGCATGAAAAAAATCGGACGAGTGGAGATTCCGCAGGCCGCGTTCTTGGCTGTGCTAAGGCTGGGGGATGAGAGCGAGTAATCGCTCCGCGAAGGGAGTCCGGTTGCAACGGTGTTACCAGTCCCGATAGGCGGTTCCTTTGCTGCTGATGTCTCTGGAGCCGCTGCGGACGTTTGCAATTCCTAGCATTTTCGGATCATTCGCGGTTGTGGTGCTAATCATCGTTGTACTGCTGTTTCTAAGGTAGTACACAGCCCGCTTGGTGGGTAGCATCCATCAAGCGCTTTAACCTTTGAACAGCTACAAGTTTGGCAGCGCGCCGAGCCAAAGTCAACGCGCAAATAAGGTTTCGGACAGGCGGGGATCATCGGACAGTTGGTTACGGGCCAGGACCAGGATTCCCATTTCGGGAAGTTCCACCCGCCGCCAGCCAAGAGCAGATTCCTCAGGGCTAAAGCCCTTCGGAATGACAAGCTTGTGAGGTGCGCTTCACCCGAGCCGCCTCCACAAAGCTTTTGAAGATGCCCCGCGAAGGTTCGTCGCCGGTCGTGCGTTCCGGATGCCACTGCACGGCTAAGACGAAGTGTTCCGGCGAAGTCCCTTCCAGAGCTTCGATGATCCCGTCTTCCTTGCAGCGAGCCACGACCCGCAGGCCATCTCCAACAACATCGGCGGACTGGTGATGACTCGAGTTCGCCTGGATCTCAGCGGCACCGGCAATCTCGGCTAGTTTCGATTTTGGATCAACTGTCACGCGGTGAGCGTATTCAACTTTGCGTCCCGCCGAGTGATTGACCAGGCCGGGATTGTCAGAAGAAGGACTCGCCGAAGGAAGTTTCGAAGAAGAACGCGCTGCAGAAAACAAATCCGGAATGTGCTGCACCAGCGTTCCATTTCTATAAACATTCAGCGACTGCAAGCCATAACAAATCGCCAGCACCGGCTTCCTCGCGGCGTAAGCCTCTCGCAGCAGGAGTTCGTCCATCGTATCGCGCTTGGAGTCGGCGGCGGCGGTTTCCGGATTCTTCTCCGCGTGATACTTCGCCGGGTCCACATCCGCGCCGCTGCCGGGAAGCAACACAGCGTCGCAGCCTGCGACCAGCTTCATCACCTGTGCGGGCGTTTGGTCGAGCGGAATTCGAACCGGCTCACCGCCAGCCTGCTCCACTGCGGCTTCATATTGCGGCAGCGCGCGGCCCGTGTAGTCAGGGTCGTCGGATTTCGGGATAGGAATGGCGATTCTAGGTCGCATCGGCGTTTCAGGCATTGGCGTGGCTCAGTTTTGGGCGGTCCCAGCCAGCGCTTTCCTCTGCTGGTGATGACGAATTTCCATAATCCAGGCGGCGACAAAGGCGCAGATCCCCACCGTGACCCCGACCGGAAAAGCGAAATGGCGGTAGGCTATTCGCATATCGGGTAGGTGCCCACGCACCACTCCAATTCCAGCCATCCCTATGATTCCAAAGAGTAAAGTGACGGCAAACGCCAGCCCGGTCAGGGCAAACGTGATCGCGACAACTCGCGGCACAATAGCAAGTCGGCTCAGCATGGGATTCTCGGCAGTGGGCATAATCTCACCTCAAGCGATGCCTCTAAGTTACACCTTCCTAGCCACCAAAGACTAGGCTCCCCTCGCGAGCAGGGTGCGCTACAATCAGGAGATGGCTCCAGTAGTTTCGGCTTTAACGCGGACCCCCGCTGAGGTTGTTCGACAGACGTTGGTTTCGCATGCGCCGAATGGCATTGCCTACGCCACGGCAGGCGAAGTCACGCTGCCCACCCCCGACCTGGAGCGCATGATCGCTGCTGTCCCGAGCGCGGTAGCAGCAGCTCTCGAGCGTAAGGCCTACTATTTTGTTCCTCTCACCGTGAGCCAGGGCGATGAAACTGTCATCGCCGAGCGTTATGACGTTGCCCTGAGCGATGACGCGGTCTGCCACAGGAATTTCAATCTGGGCGGTTCGCAGTGCGTGTTCATTTCAACGCGCCTCATGGACGACAAGTTTTCCGTCGCTTTTGAGTTCTACATCAATGTAGGACACGCCTTGGTCGAGCGCGCGGGCATTCCGAAAGAGTTTTCCGACCTAGTTTGGAAGCAGGTTGAAGGCAACGTCCGCGGAGAAACGTCCATGGATGCCTGGGAAGCTCGCAAGATTGCGACTGGGAATCACGGAGACACGGAAAAAGCCACGAACGATTACTTTGCCGCCACGTTCTCCGATGCGATTTCCATCTACATGCTCACGCTACTGCTCGATGTTGACTATCTGGACCTGCGCGAACGCGACTACCAACTGCTGGCCCCAGCAGCCCTGGCGGAACGTCTGCGAAAAGTCGCGGAATTGTTTCCCGCGAATGCTGGATTTGAATTTGCTGTGTTGTACCGGCGTCGCGGAAGTAATTAGATTCCTCGTCAACGGCCTCTTCTTCAGCTGGCAGTGACCTTCGTAATTTTCTCTGAACGATTCCTCGGCGTTCTAATCAAGATACGGCGTCTTCGCCTGGGGAATCGTCACCATGAGCATTTTGGTTCTATGTATTTTTGCGCAGCTATGCTTGGCCTTCGGGTTGGCTGGGCTGTTATGGACGGATAAATTCATGCCGTTCTTCGAGGTCTTGATGTTCCCTTGGGCGGCCAGCTATCGCCTGGTTCGCGCACACAGCGTCGCTGCGCTGGCAGCCTGTTTGCTGCTGATGGTCACGCTGTCGTTACGGTGATAAGGTACTGCTTCCACCCAAGACTCATCTGCGGTATTAAGTTCGGCTGACCTCCACGCGTGCTCCCGCCGCCCAAGTTATCGTCCAAAGAACGGACGCGAACCTGGGGCACAGCGCATACCAAAACCAAATTTATCATCCTGACCCGAGGCTTTTTTTGCGAAGGGGAAGGATCGCCGACTGTGAACGTTACGATATCGACGAGAGGCATTCTCACCGCACACCAACCCCACAGCCGAGGACGTTGTACTGTGAGAATTCCTTGCGACACTGAATGCAACTGAAATCGCCGGGGATTCTTCCCCTTCGCAAAAGCGCTCCGAGTCAGAATGACATCTCTATTTTTGAAAAAAAGTTAACCGGGACTAGCCGGGAGCTGCTTGCGCCACGACTCAGTAGCCGCGTTCAGTTGCTCACTGGCCTACGCGCGGGCTCCCGCCTCCCAGGTTATCGTCCAAAGAACGGACGCGAACCTGGGGCACCTTGCCTCTCGGTCGCGTTTTGCATCTACCCCTGCTGGCTCGATCTCGCCCTACAATTGGTTACTGGTGGTAGGCCCTACTCGAAACATCCCCACTCTAAATTTCGCAAAGAACGCGAAATTTAGAATGGGCCACCCGCCTCCCAGGTTGTCGTCCAAGGAACGGACGCGAACCTGGGGCACCGTGCACAACGTTAGGACGCAATTAATCGACGATGTGAGGCCTTGCCGCAATGCCGCGTTGGATAGCATGCTTGTCGAGCTTGAGCCTGACCTGCAACGGGTTCCACAACGGGTGATCGAAGCGGAAACAGTAAACAGTCTTCCTACGTTCTTTCGCAAAATGAAAGAACCCTTTGCTGTCCGTTTTGGTGGAGCGGGGCACTGCGGCGCCGTCTTCGGTATGATCTGTGACGGTCATGTTTGGGATGGGTGCGCCTGAAGGGTCAAGGACAACACCTTCGACTCGCTGAGCAAGCTGGGGTTCTTCAATAATTACAAGTTCTCGAACTGCATTCGCAGAAGTGGAGAAGAAGGCGCACGTAAGTAAGATCGCTATCACCCACCGCACGGAAGCATTATCAATTCCCGCGCGGCGCTAGAAGCAAGAAAAGGATTGCTGTTGATAACAGTCGTTTTACACTCACAACCCTCGTTTCCCACCCTGAACCCGTTACAATCTTCCCACCATGACCATCACCGTCCGCTCGTTCGCGAAAATTAATCTTGGGCTTTGCATTGGGCCGTTGCGGGCGGATGGGTTTCATGAGCTGCGGACTGTGTATCAGACCATCGCGTTGCATGATCTGGTGCGTGTCCGCATCGCGCGGGGCGAGGGGATCGAGATTCGCTGTGCTGATCCGCGGGTGCCGCTGGATTCTACCAATACTTGCTATCGGATCGCTGAGCGCGTGATGGCGGCACTGGGAGCTAAAAGCCGTGCTGTCATTGAGATCGAGAAGCGGCTGCCGGTGCAGGGTGGATTGGGCGGAGCGTCTGCGAATGCTATCGCGGCGATGCTGGGGCTGCAACGCACTCTCAAGAAACAACTTACAGGTGCTGAGCAACTGCGAATCGCAGCGGAAGTTGGCTCCGACCTGCCTTTATTTCTGATTGGCGGTACCGTTTTGGGTGTCGAGCGCGGCGAGGAAGTCTATCCTCTGCCGGATTTTCCGGCGACTCCTTGCGTGATTGTCGTTCCCGAAATAGGAGTCTCGACTCCCAGTGCCTTTGCTGACTGGGACTTACGAATTTCGACGAATCAATTGACGCAAGACGATCCGTCCCATAGTATTAAGAAGTTCGGTCATGAGTTGTCTGTGTGGCTGAGTGGCCAAGGGTTAGGGTCGAAATCAGGGCCAGTATCCGGAGCTCCTGCATTGCGCAGGGGCCGAGTTGGGAATCCACTTCTCAGCCTCGTCCAAGCCGGGATCGCGAACGACTTTGAACAAGTCGTCTTTCCGCAGCATCCCGAATTGTTTGAGGTCAAGTGTGCGCTGGAGCAGTCGGGGGCGAAGTACGCTTCTCTGTCAGGTTCCGGCTCGACGGTGTATGGGTTGTTTGGATCGCAAGCGGCAGCGGAGAGATCTGCCCGGTCGCTGAAAAAGCGAGGGGTTCCGGCCCACGCTACTTCGACGTTGACGCGGGCGCAGTATTGGAAGAAAGTTTGGGTGTAGGGCTAAAATCCCCGCCCTGTCGCAAAGTGCGCGACAAGGACGGGACACCCCTAAGTTGGGGCACCCTGAGTTAGTCGATTCACTGGAGCTCAGAGTCGACAAGTTTTTGGGCCGTCGACTAATGGTAGGTCAAGTGCCTTTGACGCACTTTGTCTAGGTTCGAATCCTGGCGGCCCAGCCAAAGATTTTTGCCCTCAGGGGCTGAAGCCCGGTTTTGATGGGCGTAAGTGGCACGACTGAAGTCGTGCCCTTCCCGTGACGGGTTGTTATCGAGATGTCGTTTTAAGAGATAGTCGTTTTAAGAGGTGTCGTTTTAAGAGATAGTCGTTTTAAGACTAGAAGCTGTTGCATGATCCGACTCGGGAAGGGCATCGGCTTTAGCCGTGCCACCCCAGCAAGCAAGGATGTTGGCTTTAGCCGCTGAGGGTGCTTTCCGGTATCCCAGTTGGGATCATGAAGTAAGCATTTAGTGCGTCGTTCCAGGCAGTTTGCGCGCATTTAGGTTAGTCGTCCGGTAAGCATCGTCAACTCACGAGGCAGACAGACTATGGCAACCACAGTGACTCCGGTTGAAAAAAAGCAGCCGCAGGGAGACAAGGTGCAGGAAAAAGTGGATCGCAATAAGCCGCGTCCACGCTTGGACGACAAGCTAAAAGTCTTCTCGGGCACGGCGAACGAGGGACTGGCGACTGAGGTTTGCGATTTTCTGGGGTTGGCGCGGGGGCAGGCTTTCCTGACGCGGTTTAAGGACGGCGAACATTACGTCCAGATTCAGGAGAACGTTCGCGGCGCGGACGTATTTGTAATCCAGCCGACGTGTCGTCCGGTGGACGAGCACTTGATGGAATTGCTGTTGATGATTGATGCGCTGAAGCGGGCGTCAGCGCGGCGGATCACGGCGGTGATTCCGTATTACGGATATGCGCGGCAGGATCGTAAAGACAAGCCGCGTGTTCCGATATCGGCCAAGCTGGTCGCCGATTTGTTGACGACAGCGGGTGCGGATCGGGCGTTGATCGTCGATTTGCATACGCCGCAGTTGCAGGGATTTTTCAATATCCCGGTGGACCATTTGTTCGCGTCGCCGGTGCTGGTGGACTACTTCAAGAAGTTGGCGCTGCCGAATCTGACTGTGGTTTCACCGGATGCGGGCGGTGTGGAGCGCGCAAGGTTTTTTGCCAAGAAGATGGATTCGGCGCTGGCGATCGTGGATAAACGGCGCACCGACATCAACGTGGCCGAAGTGATGCACGTGATTGGAGATGTACGCGGGCGCACTTGTTTGGTGTTAGACGATTTGATTGACACAGCGGGCACGCTGGTGAAGACGGCAACTGCGCTGCTGGAGAGTGGAGCGACTTCGGTTTACTCCTGCGCATCGCATGCGGTGCTGTCAGGGCCAGCGGTCGAGAATATTGCGAATTCGGCGCTGGTGGAAGTGGTGGTCACGAATACGATTCCACTTTCGGAAGCGGCGGCGAAAGAGCCAAAGATTAAAGTGCGATCGATTGCGGGATTGGTGGGCAGCGCGATCCGCTCGATTCACGAAGAGACTTCAGTCAGCAATCTTTTTATGTAAGAGCGCATTGGAAGCATGCGCAGCGGAGAGCAGCAGCAGATTCCTCAGGGCTGAAGCTCTCCGGAATGACAAGAATTTAGATTTTTATTTAGACAGGGAAAGCAAACTTTATGGCAAATGCAGTAGTGAATAACACGTTAGAAGCAACACCGCGCACGGCAACGACGAAGAATGCGGCGCGGCGCGTTCGCGTGGCAGGACAGATTCCGGGCGTGGTGTATGGCGCAGGCAAAGACTCGCAAACGGTTTCCGTCGATCCACGGCAGGTGCAGAAGATTCTGTATTCAGAAACAGGCCACAATACGATTGTGGATTTGAAGTTGGCGAACGAGCAGGCTAAGGCCATGATCGTTGACTGGCAATATGAGCCCATCCGCGGCCATCTGCTGCATGTCGATTTCAAGCGCATCGCGATGGACAAAGTGCTGCGCATCAAGGTGCCTGTACTTTTGAAGGGCGAGGCTGCTGGCGTAAAGCTGGAAGGCGGCATTCTGGAGCAGGTTCTGCGCGAAGTTGAAATCGAGTGTTTGCCAGCGGATATTCCTGGCCACATCGACGTCGATGTCACGGATCTCACATTTGGCAAACTGATTCGCGTGGAAGATCTGCCGCACGTTGAGAAGTTGAAGTTTATTACCGATCCGAATCAGATGGTTGCGCACATTGTGTCGGTGAAGGAAGTTGTTGCTGAGACGGCGGTAGCGGCAGTCGATGCAACCGCAGCTTCGACCGAACCCGAAGTCCTGAAGAAGGGCAAGCAGGATGCCGAGGGTGCCGAAGGCGACAAGGCTGCTGGCGACAAGGGCGGCGACAAGAAGAAAGACAAGAAGTAACCACCTGTTTCTTGCGAGCGAAGGTGGAACGGGTTGGGTGCTAAGGCGTGAAGCTAATAGTGGGCTTGGGAAATCCGGGCATGGAATATCAGTTCACGCCGCATAACCTGGGGTTCTTGGCGGTGGATCGCATCGCGCAGCAGTGTGGGGTTGAGATTCGTAGCCGGCAGTGCAGAGCGCTGACGGGACGTACGGTGATCGAAGGCGAAACGGTGTTGCTAGCCAAGCCTGAGACGTACATGAATCTCAGCGGGATGTCGGTTCGCGAACTGGTGGATGAGTACCAGGTCGATCCAACAAAAGACCTGATTGTGATTTACGACGAACTGGATTTGCCTTTGGGTGCGATTCGCATCCGGAAGCAGGGCAGTTCGGCGGGGCACAACGGGATCAAGTCGATCCTGGGCGCTTTGGAAAGCCAGAGCGTGATGCGGATTCGGTTGGGCATCGCTCCCGAGCATGCTTTGGGAGATGGCGCGAAGTATGTGCTGGGCGAGTTTCGCAAAGCGCAGTATCCGCTGATTGATGAGGTGCTGGAAACAGCCTCGGAAGCAGCGAAGACGATTTTGACGCATGGCGTGGATGCGGCGATGAATAAGTACAACCGCAAGGTTGAGCCGCCGGGTGGGGATGGTACGGACGGAAGTTAGTTTGGAACAAGATTGCGTCCGCGCAAGAAGCAGATTCCTTAGGGCTCAAGCCCTTCGGAACGACAAGTTTAATTGAGTTCGTGGTTGGCAAAGGTTTGCAAGTTTGAAACGGTAAGTTTGGAGTGGCGAGCAAGAATGCTCGCCCTACACAGGATGGAGAGAAAAGAATGCAGCAACGTATTTACGAAGTAATGTTTATTGTGCGTCCGGACATGGTGGACGAGGATATGGACAAGCTGGTTTCGTCGATCGAAACGCAGGTTACGACGGCTGGCGGCACGGTGAAGAGTCTGGAAAAGATGGGCAAACGCCGTCTGGCTTATTGGGTCGGCGGCTTCCAGGATGGCTTCTACATGCTGCTGACGGTCGAGGGCGGCGGCGCGCTGGTGCATGAGATCGAGCGTCGTTTACGTGTGACGGAGCCTGTGCTGAAGTTCATTACCGTGCGCATGGATGAAGAGATCAAGCGCATGGAAAAGATGAAGAAGCTGCGCGATGCGAAGAAGCGTGCGGTACCAGTGCAGGCTTCGACCGTGCCAGCTGTGGCGGCGGAAGCGGAAGCGGCGCCAGCGGCACCGATTACGGCGTAGTCTGCTGATCGCGATAAAAGCCCTCAGGGGCTGAAGCCCGGTGATTCCCGAGCTTTATGGCACGACTAAAGTCGTGCCCTTCCCGAGAGCGGTTCGTGGACGGCACATTTTCCGGGAGAAATTTTTGTAAGCAGATAAGCGAAGAATTTATTGTTTTGGAATGAGGAGCGATATGGCAGAACCATCGGCACACAGATCTTCAGGCGGTTCGGGGGATGGCGGTTCGCGTCCTCCTCGGCAGGGCGGACCCGGCGGCGGGTCGGGCGGTCCGGGCGGACGGAAATTTTTCCGCCGCAAGAAAGTTTGCAAGTTTTGCGTCGAGAAAATTGACGGCGTGAACTACAAAGACGTTCGTCTTCTGCAGCAGTTCGTGGCGGAAAGCGGAAAAATTACGCCACGGCGTTTGACGGGTGTTTGCACACGTCATCAGCGGCGCGTTTCGGCGGCTATCAAGCAGGCGCGCAATATCGCGTTGCTGCCGTTCTCGAATCGCTAGTTTTTTGCACCGAATTTAAAAATTGTTCGGCGAGCGTAGAGCAGATTCCTCAGGGCTGAAGCCCTTCGGAATGACAAGTTGGAGAGAAGTTTCTATCCACGTTGATCTGCGAGCGGCGAGCAGGAATGCTCGCTCTACACGGGCTCTTGTGCCGTTTCAAATATTGGGAATGGAGTCATGTCATGGAAGTCATTCTGAAAGAAGATGTGGTAAAGCTGGGCGTGCGCGGCGACGTAGTGAAAGTCGCGGCGGGTTACGGGCGCAACTATTTGCTGCCCAAGAAGCTGGCGATTGAAGCCAACGATGCCAACAAAGCCGTTGTGGTGCAGATGAAGGCGTCGGCTGTGCGCCGCAACGCCAAGGAGAAGTCGGGCGCGGAAGAGCTGGCCAAGCAGCTCGACGCCGTGGTCATCAACTTCACGCGGCGCTCCGGCGAGGGCGATCAGCTCTTTGGATCGGTAACGTCGGCGGACATCGCGGCGGAGCTGGAAAAGAAGGGCTTCCACAACCTCGACCGACGCAAGATTCAGTTACACGAGCCGCTGAAACAGGTTGGGGATTTCACGATTCCGATCAAGCTACATCGCGAAGTCACGGCTCATTTTAAAGTCGTGATCGACAAAGAAGCCGTCGCCGAGTAGTTCTCAGTAGGTGACGCCTTCACGCGGTCCAAATATGGTCTAGCAACACAAGGGACGGGCTTTGCTGCCTGTCCCTTTCTCTTTTGTTGGATGACCCCTTTGTTGCATAGAGCCGGTTTGCGTTTCCTCCCCCATCACCAGGGCGGCGGAACAGGTCGCTCCGTGAAAATGGGCTCCGGGAAGTGCCCTGATTCACGCGGAGACTGGCAGCGGTCGCATTGATCTCGGGCGGATCACCGGCGGGGTGCAGGCCGAAACCGGCGGGGGCGGAATCGTAGTTCAGTGGAAGAGAGCTGGGAAGCGCCGGAGCTCGACGCAGATGTCGATGTTGATCTGGCTGAAATTAATATCGACATCGCTAAGCTCCAGCCTGCGCTGGCATTGGCAGCAAGAAACACGGGCGAAGCGGTAGAACGAGCCATGGAGGCCACTCGCAAAGGCTTTGACGAACAAAAGCTGCAGATGATGAAACAAGGTAGTAAGCTGCTGTCACAGCAGCTTGAAGACTTCCAGCGTTCTTCGCGAAATCTGCAAAAATTGCAACTAGAGTTCAACGCAAAGCGCTACATGATCTAGGCACTGGTTTCAACGATTTTTGTTTTTCCTGCGACCAGAACCCTGTTTCGACCAGACTGCTTGGCGGAGTAGAGAGCGCTGTCGGCTGCGTGGAGAAGCTCGTCGCGCGTTGCTGCGTGCTCGGGGAACGTTGAGACGCCGGCGCTGATGGTGACGGGCCGCGGAACACCAGGGAAGTTCCATTCTGAAATCGCAAGCCGGAGTTTCTCTGCAACCAGAACGGCTTGATCCGTCGTAGTTTGTGGAAGCAGAGCGACAAATTCTTCGCCTCCGTAACGGCACACGACGTCACTCTTACGAAGTCGCTCCGAAAGCAAGGACGAAACCTGACGCAGCACCTCATCTCCCAGTAGATGCCCAAACTCATCGTTCAGGAGTTTGAAGCGATCCACGTCTACCATGACAACCGAAAAATCTGTTTCGTAACGCTTCGAACGCTCGATTTCTTCTGTGATGCGAGTCTCCATGTAGCGCCGGTTAAAGATTCCAGTGAGCCCATCCAGGAAGGCCAGCTGCTTCACTCTGTTGATGTACTGAGCGTTTTGGATGGCAGCCGCAAAAATGTCAGCGACGGACTCCAGCGGTTGAGCTTCTGCGCGAGCAAAAAAGTTCTTGGTCACACTGACAAGAACGACCAACCCCAACGGATGGCCTTGCGAAATTAACGGAATGATGATGCGCGATTGCGCATTTTCGGGGAGCCGCTGGTCCCTGGGCAGGAGGGAAAGATCGTTCTCCGTCACAATTCCGCCTGACTCCAAGGCGGTCTTCCAGGGATCTGGCACATGGCTCAGGGTGCAGCCTACTTCCACCCACGGGACTAGAAGGCCACTTAGAGCCCGCACGACTAGAGCGTCTCCCTCCTTCAAGGCGACGACAGCGTGATCACAGGGGAAACAGGTGTGAACCAACCCGCAAACGGAATGCAACAACTCGTCCAGTTCAATGACGGAGGTGGCCTGCTTGGCCACAGCGTTGATCGCGCGCAACTGCGCAGCCCGCTTTTGTTCCAGCGTATAGAGTCGGGCATTTTGGAAGGCCATTGAAGCCTGGGTGGAAAACAGCGTGAGTAGATCGATCGTTTCGCGGTCAAAGCGCTCGAACTTGTCGCTTTGGCAATCGAGTACGCCGACGACAGAGTCGCCCACCATGAGTGGAATGGCGAGCTCGGAAACGCACCCCGTGACAGGGAATAAATATCGCGCATCCTTGCGGACATCGGCTGAATAAATGGGGCGCTTTACCTTAGCGGCAGTGCCAGTCAGTCCCGACCCAACTGCAATCCGAGCTTTGTCAAATATTTCCTCGCATCCAATGTGGCAGTTGGGAACTAGCTCTTGGGTTTCCTCCTCCAGCAACAGAACCGCTGCGGTCTGGATCTGGAAATAATCACGAACGACGTTGAGAGTACGGCGCAATACTTCATCCGGCTCAGATGCCGTGAGGGTTTGGCCGGCGTCGTAAAGGACGGCGATTTTCTGCATTGGACCGGTACTTCATTGACGAATGCTTACTTAAGGGATTGTAGCCCCGTCATGGCTTGCGGGCGACTACCCGAAGGTGGCGGGATGCACACGGCGATTGAATTTCCATGTACGGTATCGGCTTTGAACAACTGAGGATGGTACGTTTGGTCTAGCTGTCTCGGCGCTTGGCGGGGCGATGTCCCAGCTCGCGAATGCAGCCCAGGATCGCCAAGCACAAACAAAAATCGACCAGCAGCCCAAGATCAATCCGCTGCGGATTATGGCGAATCTGCTCAGGAAGCTGCGGCATCAGCAGGAAATAAAGGGCATTTCCCGTGAGCACAGCAACCGAAGACTCCATGAAGTTCCGTGTCATGACGCTTCTGCGCGCTTCTCCACATCGAATTAGACACCGGAATTTCGCCGCAGGTGCCCGCCTGCTACCATTGCTTTCGGATGCCTCCCCTCGACCTACGTGCGCAAGTGCAGTTCGTCAAAGGTATAGGGCCACGTTTGGCGGAAGCTCTGGCTGAAAAGGGAATCCACACGGTCGGCGATCTCCTTTTGTATCTTCCCTTTCGATACGAAGACCGGGTCAATCCTAGGGGCATTGCGGACCTGCGGCCTGGAGAGATGGCAGCTGTTGTTGCTGAAGTGCGGAATTCAGGCCTGTTTCAGACCAAGCGCATGCCAATTTTCCAGCTGATTGTGGGCCCTCCCGGACTGCCGCGTCCGAAATTGAAGTGCATCTGGTTTCATGGCGGCTATCTGCGCGACCAGTTCAAGCCTGGGCAGATCGTAGCACTGTACGGAAAAGTTGAAGCCGACCGCGATAGCCAGTTGCAGCTAGTTCAGCCTCAGTTTGAGATTCTGAGCGACGGCGCGGACGCCGAAGGCAAGGAAAGTGGGGACGCGAATACGGCGCTCGAAGTTGGCCGCATTGTTCCCATCTACGAGTCGGCGATGCAAGGGCGGCTTAGCTCACGGTGGTTCCGGAAAATTCTTCGGATAGCGCTCGAAAATCTCCCGCCCGAGTTGCCGGATGCCGTTCCGGCCGCAGTGCGCAGCCGCATGGGACTGATCCCTTTTGTTGAAGCGATCTGGAAAGTACATTGGCCCGATCCCGGCGAGAGCTTCGATCTACTGCAGAAGGCTCGCACGCCAGCCCATATCCGGCTTATTTTCGAGGAACTGTTTTTCCTCGAGTTGGGGTTGGAGCTGAAACGCAGGCAGCAGCGCGCGCGGACGGGAATCGCCTTCCGCCTCGACGACCCGGTGAGGGAGTCCATTAAACGTGTCTTACCGTTCCATCCTACCAACGCGCAAAAGCGCGTACTAGGTGAGATCGCCGCTGACCTCGCCAAGCCGCATCCCATGCGCCGTTTGCTGCAAGGAGATGTTGGTTCCGGCAAAACAATTGTGGCTTTTCAGGCTGCTATCGTCGCGATTGAGAACGGGTACCAAGTCGCGCTCATGGCTCCAACTGAGATTCTGGCAACACAGCACTATCTCGCCTCGCGGAGGATACTAGAAAAGCTCGGCTACCGCATCGTCTTGCTTACAGGATCACTGGAGGACGACCGGAAACGAAACATTCGCCGTCACATTGCCCAAGGCAACGCACAGCTGGTGATTGGGACGCACGCGCTGATCGAAGGTTCCGTCGAATTCGATCATCTGGGACTCGTGATCGTGGACGAACAACACCGTTTTGGCGTTCTGCAGCGCTTTAAGCTAATGAAGAAAAGTGGGTCTGGAGATCCAGGTTCTGGAAGGCGTAGAGACAATCAAGACACCACTCCTGACGATCTGGAAGAACCGCACGTTCTGGTCATGACGGCGACTCCGATCCCGCGGACACTGGCGCTTACACTCTACGGCGATCTTGATGTTTCAATTCTGGATGAGCTTCCGCCCGGACGTAGCCCGATTGTGACGCGTCGTGTTGGCGATAACCGCGCCGAAGAAGTTTGGGTCTTCGTCAAGAAGCATGTGCAGGCGGGGCATCAAGCATATGTGGTGTATCCCGTGATAGAAGAGAACGAAGAAAACGAGCTTAAGGCCGCAACCCAGATGCACCGGCTACTGCGGGAGCAGATCTTTCCCAGTTTTCGCGTAGCGCTTCTACACGGGCGCATGGACTCCGCTCAGAAAGAACAAGTCATGCGAGATTTCGCAGCTGGAGAAACACACATTCTGGTTTCGACCACAGTCATTGAAGTCGGTGTAGACGTTCCCAACGCTACGATTATGGTTGTGGAACATGCCGAACGGTTTGGTTTGGCCCAGCTGCACCAGCTTCGTGGACGGATCGGGCGCGGCACTGCCAAATCCTTCTGTATCTTGATGACGGGCGGCAAGATTTCCGAAGAAGGCGAACGTCGGCTGGACGCGATGGTTCGCACGAACGATGGTTTCCAGATCGCTGAACTGGATCTTGAGCTGCGCGGCCCAGGGGAATTTTTCGGTACGCGACAGGCTGGAATGCCGAACTTTCAGGTGGCAAATCTTATTCGCGATCGCGAGCTGCTAGAGGCCGCCAAACGCGAAGCAGCAGCTGTGCTCGCCGGCCCCAACGTGGAAATCACACGGCAAGAAATCGACCGCGCCTTGGCGCACATGCGCACTCGCGGACAGCTCGCGTACGGGCTAGTTGAGGTCGGCTAAGCCCAGATCGCCGAGCCAGCCGATCTTTCGCCGATGCTTGCAGTCATACATCTTCTTGTCTGCCGCCTCTAGGGACTTCGTGACGAGTGTTCCTTTTTCATGGGTCGCCCAACCACAGCTCAGCCCCATATGGTAGCCCTCAATCTTAGAGGCTTTGTTCCAGGCATTTACTCGCTGATCCATACGTGCGATCACGCGCTCGGCGTCGGATTCCTGCGCTTCCGTGAGGATTACGAGGAACTCGTCCCCTCCGTAGCGAACAACGGTGTCGGAGGCGCGTACGCTCCTACGAACTACATCCGCGACTTCCCGTAAAATGGCGTCTCCCACCACGTGCCCGAAGCGCGTATTGACGGATTTGAAGTCATCTACGTCAACCATGAGAAAAGCGATCTGCGTTCCCAACCGACCTGCGCGGCTCAGTTCTTTTTCGATCAGCTGGTCCATATAGCGACGGTTAAAAGACTGGGTGAGCGGATCCATGATGGCCGCAGTTTCGGCGGCTTGGCGGTGCTCCCGTTCGTTGAGCAAGGCTGCCCGCGTGCGGCGCAGTGTGTGGCGTTGCACAGTCAGATAAATATTTAGCAGAGCCATCAGGGCAACCAGCGCCAGAAAAAGGCGCGGCAGGTACCATTTTTCGGGGTGCCCGCTGGAGATCTCAATCAGCTGAGGCAGAACGGTCAGCACCATGCAAACCGTTACGACCATGCTCAATGCGCTCAACGTGATCCATAGATGGCGCTCCCGCCGCTCGATTTTCCCAAGGTCATCTTCGATCGCAGCCGTGGCTTCTCCCGAAGTCGCGCCCGCCACCGCCTCTTCCCGTTCTCCTGTCGCCGGAGTCCACGAGTCGATGTGAGAGGCGGAAGGGAAAGGCACCAAAGATAGAGATGGTGATTTCGAACTCAGAAACGTCGAATCGCTTGAAGTAGGCATCGCTCTTTACAGTCTCTTTTCCTAGCGTTGTGGCCCATGGCGTAGCGCCAGTTTCTACGAGGCGCTCTTTCTGCGTCTCCAGTAGTAACCACGCGCAGGATACCGAAGTCCTTGAGGCTTCCGCCCCTCTCACTGGCCGTTGGCCTATGGTAACCAGGGACGCATTCACGGCCTGAACCGGAGCCCCGTCCGTGTCATAATCAACCCTATGGACGCTGGTTCCGCCACGTTGCTGCTGCGCAAAATACCATCCGTCGATGAGATCCTGCGGCTGCCTGCCGTAGTTACTGTCGTGACGCGCGAAAGCCGTACCGCTGTGACGGATGCCGTCCGGAGCGTTTTAGCCACGCTGCGTTCTGAGATCGCTGAGGGGCATTTGGACGATGCGCAAGTGG
This sequence comes from Acidobacteriaceae bacterium, assembly GCA_043749225.1. Classification (GTDB taxonomy): domain Bacteria; phylum Acidobacteriota; class Terriglobia; order Terriglobales; family Acidobacteriaceae; genus JANXUC01. Next base: position 23,796 of record JAYVEP010000166.1, read on the forward strand.
ATCTCGCTCTAGCGGGTCTGGATGGGGCTATTGAGCGGCAAGTCGCTCGCTCCCTCGTTTACTCCCTGCGCCCGGTGATTAACGCGACCGGCGTTGTGCTCCACACCAATTTGGGTAGGGCGCCGCTTTCTTCCTCTGCGCTGGCTCACGTCTGGGAGAGCGCTCAGGGTTACTCGAACCTTGAGTTCGATTTGGAACACGGCGAGCGAGGCAAGCGCGATGTTCACGTAGATCGCTTGTTCCAGAAACTATTGGCTACGAACCTCCCGCAAGGGCTTCGCCAAGGCAGCGAAAAGCCCGAGGGCCCGGCGCCGGTCTCCACAATCGTCGTCAACAATAACGCTGCCGCCGTTTTTCTAGCCCTCAATACGCTTGCAGAAAATGGCGAGGCGATTGTGTCACGCGGTGAATTGGTTGAAATCGGCGGGTCGTTCCGCATTCCGGATGTAATGGCGAAATCGAACGCAATCTTGCGCGAAGTTGGAACCACGAACCGGACTCGCATCAGCGACTATGAGCTCGCCATCAATGACAAGACGCAAGTGCTACTGCGAGTGCATCGTTCCAACTTTCAGATTACTGGTTTTACCGAGCAGCCCGCGCTCGAGGAGTTAGTCGAACTCGCACGTCGTCGCGACATCCCCTTGCTCGAAGATCTGGGTAGCGGCGCGTTGTTCGATCTTCAGTCGGTTGGAGTGATGGGCGAAGCTACCGTGTTTGACAGTCTCCGCTGTGGAGTTGATGTGGTGATGTACAGCGGAGACAAGCTCCTGGGCGGCCCGCAGGCTGGCATGCTCAGCGGGCGAGCCGACCTGATTGCACGCATGCGTTCTAATTCATTATTTCGCGCGTTGCGCGTCGACAAGCTCACCTACGCCGCGCTTGAAGCCACGCTACTCGCTTATGTCAAGCGAGATTACGAGTCAATTCCTGCGTTGCGAATGATGCATCTCTCGAAAGAAGAAATAGAACGGCGTGCCGAAATCTTGCGGCAGAGACTAGCCTTGCTTGCGTTCCAGATTGCTCTGATTGACGGTGAATCCGTAATCGGAGGTGGGGCTGCGCCCTCAGCGGTGTTGCCCACGAAACTTCTTGCTTTGGACCGCAACGATATGGGCGCCAATGAAATTGCCGCCCGCCTGCGCGCCTCTGAGGTTCCCGTGGCCGTTCGAGTCGAAGACGGCAAAGTACTGATTGATTTGCGTACTGTTTTTCCCGAGCAAGATGCGATTCTCGCCAAAGCGCTGACCGCGCTTGAAACGTCGCCAGCCGGAGCTTGATTTCCCGTCCGCTGTCATAACCGGGAAGTACCGCTCTGATATCATTCTTTCGATGTCTATGATTCTTCCAGCTCCGCAGCCTGCGAGGGACTTTGCCTAGCCAAAAGCAACTGCATTGGTCTCAACTGCGGGTTGGACTGACGGTCGTAATCGCCTCGATTACGTTGACCGTGCTGGTTTTTTTGATGAGCAGCACCAGCGGCATGTTCACACCGAAAATCACTCTGAAATCCTATTTCGATAACGCAGGTGGCCTGCGCGTGGGCGCTCCAGTGCGCCTGGAAGGAGTGGATATCGGGAATGTTTTAGCCATTCGCATTGTCAAGGATAAGCCCCTGACTCCCGTCGAAGTAACTATGAAGGTGAGTTCCAAGTTCGACTATGCGCTCCGCAAAGATTCTGTGACTCTGCTGGACCAAGTGGGATTTCTCGGTGAAGCCTACGTTGACATTTCCAGCGCGCAGGCGAAGGGTCCGGCGGCGGAAAACGGAGATGTTCTAGCCACCCACGGCCGCCCTGATATTCAAGATGTTGTCCGTTCCAGCCAGAGCACGCTGCAGAACATGCAGACGCTACTGCAGCGCTTGGATCGCATCGTTACCACGGTCGAGTCGGGTCAAGGTTCTGTGGGCAAGCTGATCAACGATCCTGGCCTCTATAACCGACTTAACTCTACCGTTGCCGAAATGCAGGGGCTAGTGAGCAAGGTGGCCAGGGGCGAAGGCAGCATGGGCAAGCTATTCAACGATGACGCGCTCTACGTGAAAGCCAATGCCACGGTCGATAAGCTGGCTAGTATCGTCGACGAAGTCAGTCAGGGCAAAGGTACCGCTGGGAAGTTTGTGAAAGACCCCGCGCTTTATGACAACGCCAACAAGACAATGGCCGAAGTCCGACAGTTGGTGGAACAGGTCAATGCCGGCAAGGGCGCGATGGGGAAATTTGCCCGAGACGAACAATTTGCCAAGAAACTGGATAACGTCGTTACCAAGCTTGCTCTCATTTCCGATCGCCTGGAAGCGGGTGAAGGCTCTGCTGGCAAGCTTCTGAAAGATCCTTCACTGTACAACAACGCTAACCAGATGCTGGTCGAGTCTCGCGAACTCGTCAAGGCCATTCGCCAGGATCCCAAGAAATACCTTTCGATCAAGCTGCATATCTTCTAGGACGCCCACTTAGCGTTACAATATCGAGGCAGTCCGACTGCCCCTTCCTGGGCTGCAGAGCGTCCATTCCAATCCGGAATCCCACGAGGAACCATGCGTTTAACCTTCGTTATCCCGATTTTGCTTTTGAGTTCTGTGCTTGTTCAAGCTCAGGCGGCTGCCCCCGCGCCCGCTGCCACATCCGCCTCCCCTTCAAAGAGCGTCCGCTTTAGCGCCGACATGCTGGACAAGTCGATTGACCCCTGCAACGATTTCTACGCCTACGCCTGCAGCCGCTGGAAGGATCAGAATCCTATCCCCGCCGACCGCTCGAGTTGGGGACGTTTCAATGAGCTGGCTGAGCGCGGTGAGTACATCCTCAAAGACATTTTGGAGAAGGCGGCTGCGAAGCGAAAAGATAGCACAGTCATCGAGCAGAAGATCGGCGACTATTACGGTGCCTGCATGGACGAAGTCGCCATTGAGAAGAAGGGCATGAAACCGCTGGCTGCGGATTTGAAAGCAATCGCAGGAATGAAATCGAAGAAAGATGTGACCGCCGAAATCGCTCGCGTGCATCGCGAGGGCGTGAATGCACTCTTCGAAATGGGCTCAGGATCGGACTTTAAAGATGCCAGCCACATTATTGCCGACGTGGACCAAGGTGGCATGGGTCTGCCGGAACGAGAATATTATTTCCGCAAAGATGAGAAATCCGAAGACCTTCGCAAGAAGTATGTCGCGCATATCCAGAAAATGTTTGAACTCTTGGGCGACGCTCCCGAAAAGGCCACAGCGGAAGCCAAGAAAGTGATGGAGATTGAAACCGGCCTTGCCAACGGCGCGTTGGATGTTGTCAGCCGCCGCGATCCTGCGAAGATCTATCACAAGATGACCCGGGCCGATCTCGAAGCCTTGAGCCCGAATTTTGCATGGGAAAAGTACTTTGCAGATCTCGGCGCACCGTCGTTTGCAAGCCTGAATGTAGCCAATCCGGACTTCATGAAGAGCATGAACGGATTGCTGGGCTCCGTTTCACTCGATGACTGGAAAACCTATTTGCGCTGGCATGTAGTTCACGGCAACGCGAATGCACTGCCGAAGCGGTTCGAGGATGAGAATTTCGCATTCTTCAGCAAAGAATTGCAAGGAACAAAGGAGCAGCCTCCCCGCTGGAAACGTTGCGTCCGCGCGGTCAATGGCGACTTGGGTGAGGCCGTAGGACAAGCCTACGTAGCTGCAACCTTCGGTGCCGAAGGCAAGGAGCGCACGCTCAAGATGGTCAACGCCATCGAAGCGTCCCTTCGCGAGGACGTTAAGGGCTTGCCTTGGATGACGGAACAAACCAAGAATCGCGCCCTGGAAAAGCTGGCGGCCATCGCCAACCGCATTGGCTATACCGATAAGTGGCGCGACTACACCAATTACAAAGTTGTGCGGGGCGATGCCTTCGGCAATTCGCAGCGCGGCAACGTGTTCCAATTCGCGCATGACATGGCGAAAATCGGTAAGCCTCTAGACAAGGGCGAGTGGCCCTATCCACCGCCCACCGTGAATGCCAGCTACAACCCGCTTCAGAACAACATTACGTTCCCAGCCGGTATTCTGCAGCCGCCCTTCTACGACAATCAGGCGGATGACGCTATGAACTTCGGAGGCATCGGCGCGGTGGTTGGACACGAACTTACCCACGGCTTCGACGATCAGGGCCGCCAGTTTGATCCTCAAGGCAATCTGAATGACTGGTGGACCAAAGAAGACGCCGACGAGTTCAAGAAGCGGACAAAATGCGTCGTCGATCAGTACAGCAGCTACACCGCTATCGATGACGTAAAGGTCAATGGCGAACTCACTCTCGGCGAGAACGTGGCCGACAACGGTGGTATGCGCGTGGCCTATATGGCACTGATTGCGTCGATGGCCGGTAAAGAACCTGTCTCCATGGATGGCTTAACCGCGCAACAACGTTTCTTCTTGGGATGGGCCAATGTCTGGTGCCAGAACCGCCGCGACGCAGTTTCCAGACTAGCGGCGCAAACCGATCCGCATTCTCCGGGAAAGAACCGCGTGAACGGGACTGTTTCCAACATGCCCGAGTTCCGCGAAGCCTACCACTGCGCAGCCGATGCGCCGATGGTGAGTAAGAATGCTTGCAAGGTGTGGTAGGAAGCCAGCTTCCAGCTGCTAGTTTTTAGCTTCTAGCCAAAATAAATCGGGCGCGGCTTTTGCCGCGCCCGAACTTCTTAAAAGACTCTACAAACTTGTCATTCCGAGCCGTCGCGGAGCCGAGCTTGCGAGGCGCAGCAGGCGAGGAATCTGATCTTTCTTGGTTTTTGCAGTTGTCGCTGCAGAGAACAGAAAAGCTAAACCACCGGTCTCGTAGCCACGCTGGATTCCGCCTGCTCATGCGCGTGATAGCTTGACCGCACCAGCGGCCCGGACTCAACATGCCGGAATCCCAAAGCCAGCGCCTTTTCCTTCAGCATCAGAAACTCTTCCGGCGCATAAAACCGTGCAATCGGCAAATGATCTTTCGAGGGCCGCAAATATTGTCCAATCGATAGAATGTCCACCGACCGTGCAGCCAGATCGCGAAATACTGCAATCATTTCTTCGGATGTTTCGCCCAGACCAGCCATCAAACCAGTCTTCGTCACCATGCCAGGAGAGAATTTCTTAGCGTTCTCCAGCAGATCGAGCGTTCGTTGGTACCGCGCTCCCGACCGCGCAGCACGGTATAAACGCGGTACGGTTTCCGTGTTGTGATTAAGAACGTCTGGCTTAGCGTCGAGCACAACTCGCAGCGCGTCTTCCCGGCCCTGGAAATCCGGGATCAGCACTTCCACGCGACAGGCTGGCGACAGCTTGCGAATCTCTCGAATTGTCTCCGCAAAGACGCGTGCCCCGCCTACATTGTCGTCGTCGCGGTTCACGCTCGTTACGACGGTATATTGCAGGCCCAGCGTATGTACAGCCTGCGCCACGCGCCCCGGCTCCTCCCAGTCAAT
>JAYVEP010000167.1:0-10607 GCA_043749225.1 Acidobacteriaceae bacterium
CACGGAAGTTAAGCCCCGCAGGGCCGATTGTACTGCACGCGTAAGTGTGTGGGAGAGTAGGTCGTTGCCGGCTTAAATAAAGGCTCCATTCTGAAAAGAATGGAGCCTTTTCCTTTTCCACCACAGAACCTTTAACCACACAGGCCACAGAGGAGGCTTGGGTCCTGTTTTATCGGGTCAGGAGGTTGCTCGGAGCAGGGCGCGGCCTGCGGCTTGGGGCAGGCGGACGGGAACGAAGCAGTCTTCCGGGTAGAGGTAGTCTTCCCCGGATTCATCGACGACACGGACTTGGTTGTGTTTTGCCGCTGTGGCGTCCGGGATGATGCGGTAGAGCTTCCGCAGTTCGAGGGATGCGGGATAGTCCTTGTTCTTGAGGCAGACGGCGAAGATGCTTTTTGGGCGTTTCATGGGGGGCTTATGCAGTGTACGCTTTGAGTTCGTACTTAACGAGAGGAGAAAATCCGTGCGGAGAATTCCCGTGCAGACTAGCGCCGATAAGAAAGTGTTGCCGATGCCCGTCGACCATATATGCCTCTCTGAGCTTGATAGTCTGCGAGTTCTAGAACTGCTGGAGAATCCTCCCGCACCCAACGCCAAGCTCTTGGCGGCGGCCCGAAGGTTACCTACGCTGAAAGGCTCCATTCAGAAATGAATGGAACCTATCCATTTGGCAGACTCTGATTACTCGATCTCGATTAGCTTCTTGCGCTCGATTTCTTGCAGACCGCGACGAGTGATTCTGTATCTGCCTTGTATTAGGGCAATCAGGTCCTTTTCGTGCTCCAGATCCTTCAGTGTGCGTGACAGATTAGGACGCTGCGATGGCTTTAATGAAGTTGAGAGCTCATCGGCGCTCGCACCGTCATCAGCGTAGTGGTGCAGCAGCAACAGCACTCGGTCGCCTGGCCCTAGGGGCGGGCGAAGCGTCTTCAGGAAGCCGTCAAAATCCTCGACCGCTGGTATGCGGCGTATCATAATCGCTTTTACGAGGCGGAATGCTTCGTCAGGACTTACACCGCCAGAAAGTCGAACAAACTCTGCAAGTACCCAGTCGGCTGCGCCAGACACTAACGTGGCATCTTGCAGATTGGGATCGATGCCGTCAGCTAGGTGCGCTGCGTCACGTTTGTTTCTAATGTCATAAATCACTCTCAAAGTACGCGGGATATGAAGGCGGATGGAGTCAGTAAACTGGCTCGGGGGCAGGCCTTCAAGTCGCCGTATCAACCCGACTGTATCGAGCTGGGTGCCAATGGGTGTCGGACTCCAGCCGGCAGCCTGTTCGAGTAGGTGAAAGGCGGCTTCGGCAAAGCGACCACCTTCAACCTCGTTCGGCCTAAGGTTTCCCAGAAGGAGGTTCCGCTGCTGTTCTGTGTGGCACTCCAATAACTGATCGACGAGCTTTTCCGGGAATTTATTTAGAAGCGCACTGCGTAAATTTGGACGAGTCATTTCTTAGTCTTCGTCGTACTGGTCTTCCTCTTCTTTACTTTTCTTACGACCTTAAACTTCTTGTGGGCTTCGTCCGCCTTGGCGCGGTCGGGCATGGCTTCGACCACAGCCTCACCTTTGGGCGAGATGGCAAAAATTCCCTTCTTGATTGAAATCAGATAGCCGTGTGTGTGGGTCGCATGTTTAACGAACGTCGCTGGGTTCGTCAGTTTTGATTGTCGCGCGTCGGAGTTTGCCTTTGTGATGTCTTGCGTCGAGACTTCCGATCTACCGTCAAACTTCTCTAGGTAATAGACCAAGCAAGCCACGCGCTCGTAGAAGCTTTGAGGAGCCTTGGTAGCCAAGAACGACTTTAGATCTTTCGGACGTGGGCCGTCAGCGCCGACAATCTCTGGGTCAGCTTCCTTTCCGTCCACGGTGGCTCGCGATCTAAGCCCATGCTTCGAGGACGCCCAGTCCATGACCCTTTCACGTGCGCTAGGATCGAGTTTGCCGAGAGCGGCGTCGATGTCACGCATCGCATCAACTTCAGTGTAACTTTCGGAGTTTGCCATACGCCTCTCCTTCAACTTGGGGAAAGCTTACTGCACATAAACGTACTTTCCGGCTTGCTTAAATCTTCGCAAGTTCCGGCCTCGACATTGGGCCTGCATTGCTCCGGACAAGGTCGTAACGGGGTAGTGGTGCCCGAGTTCGGCTAGCTTCTTCTGGATGTCTGCCAATCCCCTTGGAGTCTTGAAGAATTGTTCGGCTTTGAGCATATCGACGAGACTAGGGATTTCTCCCCGGCTCTTGCTGGGCGACGGTGAAGATGGAGAACCCGTGTGCTTGCCCTTGAGGTTTTCCAAGACTGCTGCAACCTCATCGGGAGTCCCGTCGACCTCGACCGAGATACCGCCGGGGAGGCTAATCTTCGCAAAAGCCATGTTGCGCTCCTTCAATAATTCGAATACTTCCAAATTCGTTTTCCGCCCTCTGCAACCTGCGTGCGCCGCAAAAGCCTGCGTCTGACTAGCCGAGTCAAGGGTGTTCCCAGGTCCTGGAGCTGGTAAAACCAGCCCTTTTCTGCCAGAGTCTGTTTAATCTCAGCCAGCGATCGCTGTTGGCTGAAAATTCCTTCTTCGATCAAAGTAACTAACCGGCCTGTTGTTCCGGTGGAGCTCGGGCCCACGATCTTTCTCTTAACCGAGCTCCTCGCTGCAGGAGTGGGTAGCTTCGGTCCGTCATTGGCAGAACCTTGCTGTAGAAGTTGAGTGAGTATTGTCTGGAACGCCGCGATCTTCAAGGGGCCGTCGGACATGTCGGCTACAGCAGCCTCCGCTGCCCGCCTTGCACCCACAATTGTTTCGGTTTTCATTGAAACCCCACCTCAGGCTAAGCCCTACCAATTTATGATAGCGCCGGATATTGATATCGTCAACTAATAAATATTTTTCACCGACTGCGTACGCTATAAGGGCCTGGCAGCACCACCGTAAAAGCGAGATCCATGAGAAGTGGATACATTGCGCGTGATTTAATCCACCAGAATATGCGCTATTGTTGGCATTTTTGAAAGTTACGGTCTGTTCTTCCGGATAGCGCAGGTTGCCGGGCAAGCCGAATCGAATGCGCCAATTCCGTGGGCCACCCCGATCTCCTTACGGCTGCAGTCCTGTGCTTTTATATAACTCAGAACAGATGTTGTCAGTATTGATATAAAAATATGTATCTAATTGAAAATAAACGATAATTTTGTCAGTAGCATTGTACTGTATACGTCAATTATGAACAATTTAGTGCAAAGAAGAATATGAAGCTGATTTCAGGTGCATCCGAGACGGTCGCCAACGAAGCGAGATTCATGAGAAGTGGATACATTGCGAGCGACTTGATCCACATAAATATGCACTATTGTTGGCGTTTTGTGAAGTTACGACATGTTCCTCCAGATTGCGCAGGTTGCCGGGCAAGCCGAACCGAATGCGACAATTCTGTGGCCCGCCCCGATTTTCTTGGGACTTTGCCCTTGGGCCTTCAAATAACTCAAGACATGAATTGTCATTATCGATTTACTGCAATGTAAATAGTTGAAAACAAACACAATTAATGTAAAATAACTAAAATACATACGTCAACTATGAACAATTTAGAATTGAAAAGAATGTGAAGCTCATTCCGGGTGCATCCAAGACGGCCGCCATCGAAGCGAGACTCATGTGAAGTGGAGACATTTCGACTGATTGGCGCGCAGCAAGAAATGTGGGCGGAGCCTGTCTCTCATAGGGGCTGAAGCCCGATCTTTTTGTGTCTTAACGCGGCGCTGAAGCGCCGCTCTACCTTAGGGCAGCGTGTTCCCTCATCGGTGTTTTTCTCCGCGGAGGAGGTGCCAGGCTTCTTTGTAGTCGTTCCACTTTTGTTGTTTGCCTTCTGGGGTGATGTGGAGGGCGCTGATGGGGCCTTCGGGGGTCCAGAGTTGTTCTACTGGGAGAATGTACCACTGGTCGACCTGGATTAGGTAGGCGGCCAGGAAGTCGATGTCGGCGGGGTGGTAGGGTTGGCGGTTGGTGGTGCGGACGTGGAGGCAGTAGGAGCGGTTGCGTCGTCGGTGGAGGGAGGATTTTACCTGGACGCGGTTGTGCTTGCCGTTGTATTCGACGCCTACGTCGTAGCGGCAGTCGCCGAAGGGGCGGGAGACTAGGAGTCCTTCGTGGGCGGCGCGGGCCATGAAGGTGAGTTCGGCCCAATCTCCGCGTTGCTTGGGGTCGGTGAGGCGGTTGGTTGAGGTCATGGAGTCTCCTTTTGAGACAAAAAAAGGGCCGGATGCGTTGGATAGCATCACGGCCCTTTGAATGTGTGAGAATTTACTCTCTATAACCAGTATATCAAGTTGGAGGGGGGGTAGTCCGCCAAAATCTTGCGATCTATTTCATGAATGGAATGAGTGGGTTGCGGGGAATTGGGGTGTTTAGGGGGCTTGACAAGAATTTTGGCGGAGCGTGGTCTTCTGGCTCAAGGTCACGTTGCCGGATGGCGGGCAGGTACGCGAACAAGCAGGGCGAGGGCGGCGCAGAGAGTCATAGCGGCGGAGAGAACCAGGAATCCGCTTTGGAAATTGCCGCTGGAACTGCGGGCGAGGCCGAGAGTGTACGGACCGGCGAAGCCTCCGAGGTTGCCGATGGAATTGATGAAAGCGATTCCGGCGGAGGCGGCTGCGCTCGTGAGTAGCGTGGTTGGCATGGCCCAGAATGGCCCCATGATGGAGAAGGTGCCGAGGACTGCGACGCTGAGGGCAGCGATCACGACTGTGGTGGAAGTGGAATTTGCGGCCACTAATAGTGCGGCGGCGGCTGCCGAGGCGGACCCGGCAACATGCCAACGGCGCTCGCCGGTTCGGTCGGAGTGGCGGCCTACAACGACCATTCCGATGGCGGACGCAATGTAGGGAAGAGTGGACAGGATGCCTACTTTGAAGTTGCTGGCGTTGGAGAGACCCTTGATCATGCTGGGGAGCCAAAGGCTGATTCCGTAGGAGCACGTGGTGAGGCAGAAGTAGACAAGAGCCAGAAGCAGAACACGGAAAATCAAGGAAACATTCCATCGGTTGTGTGGGTGGGCGCCACGGGAATGGGCAATCTGTTCCTCGCGGAAGGTGTGAGCGAGCCAGTTCTTATCTTCGTGAGTTAGCCAGTTGGCATCGTTGAAGTTGTCGGGCAAACGGAAATAGACGATAGCCCCCAATAGAATTGCAGGCAGGCCTTCGAGCAGGAAGAGCCACTGCCATCCGGCGAGTCCACCCATGTGTTGCAGGCTGAGAATGGCTCCCGAGATGGGGCCGCCAACTACTCCTGAGAGGGGGGCGGCCGTCATAAACAGCGCAACTGTGCTGGCGCGGGCCGTGGCAGGGAACCAGTTTCTCAGGTAAAAAATCATGCCGGGGAAGAATCCGGCCTCCGCGATTCCCAGCAAGAAACGCAAAATATAGAAACTGCGAGCTGTGGAGACCAGCATCATGGAGGCTGAGATTGCTCCCCAGACGACCATGAGGATCGCGATCCAGCGTCTTGCACCGACTTGTTTCAAAATCAGGTTGCTGGGGATTTGGAAGAAGAAATATCCGGCGAAGAAGATACCCGCGGCAAAGCCGTAGACTTCTTCACTGAAGTGAAGCTGGCTCGACATTTGGAGTTTCGCAAAGCCCACGTTGATGCGATCGACGTAGGCAACAATGTAGAGAAGGAAGAGGAATGGAATCAGGCGGCGGGTTAACTTTGCGACGACTACGGACTCAGTTGGGGCGGGCACGGGTTTGTGGGTACGAGAGCCTCGGGAGGAGGATAACACCAGCGCCAACAAAGAAAGCAGATTTCTCACGATGATGCGGTTCGGTAGGACAAATTCGAGTCGGTTGAGGATGGCTATATTTTGAGTTGGCGGCGGATTTCGATGACGATTTGTTCGACCGAGTTGTCGGCGTCGATGGTGATGGCATCGGTAGGTTCTTCGATGGTTTCGAGTTGGCTGGGGAGCAGATTTTGCGTGGCGAAGTGTCCGAGGCGTTGCTGTAAGCGGCGCTGGATTACGTCGAAGCTGGCCTTGAGGTAGACGAATCTTACGCCGTGGTGTTCGAGATTGAAGCCAGTTGTCAGTTGATCGCGATATTTGTGCTTGAGTGCCGAGCAGGCCAGAGTCGCGTGGCGATGTTCCAAAAAGCAGCGTTGGATTTCGGAGTGGAGCGATTCCAGCCAGGGTGCGCGGTCGGCGTCCTCGAGGGGAATGCCAGCAGAAATCTTCGCAATATTCGCGGGAGAATGGAAAGAGTCGGCGTCGAAGAACTGCCAGCCGAGTTCCTGGGCGAGACGGCTTGCTACCGAGGTTTTGCCAACTCCGACTACGCCCATCACTAGAACGACCAAATTCAGATACCTCAGGGGCGAAAGCCCAGTTTTTTGGCCTTGGCGGCATAACATTCGGGGGAAAGGCGCTCTTCTGAAGCGGCTCCTTACCTCGGCGGGTTAAGCCGACGTTTATGGGTAAATTATCGCAGCGCTAAAGTGCTGCGCCACCCAAAGGCAAGCGCCAAACGTCTGCCTCGATGTAAAAGGCCCAATTGAGTTTTTCCGCAAGTTGTTCAGCGCAGCGCCACCTAAGAACGCAAGCGCTCCTATGAAAACATACTCTTGGGCTGGGCCGCCAGCGCAGTGAAAATTCTGGAAGTGAGGCGTGTACACGAATTCGCGGGCCGCTCTTAAGAAACGCTGGCATTTCTTCCCTTCAAGTTCCATAGTGCGTCGGAGGTGTACCCGATGAAAGTGGCACGCTATTCACTACTGTTGTTGGTGTTTGGTCTGGTGGGGAACGTAGGAGCCAAAGCGACAACACCAACAGGACCGTACTGAAGCCAGAGACATCGGTTTGCATCCCCTGCACGCCCTGGTGGAAGGCCTATCCGAACGAACCGCGCTGTCTGTGGGTCTTGAAAGCCTGGGGCCTGGGCAATCCGGGCCCTTTATGTCGGGGCGCGGCGGGAATAGTATTAAAGAATGAACGCTGCTTTCGAAGAGCGCTGGCTGCCGAAGTCCATCCTTAGCCTGCGCGGATACACAGCTCAAAAATTCTTGCGTGACCTGGTGGCGGGGGTGACTGTAGGTCTTGTTGCGTTGCCGTTGGCGATGGCGTTTTCGATCGCGTCGGGGCTTTCGCCGCAGGCCGGGATTTACTGTGCAGTGGTGACCGGGTTTCTCATCTCGCTGCTGGGGGGATCGCGCACGCAGATTGGCGGGCCGACCGGGGCGTTCGTGGTGGTGGTGGCGGGCATTGTTGCGGCCCACGGCGTGGAAGGGCTGTTTCTCTGTACCGTGATGGCCGGTGTGCTGTTGGTGATCATGGGCGCGACGGGCATGGGAACGGCGGTCAAGTTCATCCCCAGGCCGATTGTGATTGGTTTCACAAATGGAATTGCGGTGCTGATTGCCAGCACGCAATTGAAGGATTTCTTCGGATTGCAGATCGATAAAGTTCCCGGCGTTTTCTGGCTGCGGATGGAAGCGATTGCGCAACACTTTAAGACACTGAGCTACGAAGCGACGATTCTGGCAACGTTGACGCTGGTGATTCTGATTCTCTGCCGCGTGGTTTCGAACCGCATTCCGGGACCGATTATTGTTTTGGTGGCGGGTACGGCAGCGGTGTATTTTCTGAAGCTGCCGGTGGAGACGATTGGGACGCGCTTTGGAGGGATTCCAAGTGGGTTGCCGCACTTCGAGATTCCGCGATTTCGGGCGGACTTGATTCAAGGATTGCTGGGACCGGCGGTGACGGTAGCCATGCTCGGTGCGATTGAGTCGCTGATGTCGGCGGTGGTGGCGGACCGGATGAGTAACGATCGTCACAATCCGAATGTGGAACTTGTAGCGCAGGGAGTGGCGAATATTGTGTCGCCGATGTTTGGCGGGGTGCCGGCTACGGGAGCCATCGCTCGCACGGCCACCAATATCCGCGCCGGAGCGCAGACACCCGTTGCCGGCATGATTCATGCGGTGACGCTACTCTGTGTGCTGCTGTTCGCGGCTCCATTGGCTAGCTATATTCCAATGGCGGTGCTGGCGGGCATTTTGCTCGTGGTGGCGTACAACATGGGCGAATGGCGCGAGATTCCTCAGCTGCTGCGCTTGACCAAAACGGATATCAGCGTCTGGCTGGTGACGTTTGGGCTGACCGTGTTCGCCGACCTGACGGTTGCGGTGGAGGCGGGTATGATTCTGGCAGCGCTGCTGTTCATCGGGCGGGTCGCCAATACTACGACGGTTGCGCAGGTGACGGACGACTATGTGGAAGACGGTCGAGCGCACATTTTGCAGGACAAGGATATTCCGTACTATGCGACGATCTTCCGGATACATGGGCCGTTTTTGTTTGGAGCGACGGATAAGATTGCGGCGGTGACGGAGAATCTGCACCAGCTTCCGCCTGTGGTTGTATTGCGTTTGCGGAACATGACGGCAATTGATGCGACAGGCTTGTTCGCGCTGGAAGAATTGGCGAAGCAGTTGCACGCCACCAGGAGAACGCTGATTTTGTGCGGGGCGCGGGAACAGCCTCGGCAGCTGATCCATCAGGCGGAATTTGAGGAGTTGATCGGGAAGGAGAATTTCTGCGACAACGTGCAGGAGGCGCTGGAGCGGGCGGAGGAAGTGTTCGAGTCGTTGCCGCCAGCCGCGAAGGCGGCTCCGGTGGGTGTGGGTTAGAAAATCTTCGTTTTGCGTGAGTGGGAGAGCAATTGTATGCGACTAATTTTGAACTGGATTGTGAGCGCGCTGGCGGTTTGGCTGGTTTCTCAGGTTGTTCCCGGTTTCTATGTGCGTGGCGTGACGGCGGCGCTGCTGGCGGCATTGGTCATTGGTTTTGTGAACGCGACGATTGGGCTTGTGTGGAAGGTCCTGACGTTTCCGCTCACGGTTCTTACGCTGGGCGTGTTCTGGTTTGTGATCAATGCGCTGATGTTGAAGCTGGCTTCCATGTTCGTGACAGGATTCGAAATTCATGGGTTTTGGGCGGCATTCATCGGCGGCATCGTATTGAGCGTGGTGAACATGCTACTGAAATGGCTGGTGAAGCCCGCGACGGATGGAGAGTAGCGTTTGCCAACAAAGAAAGTTCGAAAAGCGGCGAGTTGAGGTTGTTGCTGCCCGCCCTCTTTCGCAAAGTACGCGAAAGAAGGACGGGGCACCCTTTGTGTTTATGACTTAGGCGAGATCAAGATCTTAGCTCGCGAGCAACTTCTTCGATGTTGTTTTCCTGGAACAAGCGGATTCCGGCGATGCCTTTAGCTCCTGCGTCGAGGCAGGCTTGAGCGTTTGCGAGCGTTACTCCGCCTAGCGCGAAAACCGGGAGTGAGCTTTGGCAGGCCGCCTTAAGTGCGTCTGTCCCCAACGGTTGAATCTGCGGGGCATCTCTTCCTTGCGTTACTTTTCCGAAAATTGGAGCTAGGACTGCAAGAGTAGCGCCTTCGCGCGCGGCGCGGCGGATGTCTTCCGCGGAGCGGCAGGAGACGCCGACAATCAAGTTCCGGGTTTCCTCTCCCCAGTTTCGAGAGGCGGCGGATTGAATGGCTCGGACCTCGGCGGGAGAGATATCGCCGGAGCGGAGATGCACGCCGTCGGCTCCAACGGCTAGAGCGATATCTGTGCGGGAGTTGATTAGGAGCTTGGTTTCGAGTTTCTGGTTTCGAGTTTCGAGTGGGACCCGTTGCAGGACTTTGACGGCTTGGCTTGCCAATTGTCCCAAATCTCTTGAAGGCAAGTCTTTTTCGCGGAGCTGGATGTAGTCGACTCCAGCGCGAGTGGCTTCGGCGATTTTCTGCAGGAGTTGCTGCTGGCGAGCGGGTTCATCGCCGGGGAATGCGTGGCGGTTGGTGATGTAGTAGAGCTTGGGGCGGCTGAGCATTGTCCCTAGGTTATCCGAAGTATGGGTCGCAGGAGATCCGGAGGTCGGAGGCATTGCTAGCCCGCGAGCAATAGCAGATTCCTCACGGTAGAGCCGTTCGGAATGACAAACTCTAAACTATTTCAGTAACCCATACGTCGCTGGGCGAGCAGGAATGCTCGCCCTACACGAGCGTTACAGTCTGGTTTTAGCGATCTCAGGGATCTGTTCGGCTTTTGGCTTGGGTCCGAGATGGTGGAGTGTGAGGCCATCACGTAAGAGACTGAATGCTTCTTCGGGCGTGTCGGCAAATTGAAACAGGCCGATATCGGAAGCAGCAACGGTTCCTGCGTCCACCATCGCCTGTAGGTTGACTACGCGGTTCCAATAATCCCGTCCGTAGATCACTACGGTCATCTTCTTGGCGAGCTTTTCCGTTTGGGCTAAGGTAAGGACTTCAAAAAGCTCGTCGAGGGTGCCAAAGCCTCCGGGAAAAACCACGAGGGCTTTGGAAAGATAGGCGAACCAGAACTTGCGCATGAAGAAGTAATGGAATTCGAAATTCAGCGCCGGTGTGATGTAGGGGTTGGGGAATTGCTCCATGGGCAGACGAATGTTGAGTCCGATGGTTTTGCCGTTGGCGTCGCGCGCTCCGCGGTTGGCGGCTTCCATGATGCCGGGACCGCCTCCGGTAGTGACGACGAAGCGGTGACGGCGTGCTGGAATTTGCGCAGACCATTCCGTCAGCATTT
>JAYVEP010000168.1:0-10594 GCA_043749225.1 Acidobacteriaceae bacterium
ATTGGCGGATACGCTTAGGACTGTTTCCCGCCACGTGGGAGCAGTTGGGCCACAGCAGCGGAGCGGTGCGGCGCTTGCGTGGTTTTCCGAGTTTGGAATCTGTTGCGTACTCTTTTATTACATGTGGGGTGCGGCTGGTCGTTACGGGAGAAGTTGGTGGAGGCTATCCTGCCTGGAGGACGGTTGCGCATGGGAACTCTGTCCAATGAGCGCTTTGCTTCGCATTTTTCGGTTGCCGTCACTCTCGCTCAGCGCTTATCGTCCCCTAATATCCCTTGGTTGTTTCGGGCTTAGGGCTGTAAGTGCTTGAGAAGGATGGCGGGGACGACGGGGCTCGAACCCGCGACCTCTGCCGTGACAGGGCAGCGCTCTAACCAACTGAGCTACGTCCCCAACTGCCTGGAAAGCCTTGCTGGACAAGGCTTCCGGAAGTCTTGCACTTAGCACACAGTCTGGTTGCGATGCGATGCATGGCAGCTGTCCCTGCCAAAACTGCTAACCAACTGTTGGTGAAGATTTGCGCTCTCGTGCGAGGAATAGTTTAACACAGCAGCAGATCTCCACCTGCCCTTGCACCCCAAAAAACTATGAGCTCAGCGGCTTCATTACTTCGCGCGCGTTATCGCGATGTTTCGAAAGGCTGTGCGGCCTTCTTCGCTTCCCTGCAGATAGATAGGTCCGGGCAGCTCTTCGTGACTATCTAGGGCGCCACCCGTGATGCCAGGAATCTCCTTATTGTCGATGATCGTATTTCCATTTAGGACAACGGTTACCATTCGTCCGACCAGAGTGATGTCGTAGGTCTGCCATTCGCCCGGTTTGCGCGGGGCTTCCGGAGATGGGGCGAGAAAACCGTAGACCCCTCCAATTCGTTGGCTCAGAGCTTCTGGTTCCGGATCGTCTTCGATCTGAAGTTCATATCTTCCACGCATATAAATGCCACTATTGCCACCTTTTGGGCAATTAAACTCAATGTGCAACTTGAAGTCCTTAAACTTAGATACGCTGACCAACTCCGGGCCTCGTCCTGGACTTGTCAAGGTTGCGTTTTCGACAGTCCAGTTCACTTTGGCGTTTGGGTCGATCAGCTTCCAGCCAGTCAAGTCTTTGCCATTGAACATCTGAACTGGCTTACCCCATTTTGGGGCACCCGCCTTTTTAAGCGCTGGCGCACGTCGGCCCGCCCAAGTCCAAGGAGTTCCGTCCTGCCCGGTTGTTGTTCCGACGAGCCTGCCGTCGACCAGCTTTCCTACGAAAACCATGTCGTCTTTTCGTTCTTCCTCTTCTTTGGGGGAGACGAATGTGATTCGGTGGTCTGCGAGTTCGAGTTTGGGCAAGGCCCGCGCGTGGCCCCAGCGGCTGACCATGCGCGCTTTGAATTGCTCGCCGTCCTGCGTGATCTCCAACCACGATGGGGATTCTCTATCCGGAGCTTTTAGCGTCAAATCCCAGCGGCCGAGAAAGGCTTTCTCTGCGACGGAGTGCGGAGACTTCTTGTCTTCGGAAAACGCTGTGCCGAAAAGCAACCCGACTACGGGCAGCACCAATAGGCTTTGCTGAAATTTGAGCTTCATATTCCCTTGAGCCTTTCTTAGGACAATCGCAAATATGTCGTGTACTGCTCGTCACCAATTGCGGTGAAAGGCAGCAGTTTCATGGGGCCGTTGGAGGTTGCGACTTCCCACACCTGGAGGCCGATTTTTTTTGCGGCCAGCAGCTGCGCGCGCGTCACTGCAGGCTGGGCTTCCGTTATCCCAAACAGAACGAGCGGCCCCGAGAGCAAGCCCACCGTCTGCAGGTGCTGTGGATCGAGCGCCTCAATGCGCATGGTGAGAGGCAGATCGACTTCCACGCGATCTCCCGATTTCCAGGTGCGACGAATCGTCGCAAAGGTTCCAGGAATTGCTGGTTC
The DNA here is from genome assembly GCA_043749225.1 of Acidobacteriaceae bacterium. GTDB lineage: Bacteria > Acidobacteriota > Terriglobia > Terriglobales > Acidobacteriaceae > JANXUC01. The sequence goes on from JAYVEP010000168.1 coordinate 1,913, forward strand.
ATCCACGCGGCGGCCATTAACAGAAACGGTCGCTCCTGTCGCCCATCCAGGGATGCGGAAATTCACCGAAAGCTCAGCCGCCTTCGAGACCTGTATTTCGAATTGCACCGTGCTTTCAAACGGATAAGCGCTCTTTTGAGTTAGCGCGACGTTGGTGCCAGAGTCCGTCCATCTCACTGTGGATGGAATATAGAGGTTGACATAAATGCCGCGCGGATCGCGGAAATAGGTGTTGATGCGATAGTCCGCTGCTACCTGCGGATGAGTTCCTGCACAGCATGGCCAATGGTCGTCTCTATAAACCTTGCGCGCCTTGAAGTTGTAGTCGGCGTAGTAGAACGTTCGCCCATCCGCCTGCAGAGGCTTGGCACCCAGGATCGTGTTAAACATCATGCGTTCCATGCTGTCGCCGTAGCGGGAATCGCGGGTTACGCGCATCAAATAGCGCGTCAGTTTGAAATGAGCGTAAGCGCCGCAGGGCGTTTCAAAACCGCTATGTGTGCCGGTAAGGCTGTCGTAGACATCGGAGCTTCCCGGCGCGCGCAGTTGCTCATCCGGCCCCCAGCCGCCGGTCACAAAGCTCTGTGCAGTGAGCATGTCGAAGCCGTTTTTCGCGGCGCGCAGGTGCTTCTCGCTTCCTAGCGTTAGGTACGCCTGCATGGCCGAACACAAAGAGTTGACGTGACTGTATGCGTGTCTGCCCGCGAAGTTATTCTGGCCCTGGCTGAGCGGATCATAGAATTCGTCAAACAGATACTGCACACCGAGCTGACGATAGCGCTTCCCCGCCCCGCGCTGGTAGGCGATGAACATGTTTTCTGAATTGGTGTAAGACTCGTCGGAAACATACGCATCGTCCTTGTCCATGCGCCACTTCTTGCCGTTCGGAATTGCCTTGCCAGGCAAATGCGGCATTGCAATATCGGTCGTGTGTTCCAAAATCGAGAAAGCATCGGGATCGCCCGCAAACTCGTGCGAGTCCATTAGTCCACATAAGATCTTGTCGTAGCAGTAAGCGGGAAACCGGTTCTTATCGTAGTAGTCGCGAGTAATCGTTTTGGCGTAGAGGCGGTTCAGGCGGAGTACCTTGTCGCGCGTCGCTTGGTCTCCGGTGATCGCGTACATGCGGGCCAGCGCCGAGACCCATTGCCCGAAAGTACAGCTGGGCGCATAGCCCGAGTCCTCTTTGCCGAGCTTCTCGTTGTAGCCGTAGCGATACCAGCCGTCCAATTCTTCGCCGGGAGCGGGCTGTCCGGACATCATTCGCAAGGGTTTCAACAAGCTGTCATCGCTGAGTCCCATGAGAACTGCATGGGTTTCCCGAAGCTGCTGCTCGTGGAGTTCGCTGGTTAGCGAAACATCGCCGTAGCCGAATTGTTCCAGCGGAGCGGTCGCTGCTTCCGCAGCAAGCACTTGAGGAAGCCATACATTCGAAGTTGCAACCCCTGTGGTCACCAAGGACGCGGACTGCACGAACTTTCGTCTCGAAAACTTCCCGAAAACGCCCATCGATTTGGCCTCGGCCGGGGAGATAAGCACCTCTCCAGCAAGTCTGCTGAAAATAATAGCAGCACTTCAGCCGCAACGCTCCGCAATGGCAGTTGCAGGTGCACGAGAGACTCGGCTTGCAATTTGATTGAAGCCCTCACGGCGCCGACAGACCAACGATCCAAGAATTAGTCTGACGTTGCAAACTGTTTTGCATTCTTCGGCGCAGGTGTACCCACAAATCTGTCCTCGGCCCTGGGCCATCCAGTGCTCGTCGACGAACTCGTCTCCAACCTTAAGGGCGGCGCGTTCCAATCCAAGCGACTCAAACCCAGCAGCGCGGTAAAGCTTCATGGCAGACACTTGAACGGACGATACGGCAAGCGTCACCTGGAGTAGATCTGGATTGCTCCGAACACGACCAATAACGTCCGCGAGTAGCGCGCTGGCAATCTTTTTGGATCGCTGCGCCGGAGTCACGTAGACACCCCAAATGACGTCCTTATGGCGGGTCTTAGCGCGGGATTCGCGACGAAAACCAATTGTGCCTAGTAATGATTGCCCTTCAAAGGCCCCCGCGACAAAGCCGTCTTCGGTCGCCCGAATGCGCTCTCCCGTTTGCTCCACGCTGAAGGTACGAAGCTCCTCGGGAGAAGAACCGAAGGTAAGCGGTTCGGTCTCCAGAGCTTCGAGGCGGAGATCCCAATAGGCCTGTGCGTCTGCTTCGGTTATGCATTGAGGAGGCTAGAATACCAGCCAGGTGCGCAAAGTTCGACATTCCTGACTTGTTTGCGATTCGATATACTCAAATGCCAGAGAAGACCGATGTCAACTGCTTTCTCACGAACCGCTCGAGCGCTGGAAGCTGATGGCTTTCGAGGCTCTTTCCTTGCCTTGATGTTTGCGTTCGCGTTGCTTGGGGCTTGGTTGCTGTGGTTCTTTTTTTCCAGCGTGCCGCGCTACGAGGTTACGGCTACGGCGCGATTGGAGGTCGATCAGGAAATTCGTCCTATCCAGTCACCCGTGCTGGCTCGCGTCATTACCACGAATCTGCAACTTGGTCGCGAAGTACAAGCGGGAGATGTCTTAGTCGAGCTTGATTCGGCTTCGGAACACTTCCAATCGGAGGCAGAGACAGCGCATCTGTCAGGGCTAGCTTCGGAAATTGCATCTTTGCGGGCTCAAATTTTGTCGATCCAGGAAGCTCGAGATCGCGAGAAGCAAGCGTCCCGAATAGCGGAGGATCAGGCAAACGCCAAGTTTCGTGAGGCCGACACACTAGCACGCTCGGGGTCGGACGAAGCTCACCGGCTCGACCAACTGCACAAACAAGATTTGATTCCGCAGCGAGAATTCGAGCAAGGACAACTGGAAGCGGAGCGCCGCCGCCAGGCGGCTGAAAGCCTGCGTCTAGAGGCAAGTCGCCTGCAACGTGGTCAAGGCACACGTGAAAGCGATCGCCAAGTACAACTCGACAACCTGCTGGGAGAAGTTCGCAAGCTCGAGGGCGAGCAGGCTACTGCCCGTGCCAACATCGAACGCCTCAACTACGAAGTAGAGCGCCGCGTGATTCGTGCGCCGATATCAGGACGCCTCGCCGAAGTATCTACCGTGCGAACGGGTGCTGTGGTGGAAGAAGCAGACCGCCTTTGTGCGATCCTCCCTGCCGGGCAGTTGCGCGCTGTTGCCGAATTTTCTCCTTCCGCCGCCTTGGGGCGAATTCGCCCTGGCCAGCCTGCGCGCTTGCGTTTGGATGGATTTCCCTGGACCGAATATGGCAGCATCGCGACCAATGTTTCGACGGTCGCGGATGAGATTCGCGATGGCCAGGTGCGCGTGGAACTCGCGCTCGCACCGGGGATAAAGTTCCCCCTTACACTACGCCACGGCTTTCCCGGAGCGGTTGAAGTAGAGGTCGAACGCATCTCTCCAGCCCGCATTGTGTTACGCGCCGCCGGCCAATTGCTCACCGCCCCCAAAGCTCTGCAGGCAGCCGCGCCATAGAAAACACGCTGCCAGCCGAGACCGAACCTTATTCGCTTCTTCCTTCTTATCGCTCAAGAGCCTTAGAATGGTGAGGCTTTCGCCGGGGCGACCCGGAGACAATCCGCGTCCCGGCATGAACCTCTGCGCATGACATCCCGCCGCCGCTTCTTCGTTCCAGAAGTAGTACAAGCCTCCGCTATGGACTGCGGACCCGCCTCGCTCAAATGCCTGTTGGAAGGCTTTGGCATTCCGGTCAGCTACGGCCGCCTGCGGGAAGCTTGCCAGACGGATGTCGACGGAACGTCGATCGACACGATGGAAGAAGTTGCCGGACAGCTTGGCCTTGATGCCGAGCAAGTCATGTTGCCACTGGATCACCTGTTGCTGCCTGAAGCGGCGGCCCTGCCGGCGATTGTTGTGGTGCGCATGCCGAATGGGACCACGCATTTCGAAGTGGTGTGGCGTCGCCACGGCAGATTCCTGCAATGTATGGATCCCGCCATTGGGCGACGCTGGATATCGTGTGAAAAGTTTCTGGACGATGTTTACTTTCATAAGACAGCTGTCCCCGCTGAAACCTGGCGCGATTGGGCGGGCTCCAGCACTTCCTTGGCAGCTTTGCGAGCCCGACTTGGGAACCTTGGCATCCGTCGACGAGCGTTTTTAGATTTTGCGGTCGCAGATGCTGCTTGGCGTTCGTTAGCACGTCTCGACGCCAGCATCCGGTTGGTCACCGCGATTCTCGATAGCGGAGGAGTTCGTCGCGGCCGACAATGCCGACGTTTACTCGAACGCTTCTTGCAAGAGGACGCCCAAATCCCCGCCGAGTACTGGTCGGTGCAGCCGACTTCTCCTCCGTCGCCCGGGGAGTCTGAAGAGCTACTCCTGCGTGGCGCCGTTCTGGTCCAGGTGCGGGGGCGCAAATCGCCTTCGATCCGCGATGAGGCATCGGCTCCGGTATCGCCCGAAATCGCTGCCGCGCTGTCTGAGAAGCCCGTTCGGCCCGGCCACGCGCTACTTCGTCTCCTGCGTGCCGACGGTATTTTCTCGCCCCTGTTGCTGCTCTTCAGTTCTCTATTGGCTGCGGGTGGCGTAATCCTTGAAGCGGTTCTCTTCCGGGGACTATTCGATCTTGCCCGGGAGCTAGGACTTTCTGGTCAGCGTTGGGGAGCCGTCTTGGCTCTCCTGGCGTTCCTCCTTTTTATTCTCTTACTGGAGCTACCTGTTACCGAAAGCCTTCTTCGAATGGGGCGTCGGCTCGAAACGCGTTTGCGGCAAGCTTTCTTAGAAAAGATTCCGCGACTCTCTGATCGCTATTTCCAAAGTCGCTTGATGTCGGACATGACAGAGCGCAGCCACATGATCCACCGCATTCGTCACCTGCCCGAACTCGGTGGACAAATGATGCGATCAGTCCTGGAACTCGCGCTTACAGCCGTCGGCATCGCGTGGCTTGATCCCGCTAGCGCACCGCTCGCCGCTGCCGCCGCGCTAGCCGCGATTCTTTTGCCCCTCCTAGCGCAACCGGCCGTCATTGAACGCGATCTCCGAGTGCGCACTCACAGCGGCGCTCTCTCTCGCTACTACCTCGATGCCTTACTCGGCCTCATTCCAATTCAAGTCCATGGCGCACAGCGAGCTGTTCGACGCGAGCACCGCGAGTTGCTGACTGGCTGGGCCGGCGCGGGATTCGGATTGCAAACTGTCGCCGTTTGGATTGAAGCCATCCAGTTCGCAATCGGCTTCGGCCTGGCAGCAGTGATGCTCTTCCGCCATCTTGCGCACAGCACGGAAGCCGGAGCCGTGCTCCTGCTGATCTACTGGGCTCTGAATCTTCCAGTTCTGGGTCAAGATATTGCACAAATTGCCTGGCAATATCCAGCCTACCGCAACCGCACGCTGCGGCTGCTGGAACCGTTGGGAGCCCTGGAAGAAACAGCAGAAGAGTCTTCCTCCTTCTTCGGAGCGCGACCTTCGCTGCCGCCTGCCGCTACGATCCAGTTCGAGAACGTGTCAGTCCGCGCAGCGGGGCATACGATTCTGCAAGACATCACTGCCCACATTCCCGCTGGTGCGCACGTAGCAATCGTTGGCCCGTCCGGTGCCGGCAAGTCGAGTCTAGCGGGCCTCCTGCTCGGCTGGTGGCGTCCGGCGCAGGGCCAAGTGCTGGTGGATGGTCGTCCTATCGCGGAATGTCTGGAGTCTCTTCGTCGCTATACCGCGTGGGTCGATCCGGCTGTGCAGCTCTGGAACAAATCTTTTATTGAAAATATCCGCTACGGGTCGTCCTCCGGCGAATCCGATGAAGAAGCCGGTTTTGCCTCAAAAGACAAGGCCAGCACAGTAACTCCATCGATGATGCAGATTCTGGACGCCGCCGAACTCCGCCGAGTTCTCGAACGTCTGCCCGATGGCTTTGAAACCCGCTTAGGTGAGGGCGGCGCTCTGGTCTCAGGTGGTGAAGGTCAGCGCGTCCGCCTCGCTCGCGCACTGCTTCGCACCGGAACGCGTCTCGTCATTCTCGATGAACCATTTCGCGGTCTGGATCGCGAACAGCGCCGGACTTTGCTGCAGCGCGTGCGAACTCTTTGGTATGGCATCACGCTTCTCTGCATCACCCACGATGTCAGCGAAACTCTCGACTTTGAACGCGTTCTTCTTATGGAAGGCGGTGGAATCGCCGAAGACAACGCGCCATATGCGCTTGCCGCAAACCCACTGTCTCGATACCGCGCCTTGCTGGATGCCGAACGATCTCTGCAACAAACGGTCTGGTCCGGGGGCGTTTGGCGTCGTCTTAACCTGGAGAACGGGGTTCTCACCGAATCCCCCCATGCCAGGGATTCCGCGGAGACTCCGGCATGATCACCTGGCCCGCCCCCCGTGCCGCCGAAGCCCTTGAGGCGCTAGCTCGCAAGAGTGGCCTCCGCCCTAAATCGGTCGATATTCCCACGCCGTCGGAGTCTGCGTTCCGAGACGACACCGCGTCAGGCGGCAACCCGAATTCCACCCAGAATGATCCGCGCCGCCTCAGCCTTTGGATTGAAGCTTCCGCCGCTACCCTAGGCCTCGACGCCGATCCCGAAGAAGTTCGTTACGCCCACGTTGACCGCTTACTGAGCACAGCGTCACCTGCAATTTTTCGTTTGGCGGATGGCACTCTATTGGCACTGTTGTCACCGGGAAGAATACTGGCCCCAGATTTCTCCGTTCACCGTGTGACCCAAGCAGCGCTTCGAGCAGAGCTATGCCGGCCTTTCGAAGCCCCGCTGGAGGAAGAGCTCACAACCTTTCTGGAATCCGCCAGAATCCCTAAGCGCCGACACCAGCGGGTACTCCGCACTCTTCTTCAACAACGCCTAGCCAACAAACGGATCGCCCACATCTGGTTTGTGCGTCTTCCGCCCGGCTCGAATTTTCGAGTGTCGTTGAGTTCTGCGCAAATTCCTCGACACATCTTGATGTTAGGTGCGGCCTACGTCACGCAATACGCTATGTGGCTGCTGGCCTGGTGGATCGTCGGCGCAGGTGCGCTCTCAGGACGTCTTGATCGCAGCCTCCTGGTGGCTTGGCTTCTCTTGCTAATGACGCTCGTGCCCCTGCGCGGACTGGTCACCTGGTTGCAAGGCATCGTTGCAATTACGACCGGTGGCCTGCTTAAAGAGCGCCTGCTCGCGGGAGCACTGCGCCTGCACCCCTCTGAAATTCGCACTCTAGGAGCAGGTCAACTACTGGGACGCGTTCTTGAATCAGAATCGCTGGAAGCACTAGCGCTTAGCGGAGGTTTCCTAGCCCTGGTTGCCACGATCGAACTCGCGCTCGCGGGAGTGGTCCTGGCTTCCGGCGCCGGAGGAATCTGGCATGCTCTATTGCTCATCCTGTGGGTAGCTCTCGCTGCGTTGCTGGGCCTCCGCTATTTCCAGCAGCAACGTAGATGGACCGGCGCCCGCCTCACCATGACCCACGATCTGGTCGAGCGCATGGTCGGACACCGCACCCGCTTGGCGCAGGAACCCCGAGAACAATGGCATCGCTCGGAAGACCAGCAACTCGAGCATTATCAGGAAATCTCTCGCGAGGTAGACCGCAAAGCGGTTGCACTCACCGCGCTGGTTCCACGAGGCTGGCTCATTCTTGGAACAGCATCCTTTGCCCCTGCCTTCGTCGCAGGTTCGAGTCCGGCTGCATTGGCCCTGAGCGCGGCTGGACTCCTGCTTGCCTATCGAGCTTTTCGACGGCTGGCTTCGGGTTTGTGGAGCCTTTCCGAGGCCGCAATCGCCGCTCAGCAAGTTGCTCCGCTCTTCAAGGCCGCAGCGCGCCCTCAGCCGACTGGATCTCCCGAACTCGCCCTGGCAGCCGTACAAAGTGCCAAGCGGGAAGCTGTATTCGAGGCCAACGACATTACATTTCGCTACCGTCCGCACGGAGAAGCGATCCTCAACCGCTGCAACCTGCGCATCGTGCACGGCGACCGCATTTTGCTGGAAGGCCCATCAGGGGGAGGCAAGTCCACGCTCGGGTCGATTCTTACGGGTATGCTCTCCCCACAATCCGGCCTTCTGCTCGCTCGCGGATTCGATCGCCAGTCTTTGGGAGCGCAAGCCTGGCGTCGCTACATCACCGCTGCCCCGCAGTTTCATGAGAACCATGTCCTGACCGGTACGTTCGCATTCAACTTGCTTATGGGACGTAGTGGCTGGCTCACAGAACAGGACTTCATCGACGCCAATGGCATCTGTCAGGAACTTGGCCTCGGGCCGCTACTTGAGAAAATGCCCGCGGGAATGTTACAGATGGTTGGGGAATCCGGATGGCAACTCTCGCACGGCGAACGCAGTCGCTTATTTATAGCCCGAGCGCTTCTGCAGGATGCTGACCTGCTGATTTTTGATGAGAGTTTTGCCGCCCTCGACCCCGAGAACCTTCATCTCGCGTTGGACTGCGCCCTGCGTCGCGCCCGTACCTTGCTCGTTATCGCACACCCCTAGTGATTCGCATTCTTTCGACGAATTCTTAAAGGTATGCGTTAAACTGGACACTCTCGCGAGGCAACATGATCGGCAAGACCCTCGGCGTTTATCAGATCGATTCCAAGCTCGGCGCCGGAGCCATGGGAGTGGTCTATAAAGCCATCGATTCCACTCTGGATCGCAAGGCTGCGCTGAAGGTCCTCACGGCGTCTGCTGTCGCCAACGCCGATCGCGAACG
>JAYVEP010000169.1:0-4124 GCA_043749225.1 Acidobacteriaceae bacterium
TTGGCTTGAATTCGAAGTCACGCCGTGCGAACAGGGCAGTCTGATCCGGCAGACCGCAATTTTTGATCCCGTCGGACTGCTCGGCCTGCTCTATTGGTATGGAATTTACCCGCTGCACCAGTTCGTGTTTGCAGGCATGTTGCGCAACATTGGGCGAGCGGCGGGTTTCATGGCGAAGTGACTGAGCGCGGTGGGCAAGTCGATCCGCAGCCATCGGGCCAGCCGATGCGCGGCGCGGGAACGCCGTTGCGCGGCGCAACGATTACTGATTTCACAAATGACAACATGAAGAAATTCACGTTGACGTACAAAGTCAGCGGCCAACCGCGCACAATTCGCTATAGCCTCGAAGACGACGGTTCGTACACATTCGTGTTCACGGAAGCGGACGGCACAACCAAGACCGAAGTGTACCGCCACGGCCAACGCAATCCCGGCGGCGGAGAAGGGCGCGCTCTGCGCGACGACCGTGGCGGGCCGGGACGGAAGCCGGAGTAGACTACATGGAACTGAGGTGCTTATACATCGGGGCGTGCACGAAAGTTTTTGAGATAGTTTCGTGCACGTCCTAGGAATTCTTAGTCACTGATTTTATCACTGTATTTCGATCTATTAAGGCACCCACGAAATCGGAATTCCTACGGAGTCCTTTCGGTGAAACCCGCAGTTAACTCCTATTCCCCGAAATCATTACCGCTGTACGTGAAAAAGTTATATTGCATCTGCTTGCATTTCTGTTTTTCCAACCAAGCGACCAAAGCCCGCACACCGTCCGGCGGGTGAACAAAATGCATCGAATTGATTGTCACAAGCGAGCCATTTGAACTCGTGTTTCCGAACATAGCGGAGTAACGCCGTGCTCCCGCTGTGGGCACGGACTTGACGAGCGGGAGCTGTCCCATCATCGGTGCCATATCCTTCTCGGCGGGGACGGCCGAACGTTTCGGTGCGCCTTCCTCCATTTCTTCCGTGGAGTTAAAATCGACCGTTAGTTTGCTTCGCGCTTTTTCGAGTTCGATGAATTTTTCGACGAGCGCCTGATCAACGCTGCCATCGGTGATGCCTCTCAGTTTGTCATAGGCTTCCATGCGGATCGATTCCCGGAGCTTGAATTGCCCCTCTTGAATTCGTTTTAACTCGTCCCGATCCCCCTGCCGCAGTGCTTCTTCGATTTCTTTAAACATGCCTTTAAGGCGCGGATCATCCATCCATTTCAAATTGCAAAGCAATTGGTAGGTATTGCGGGCAATGCGGTGCTTGGCACCTTCGGCGGGCGTTTTTTGCAACGTCGGATCCCACGGTGCCGTCAGGTAAAAATAATCGGGAATGGCATTGCAGCTTCGCTCCATCTCCTGGGCAATCTCTTTGGCGGTGCCTTCGCTTGGAGCGAACGCAGTCATGCGGAAGCTCGTCATGTTACTGTCCGATGCGTATGTGCTCTTCGTCCGTTTGTCCAACTCTGAGAACCAGCGCTTTTTTGCCGACGCGTCTTCGTCCGGGACGGAGCACAGCAGCGTCTGGCCAAACTGCATCAGCGATTCGCCGGGAGCGAGTTTTGTCCGCAACTCCTCAAACGCCTTGTTCGTTTCCGCCACGGATTTGAAATTCGAAATGATTGTCTTGGGCAGATCCGGGGACGCATTGAGGTCCGCTTCAACTCCGCCGCCGTAACTGATGCGAATGTCCGTCAGCGCCAGCGGAGTGCTGGCATGGTTCTTCACGGCAGCCATAAATCCTTTGACTCCGCCGGTCAATTTGGACGTCACCAGCACCAGACTGATCACCACGCCCAGCATCAGGCTGCCACCGTAAACAAAAAACAGGCCCAGAGTCGCCGACCAGCCCGGAGCGCGCGCGGTCACCTTTTCGTAGACCGCCAGACTGTGGACCGCCACTTGTTTATCCTTCAGCTTAGCCATTGACGTGTCGCCTTTGATCAGAGCAATAATCGCGTTCAGCAGAGGCAAGTGCAGCCCCTCGTCGTCCCCAGGCGGGCTGAAGTACGGATCTTTTTTCAACGCCGAGGCCATCTTGCCCAGCTTCCATTGAAACGGCAGCGCGATAATCATGAACACCGCCGCGCCAATCGTCACGTTGCCGCCAATGTAAACGCCGAAGAGCAGGAACAAAATCGCTGCAACGGCGCGAAAGACAAAATCCATTTTCGGTGTGCGGCTGAAGAGGAGCAACTGCATCACATGCCCGCCGTCCATCGGCAGGATCGGAATCAGATTGAAACCGTTGATAATCACCAGCATGATTGCGGCTTCCAATAAGACGGGGTGGTTGTACACCAGCGCCGGAACGGCCAGCCCGCAACCCAACAAAATGCCCGGAACCGGACCCATCAAATAAACGATGGCCTTCTTCCACCCGGCCAATCCGTAGCGCTGCCCCGTGACTGCGGCACCAAACGCCGGGATGAAGAACATCTGCAGATTTTTATAGCCAAACAGCTTCATCGCGATGAAATGGCCCAACTCGTGAAAGAGCAGAATCGGCATGATGAAGTAGAGCGAATGCAGCACTGCGTCGGAAGTCATCGGCAGCCCGCTGGAGTGCGCGCGGTTGTATTCGACGAGCAGGAACATGCCCATGGACACGGCGAGAATCGCGAGAAAATGAACCCAGCCTTTTTTCTTGTTCTGAATCGCAGCAACCTCGGCCATGACGGCAGGCCATTGTGGTGCTGGCTGCGCAGGCTGAGTGGCGTGAATGTCCGCAGTTTTTTCAATGCGTGCGACAGGCTCACCAAAATCGAGGACCCCAGGCGAATCCTCAATCGGCACAGCCACTTCGATGTCATCGTCGTCCTGAAAACCCGCGTGAACCGGTTGGTCATTCATGTTCATTCCCCCCCGCTCGTCACAAAAAGGTACGACCGCGAGGTTGAATTAAACTACGCTTTGCACTTCCTACAAGGCTGAAAATAAAAGGAAAAACACAAAACGATAAAATTTAAAAGCACGAGTGCATAATATCGGGGACAGGCACGAAACTTTTTGAAATAGTTTCGTGCACGCGCCCGTCATTCACAAATCTCATCACATCGCCCCCGTGCGTACTCCCACGCTGAAAACGACGAAGCCACCCCGACGATAAACGGGTCCTCACCAAACCCGGTGTAGGATCTGTAAAGTTCCTCACTTGTCATCCCAGGTTTGTAATTGGTATCCAGAAACGAATCGACTAATTGCTTGCACGAAACAATGGCATCTTCAAGCGAAACGAACTCCCCCAGTTTGTATCGCTCATCTTTATCGGCGTAATGGAAGTTGTCGTCGACGAAGACGGTGTAGAGCATGACCTGAAGTCCTCAAGAATGGAATATACCACGCCGCTGATGCACGGATATCTGCTTCCGCTTCCGGAAGTATCTCAATGCGGAAACTCATGCGCCGAATTGCGCCTTGAGCCGAGCCTCTGCTTCTTCCCATGGAACGAACGCATTCGGATTCATGTCGCAGTCATTCAGGCGGGTTTCAATCAGCGCCTTTTCTTCGTCCGCGAGGTCGTCATCTGTCCATTCATCGTTTATGGGCCCATCCAACTCGTTGAGTTGAACCCAAATCTCTTGCCGTTCTTCCCGCTTGAGCTTCGGCAATTCCAAAAGTATGTCGGTTTTACTCATGATAGATCTTAACTCCCTTGAACGGTGCTTTGCCACGTACCACCGAACCCAATCGATTCTCGCGTCACTTACCATGAATGTCAACACGCGCTTTGTGGCCAGTATGTTGAAAAGCGATGGGTTTCTTTTTGAGTTCAGGGGACAGTGTTACTTTCGCTTATCTGAGTTACCGCGTGGAAGGTGTCGCGTTCGCTTGAATTACTTTTTCTCAGCGGGTTCGTCTGCCATACCTTTGCCATCTTTATCGGTGATTCCTGAAAAGGGGCTGTGGGTGATGGCGTTCCAGGCGGCTTTGCGCATCAACTGGTCGACGGTGGGATCGATGCCGGCGGGTTTATAATTGGCGATGCGTTCGGGCGATTGGCGGTAGAGCATGGCGTAGTACAGGTAGCCGACCAGTTGCTCCATGCCGTTTTTGGAAAGGTGGCCGCCGTCGCTGTAAATTCCGCGTTTGCCGCCGAGCTTTTCATTGACGCAATCGTAGCCGGGCAGA
>JAYVEP010000170.1:0-10584 GCA_043749225.1 Acidobacteriaceae bacterium
AGTTCTTCGCTGCCAGACTGCTGTAGAGAGACGTCTGCACATCACTGGCAAACTCGCGCGATTCTTCAATCTTTTCTTTCAGCGCAATCTTCTTCACCAAATCCTGCAGCTCGTGAATCGACTTTTCGGAGACCGCATTTTCGCGCGCCGCCACTTCCAGGGCATCTCTCGACGATGTGAAGTTCAAGTAGTAAGTTTCCACACCGCGCGCGTCGGGATCATCGCTGGAATTCGCGTGGATGGAAACGAACAAATCCGCGCGTTCACGGTTCGCGATAGCCGTGCGCGTTTCAAGAGGAATAAACGTATCGTCCGAGCGGGTATAGACCACTTCCGCCCCCAGGCGCTGCTGCAGCATCTTACCCAGCTTGCGACCTACATCCAGAACAACATCTTTCTCGCGAATGCCATTGGGGCCAATGGTGCCAGTGTCGTGGCCCCCGTGGCCCGAATCAATTACGATCTTGCCAATCTTCAAGCCCAGAGCCCGAATCAGTGAACGGTCGCCATTGGCCGTCGGACGCGCTTCGTGGGCCATCGCATCCTCTTCGTCCTGATTTTTGTCTTTCGAGCTCTTCGCACTGCGGCGACTCTTGCCGGAATTTATGGACTTCCCCGGCTCCGGCGCATCGGAGATCTTGGCCACTTTTTCTTTGACGACAACAGTGTCTTTAGCAACGATCCCTACGGAATCCTTCGCCTTGGCAACGACTGTCTTAGCGTTGTCCGTTTTGGCCTCGTCAGTTTCGTCGCTATCGTCCGCCTCTTCCGTCTTGCTGGCGACAGTTGGTTTCGTCCTGGCGGCTCCGGTCTTGCCCTTTTTGTCTAGCGCAGCAGCCTTGCCTCTGCTGCTTTCTGCCTGTACGCCGGAATTCCCAGGCTCAACCTTCGGCGACTCTTTCGCTGGTGTCATTACAGCCGGAGTTGCGGAAGGCTCGGCGGAGGCGTCTCCTGCGGCGTCCTTCAAAACGGGGTCTTTCACCTTCGCCGAGCTGTTGCCGTGCGCGCCCTTGCCGTGTATATCGACAATCAAGCGATAGGGATGCGGCAACAGAAAAGCATCGTATTGCGACAGGCTGTCCACTTCCAGGACAACGCGGGTTTGATCGTTCTTGAATTGCGCCACGCGAATCTTTTTCAAGAATCCGTCGTCCACATCAAAGCTCTTGCCGACCAGCGTCGAAGCCAGCGTCGTACCTCGCAGATCGAAGAAGATGCGGTCGGGGCCGTCAATGCGCTGCGATTCGAACTTCACATCTTGTTCCAAATCAATGGCGACACGTGTGTAGTCGGGCGTGGACCAGTGCCGTATACCGGTGACCCGAGCCAGCCGGCCCGAAGACTTCGCCACAGGCTTGGCCACAACTACGTGGGCATCCCGCGCTTCGTCGGAATCATCCTCTTCGGACTTTGCGTTGCTGACTGGCTTTGAACCCTTCTGCACGCCGCTCGACGCTGGCTTCTTGTCCGCCGCCTGCTGTAAGGGTTCGGCGAGTTCCTTGCGCGCCTGGTCCGCTAATCGATTGTGCGGGTAGCGATGGACGAACTCCTGGAAAGCCTCGCGGGCCTTGGCTGAATCTTCTAAGTCCTCTTTGTAGATTTCGCCGATGGTGAAGAGCGCGTCAAAACGGTAGCGGCTGCCGGGATATTCGCGGCGCAGAAATTCATACTGCCCAATCGCAGATTTCAGAACCTTGGGGTCATCGAACTGGCGACCCACTTCGACCAGCAACTCGGCCAGTGCGACCACACTAGGATCGGCCTTTGTCGATGCAGGCGAACCGTAGTAAACGCGCCGGTAGGCTTCGATCACGCGTTGATATTCACGGCGGGAACGGTCTCCGGCTGGGCGACCATTGAGCGCTTCGCGCAGCCGCTCAGCGGTAGCGTAGTGTTGTCGCGCCCACGCCTCCGGCCTGTGGCGGCGAGCCTCGGCGGGAACTACCGCCAAAAGCAAAACAGCCACGGCACAAACGAGCCGATGGTTTCGCGTCAATCGATTCAAGACCCTACCTGTATTTCCTGGTTCAAACAAATCTGATTCAAACAGTTAGACTGCCTGCAGCCCTCGCGGGATGCCTTCTGTTAGTCGGTGTTCGTAAATGTCAAAACACCCTGAGCGTCTCTTGAAACCCGAACCGGCTCGTAGCGCAGCGGCTGATAACGCGGCGAGTTGAGCGCGCGTAGCTGAGCACTGTCCCCGTTTGCGTATAACGCCGAAATTCTCTTTACGTAATTCCTAGTCTCAGCGTAGTTGGGAATGCCGGAGCTTCGATGTACGGCGCCCGCTCCCGCGTTGTAGGCGGCCAGACTTAACTTTACATTGCCGCCAAAATCCTGCAGCAGCTTCTTTAGATGCCGGACACCGGCATCCACGTTCTGCGCCGGGTCGTACGGATTGGTCACATTCAGTTGGCGCGCCGTCTGCGGCATCAGCTGCATCAGGCCAATCGCACCCTTCCGCGAAACCGCTTGCGGATTAAAGTTCGACTCCACGCGAATTAGCGCTCGCACCAGATTTGCATCCACGTTGTGGCGACGCGCCGCCTGCTCGATCGCATCGTCCACTTCCCGAGGAGTAGCTTGCGATCCCCGCACCAACCCGCTGGGCTGTTCGACCTCCGCCACAGCTGATCGTGCCGCTTCTATCGCCATCGGCGACGCGTGCGGAACAGGCTTGTAGCGATGTTTGGTGTTGCTCCAGTACATCAGCCGCTGTCGAGGCGCCGCAAATGCCGTGGGTGTCCGTGGCGCATCCACAACCCCGCCGTTAGTCGCCGCCCCCAAATGTGAAACCGGCGCCCCGTCGTTCGAAAAGACCACGCGCCCCTTTTCGTTCGAGACAGTAATTGTACCGCTAGCGACAACCGTCCCCGACTCCGCCGCCAGCGCGGGGATGGTCAGAAGAATGGCCAAGGAGGCCGCGGCAGTGATCTTACCCATCACGTTCGTCATAGCAGCAAGACGCAGGCGCTTTCGCATAACCAGGCAAATTTCCTTCGTTGCGGACTCCTATATACACATCCACCACGACCTAACCAACCCCGAAACCTGAGGGAGAAACTTATAACCAGAGTGACTCGATTATAGGGGGCAGGGGGGCGGCGAACAATCTGCCCAAAGGCCCTTGAACCACCGAAGTAACAAATCGTAAGTCTATGAAAAATAAGGGTTGGTCAAACGCGCTCCTGCCGAATCCCCGGCAGCGTGTCTGCAAAACCTTTCGTCTTGACACTACTCAGTGCTGGGGAGAGACTTAGAGAGTAAGGCAGGTTTGCCCCCTCCCCTTCCTGCAGCCTGCGCTCAATTTAGCCAATTCGGCCTGTTTGTTAAGTTCTTCGGGAGGTTTCTGTGCCATTTCGCCGTTTTCTCGCGGGGTGTCTCTGTTTGTTTCTGGCCACGGTCGCCGTTGCGAAGTCGGCCCCATCCAAGCTTGTCCTACAGGGCGAAATCCGCACGGGCATCTATCGCGGCCGGATCGTCACCTACGCGCTTGTGCATGGCAAGGCTATCTATGAAGGTGACATCGTGCTGGAACATGTCGACACCATGCCGGGCGGAGTCGGGAGGTTCACCCAGGGCGTGGCCTATTCGAATTTGTGGCCCAAGGTCGGCAGTATCTATCAAATTCCGTACACCATCACCAACGGGTCTGCGCATTTGGCGACGGCTCTCTCTACGTTCAACACTACGTTTTCGGGACTGATTCAGTTCGCGCCGCGCGCTGCCGAAGCAGACTTCGTCGACTTCAATTTTGATCCGGCAAACCACAACGGACAGTGCGAAGCGACCATTGGACGCGCAGGTGGACAGCAGGAAGTTGGTGGGTCAGTCGATTGCTCGAATGGCACTTTGCTGCACGAGATGGGACATGTGGTGGGCTTCTGGCACGAGCAGGCGCGCTCGGATCGTGATACCTACGTGACCGTCAAATACAACAACATCATCAAGGGCTCGCGCTCGAACTTCGATCAGGTGCTCGACAATGCGCAACTGCTGACGCTGTATGACTATGCGTCAGTCATGCACTACATTCCATTCGCCTTTTCGCGCAATGGCGGGCCCGCTTTGGAGTCCATTCCCGCAGGGATACCGTTGTCCAATCTGGTTGGCTACACCGCTTCGGACATCGACGCTGTGCACCGCCTGTATGCAGCGGCGCCGACTAGCGTGACCGTGACCAGCAATCCGCCGGGACTGCAGGCAATCGTGGATGGCGTCACCGTCACTACACCCCAGACGTTTGCGTGGGCGCTCAATTCGACGCACACGCTAAATGTTCCTTCGGGATCGCAGGCGCTGAGTGGCGTAAATTACACTTACGGTCGCTGGAATGACGGAACCGCTGCGAGCCATAGCATAACGGTGACCCCGGGCAACAACATGGTCACGCAGCCAGCGACATCGCCCGCCGTGACCGTGTATTCCGCAAACTTTATTCAGCTGGTACCGTATGCGTCGGCGGTTTCTCCGGTCGGTGCGGGGACGATCACGCCCAATCCGTTGCCGCAGGCGTTCCCCCCGGCATCAGGAGCGTTCTTCACTGTGCGTCAGCCAGTCACGCTCACGATGACTCCGAGCGGAGGTCAGAATTTTTACGAGGTCATCAACTCGCCATTTTGGATTGAGGGAGGACTCAGCGCCAATCCGCATTCATTTTATGTTCCCGATGATGGCAACGGGCTGAATATGACGGCGTACTTTACTTCGTCTCCGGTGACGACGGTTACGACCAGCCCAAATGCGGCTCACACGGATGTGTTCGTAGATGGCGGCTTCTGGTATGCGCCCAAAAACTTTGCCCTGCCTTACGATTCCGGCTGGACGGCAGGCAGCACGCATAGCATCAGCACGGATGCGGTACAGCAACCGTTTAGCGTCAACACACGGTTCAGATTCTCCGGTTGGAGCGATCTTGGGAGCTTGACGCACAACATCGCCGCGCCCAGCAGCGGGACGGTAACCTATACCGCGAACCTGACGCCGGAATACGTACCAGCATTTTCCGTCAACGAAACGTGTGCGGGAGCGCTGGCAATTTCTCCGTCTTCGCCTATGGGGGATGGATTCTATCCGTCTGGGAGCCTGCTCACGTTCACAGAAACGACGAACGCGGGTTGGACGTTTACCGGCTACCAGTTTGATTTAACGGGAATTGCGAACCCGCAGAACTTGACCATCAACGATGAAGAGCTGGTGGTGGCCGATTTCAGCACGACGAGCACGCCGCTTGCTTTGACCAGCGTGAGTCCGCCGAATGCGGTCGCTGGCGGAGCGGGGTTCACGCTGACGATTAACGGAGCCGGGTTCACTCTCAGCAGTGCGGCGTATGTCAGTGGATTCTTCCGTGCGCCAACCTTTGTGAGTTCCACGCAATTGAGGCTGGCAATTAGCGCCTCGGATATCGCGACGGCGGGAGCATTCCAGGTGGCAGTCGGGAACTTCCCCAACGGAGCGTCGTGCGCGGCCTATGTTCCACGAACGTTCTTTGTCCTCATTGGCAGCGGCACGGGTACGCCAGCCGTAAGCTTGACTCCCGCTACGCTGACGTTCCCGGCTCAGTTGATTGGCTCGACCAGCGCGTCCAAAGCAGTGACGCTGAAGAACACTGGCAGCGCGCCACTGAACCTGACTTCAATCTCAACCAGCGGTAACTATTCGCAGACCAACAACTGCGGGCCGAGCGTAGCCGCGGGTGCGAGTTGTACCGTCAGTGTGAGCTTCTCGCCGACAGTGTCGGGCGCGGCTCCCGGAGCGCTGACGGCTGTCGACAACGCGGTCAGCTCGCCGCAAGTGGCGAGTTTTACGGGCACCGGTGCGGCTCCACTCACATTTGCACCCACCAGCCTAGCCTTTGGAACGGTAACGGTAGGAAGCACGAGCGCCGCCAAAACTGTCACCTTGACTAACAACCAGACGATCGTACTGAATTTGAGTTTCGCTGCCACCGGCAACTACAACGTTTCCGGGAGCGGAACGAAGCCCTGCGGCGCAACACTGGCGAGCAAGGCCACATGCACACTCAGTGTGACCTTCCAGCCAACCGCCAACGGCGCGGTCACGGGAGCTGTAATCCTGACTCACAACGCGGCGTTGAGTCCGCAGACGGTTGCGCTTTCCGGAACGGGATCGGGCGGGGGAACTGCTTCCCTCACCTTCGCTCCGGCATCGTTGACGTTCGCGGCGCAGCTGGTGGGTACGACCAGCACTGCGAAAACCGTGACCGTCACCAACAATAGCGCGTCCTCGGTGAGTATTAACTCCGTTGCCTTGGCAGGAAACTACGCGGCTGCGGGAAGCGGCACGACTCCTTGTGGCGGCAGCCTCGCGGCAGGCGCGAAGTGCACCTTCGCGGTGACGTTCACGCCTTCCATCAATGGCACGGTGACGGGTTCGGTGACGATCTCCACGAATGCTCCTGTAACGCCGCAGATTTATGGACTCTCAGGGACGGCGGTGCTGCCGGTGACGTTCTCTCCGACCAGCTTGACGTTTGCTGTTCAGACTGTGGGAACGACGAGCGCGCCGAAAACAGTGACACTGGCAAACAACCAGAACATTGTTCTAAATCTTACGAGCATTGCAGCCAGCGGCGAGTACTCAGCCGCGCCGGGAGGGGCTACACCTTGCGGGAGCGCAGTGGCGGCACACGGCAAATGCACCCTCAATGTAACGTTCGCGCCTTCCGCTATTGGAACGATCAAGGGCGCGGTCACGGTGATACACGGGGCGACGGGAAGTCCGCAGGTGGTGGGATTGAGCGGGACTGGTCAGTAAGTAAAGGGGACAGGGCGGATTCGGGAGCAAATCGCGCAGAGACAGGCGGCTCGCCTGTCCGGTCTTAAGAAGGTTTCCGGCAGAAGGATTTCCGGCAGAAGGGTTTCCGGCTGTAATCGAAAACCCTTCGGGCTTTGCCCGATGTCGCAGGCGAGGGCGCCTGGGCCTACTCGATTGCAGCCAGCTTATCGCTTCTTTGGCGATGGCGCGTAGTAGCCGTGTCGGGAGCGCACACGCAAGTTCTTCGGATTGAGCGCTGTGATCTGAACGGGATGATAGCTACCATCGGCACGCAACTCAGGCGGGCGGTATGAGAGAGCATACTGGCTGCGCAGCTCATCTTGAATTTCGGTGAAGGCATCGGCCACGTCTTGCACTTTGAACGGGAAAAACGCACGGCCGCCGGTCGCTTCGGAGATGCGTTCCAAAATCTTGTCGCCTTTCCCCTTGTTTCCAGAAACGTTCGTGCTGATGCTGTACACGATTACTTCGGCGCGTTCGGCCATCTCAATGGACTCCTCGCGGCTAACGTGGCTCAGGTTGTCATCGCCATCGCTGAGTAAAATTACGGCGCGGCGCAGCGGGCCGGTACGCGGGGCTTTCAGCAGCTTATCGCGACAGGCAAAATAGATCGCGTCGTACATGGCTGTACCACCGCCGGGACGGAGAGAGCGTACTCCCTTGGCAAGTTCCTCGGAATTGTCCGTGAAATCCTGCGTCACTTCTGGCGTGGCGTCGAATCCAACCACGAACGCCTTGTCATAGTTCGGACGAATGATCTGATTCAAGAACTCGATGGCGGCTTCCTGCTCAAACTTAAAGCGGTCGCGGATGGAGTTGCTTGCGTCTACCAGCAGCGCTACCTGCAGCGGCAAATCGGTCTGACTACTGAAGCTCCTGATTCTTGTAACTGGCTTCGAGTCATCCAGCACTTGAACATCTTCTTGCTTGAGATTCTTGATGAAATGACCGTGCTTGTCGATGACGGTAAAGACCAGGTTCACTTCGTTCGCCGTGACGCGAATAACAGCGTTCGGATCTTCTTCTGGCGGCTGCGCTGCGGCGCCCGGAGGAGGCTGAACTCGCTTTTCGTCAGATGTTTGCGTCGAGCCCTGCGCTGGGGCTTGCGGCGAAGTACCTGTCGCAGCAGAACTAGTAGATGAAGTCGCTGTCGATGCAGCTGGGGTCGATGCAGCTCGGGTCGCCGCCGGAGCTGCTGATGGCGCGGTTGTCGGCGGCGCTGGCGCTTGCTTCTTTGGCATTGCCACAGCGGACGGGGCGGACGGCAACTCCGCTTGAGGGGCCTGCGTACTCGGTGTCTGGGCAACGGCAAACCCTGCCAACAGGATGCTTAGAGAGCAAAACCAGCGGCCAGGCGCGCGCAATTTCATTAGGAAACTCATTGTATGGAAGTGCTTCATTATATCGGACATGGCTCGCACGCATAGTTCCGTTAGGTCACTCATTGTCGCCAAAGCGGGTCAGGTATCAAACCAACACAGACTCACTGGTTGTGCTGACCTGCCTCTTCCAAACGCCCGCGCTCCAACTGCGCCAGAAAGTCGGTCAGCTCTTCGGGAAGCGGGCGCGAAAACTTCATCACTTCTCCACTACTTGGATGCGTCAACTCCAGCGCCGCGGCGTGAAGAAAGTTGCGATCGAGCGAAATCGACAGTGCAGCGTTGGCGGCAATCTCGCTACGCTTCTTGATCGGCGTAATCGACTGGATGCGTATCTGTCGCGGCGCGCCGTAGAGCGTATCTCCGACTACGGGATGTCCCAACGACGACATGTGCACACGGATCTGGTGCGTGCGGCCCGTGTGAATCTTAAGTTCCACCAGCGAAAACTTGCCCCAGGGAGTATCGAACTTCTTCGTCACACGATAGTCGGTAATCGCCTCGCGGCCTTCGGCACGACGTGTGGTCATGCGAGTGCGGCGGATGGCGTCGCGGCCAATGATGTTCTTGATCGTGCCTTTGGGTTCTTTGAGCCAGCCGTGAACGAGCGCGATGTACGTCTTCTTAATCTCGCGGTTAGCGAACTGGTCGCCCAGCTTGCGATGGGCAATGTCGTTTTTCGCAACGACTAACAATCCGCTCGTACCTTTGTCCAGGCGATGCACGATGCCGGGCCGCATTTCGCCGCCCACGCTGGAGAGACTATTGAAGTGATGCAGCAACGCATTGACCAGAGTGCCCATGTTGCGCGCGTCGTTGGTGGCGCCTGCTCCGGCATGCACCATCATGCCGGCGGATTTGTTGACGACCGCGAAATCATCGTCTTCGTAGACAATATCGAGGGGAATGTCTTCCGGAATGGCGCGCAGTGGAGGCAGTTCGACCACGCCCAGAATCTCAATCGTCTCCGTGCCGCGCAGTTTGAACGAAGCTTTCTCCGGCTTTCCATTCACGGAAATTTTTTCTTCGGCAATCAGCTGCTGCACGCGGCTGCGGCTGATGTCGGGAAAATTCGCGACGAGGAAATGGTCGAGCCGTTTGCCGGCATCGTCGGAGGTCGCGAGGAATGTTTGCAGAGCTTCGGAAATCATGCGATTGCTTTTTCACCACGGAACGACGGAGACACGGACACACGGAGACACGGAGAAAACCGGGATGAGCTTTTTCAGTTCTCGCACTTCTCGGTGTCTCAATGACACCGAGATGAATAGAGAGATCAAGAAGCCGCTACTTCCGGGCGAGGTGCTCGTCGGAGCCAGAACAAGCCTCCCACGACCACCAGTCCGATCGCGATCAGTTGCGTGCCTGAGATGATTCCGCCGAAAACCTGGCCGCGCCCGGGATCACCGCGCAGGAATTCGATGAAGAAACGGGCAATGCCGTAGAGAACCAAATAGGTGCCAAACACCTGGCCGTCCGCGTGCTTCCGCCTGATGAGCCACATGAGCAGCAGGAAATTGAAGAACTCGAAGACCGCCTCCATCAATTGGGTGGGCTCCAACGGGACACCCAAAGGAGTCCCGACCCAGTCTGCCGCCAGATGATTCTTAAAGACCACGCCCCAAGCAGCGTGGGTTTCCTTGCCATAGCAACAGCCGGCGGCGAAACAGCCCAGGCGCCCAATGGCGTGACCAATCGCCAGTCCCGGCGCGAAAGCATCGCAAGTGCGCAACGGCGGCATCTTGTGGCGATACATGTACCAAGCCGCTGCGAGGAGCCCTGCCAGCAATCCCCCGGAGAAAACTCCGCCGGACCGCAAAGTGTTCATGCTGAAGATCTGGGCAGGATTCCGGGTGTAGAAGCCCCAGTCATTCACGATCAGCAGGATTTTTGCGCCCAGAATGCCAGCCAGCGTCACCCAAATGCCGAGATTCCAGGCGTCGTCGGGGTTGATCCCGAGGCGCTGCGAGTTTCGGACGCATAGTAACAGGCCCAGCAAAACGCCAATCGCAACCAGGAAACCGTAGGTGTGAAGACTGAAATTGCCGATTTGAAAGAGTCTGGGGAACACGAAGGATGTTTGTCCGCTGCTAAGGATTTAGACGCTAGGTAACAGTTTAAGGATGGATGGGACGGAGAGCAAGTTACGGGGGGCGTTGAAATTGTCATTTCAAGCTTAGCGAGGAAATTCCTCCTACTGGAGAAACCGACGGGAAAGACTCCGGCAACGCAAGGGATTCCTCGCTGCGCTCGAAATAACAAATCAGGCTTATGCAACACACAACAGTGCAGAGGTTTGCCGCGAAAATTAAAAGTCGACCCACTTGGCCGTGAGGAGGGCCGCTTTTGAACCCGTCGTTAAACGGTGGGCGCCCGCCGAGATCCTTTAGGCTTTTCCGCATGGCGG
>JAYVEP010000171.1:0-28866 GCA_043749225.1 Acidobacteriaceae bacterium
TCAACACGAGAATGATTCGGAAGTCTGGATACTTCGCAAGCGTCTTCGAACTCCGTCCGGTTTCGCGATGCCACGACTCTTGCTGGCGGAGTTGCTCAACTTCCTTCTGCAAGTCGAATTGCAGTAGCGGTTCAGCTAACTGCGGCAGTCTGTTCAAGGCCTTACTGCCCTCGCCTGGATGGCAAACGCTAGGGTTCGTAGTCATGCAACACCTCCGTACGTCTGAAAGCCTAAGCGTCAAATCAACGCTGCTTCTATATCGATGGGGCAGTCGTTCGCGCCGGTCGAGACCACTCTCCATGCTGGATGATCGAAGCCGTTTGTTCTTGTGACAGCATTGATGATCGACGATGCACCAACTAAAGAATGGTCAACATGGCACAGTTTCCCGCCGAAGATGAATGTGAGCATTATTGACCGGATCGGTTAGATCTCGACTTGGTACAGTTGAGTGCAAAGCCGTTCGCCGCGTTGACGAAGCAGCATTGTCGCGAATGGATGACGAGAATTGCAGCGATAGCGATGGGATTCCGGCGGTTGAAACGGAACACGGTTCAAACACTCTGTAAGGAGGTAGCCATGGCTATCGAGGCGGTCCCGATGGTAGGTCACTGGTCCAAGCTGATGCGTCGAGAAGAAGTTGCCGAAGGTACTATGGCCTTTCATTTCGAGAAGCCTCCTGGATTCGACTTCAGCCCAGGTCAGTATGCGGACGTGACACTTCGCAACCCTAAAGAAACCGACACAGAGGGAAACACACGCACCTTTTCCATCGCAAGTCCTCCATTTGAAAACGAGCTAATTTTCACCACCCGAATGCGAAACACGGCGTTCAAGCGCTCGTTGAAGAACATGGCGCTAGCCACGGAAGTGCAGATAAGCCCCGCCGCAGGCTCCTTCACCCTACACAAGAATCCGCCAAAGCCAGCAGTGTTCCTCGCAGGCGGAATCGGCATTACACCTTTTCACAGCATTGTGCGGCAGGCGGACTGGGACCGGCTTCAGCAAGAGTTATACCTGTTCTATTCCAATCGGCGGCCAGAAGACGCAGCTTTCCTAGACACTCTGCAGACCTTGGAGACGACGAATCCCAATTTCCGCTTGATCTGCACCATGACAGAAATGTCCAAGTCGAAGAAAGAATGGAAAGGCGAGACGGTTCTGATAGACAAGGACATGCTGTCCAGGCATCTCGCCGTCCTGCAGGGACCTATCTACTACATTGCCGGGCCTCCTACCATGGTGGCGGCTATAAAGAAGACGCTGGTGAGCGCCGGGGTTGAAGAGGATGACATTCGGGCGGAAGAATTTTCTGGCTATTGAGATACCGAGATGGCGGGCTGCCGCTGCCTGACTCCGGGTGCTGGTCTCGCTGACGCCTGGAGAGAAAACTATGAACGCACTAAAACAACTCAGGACTGTGGGCAATCCATCTGGCTGGATTACATCGTCGCGATCTGATCACGAGCGGTGAGCTCCATCGACTAGTGAAAGACTTGCATGGTGGATCCAGCAATTCGACCATCTTCGATAAAGCAATTATGGGAGAATCTCCTACGACGATGAACTGCACTTGCAGTCGTCGGCGGAGCCTGACTGCGGCGCCTGTCAAACAAAGAGCCGGCGGAACTCCACGTCGAATTGAAAGGCTTCTTATAGCGCTGAGCGTCGGTCAGCCAAGATCAGCAGAAACGAAAAGCTGCCTTTTCGAAAAAGCTGTGAGTAGTTTCGACGAACAGGGTGTCCATTTTTGCAAACGCGACCTTACCGCAAGGTTGATCAGCATCCTTGCGCGACCCGTTCCGGAGTCGATAGGAGGGCACTTTTTGTGAGACCTATGAAGGTAAGTACCGCAGGCGAAGATTTTCGCGTCGTGTGTCTGGGAGGTTCGGCTGGGGGATTGCAAGCATACATGGATATTCTGCGAAACTTGCCCGTGGACACGGACATGGCCTTTGTGATCGCTCCGCACCGAAGGCTTGAGAACGCGCATTTGCTACCGCAACTCCTCGCCACGGTGACAAAAATGAACGTTGTGGAGGTTGAAGAAGGCATGCGCCTTGAACCAAATCAGGTTTTTGTAATGCCGCCTCGCATGGACTTGACCATGACCGAAAATGTATTTCATTTGCGGACAACATCGCGGCCGCCGGGTTGGCCTAAAACGATCAACATCTTCCTCTGTTCGCTGGCGGAGGCGACCGGACCGCGCGCGGTGGCCGTGATTCTCTCCGGCTTGGACCACGACGGCAGCGCCGCTCTGAAGGCTATCAAGGACGCCGGTGGGTTGACGTTTGCGCAATCCGACGCATCATTTCCCGACATGCCGCGCCACGCGGTGGAGACCGGCCACATCGATTATTTGCTGCCAGCTGCCGAAATCGCAATAAAGTTATTGGCTTTAGCGCACGAACGTTAAAGGCCGGCTAATACGGAGTTGGTAATTCTATTCCCTGGCATTCCTCACAGCGTGACCGCAGGCCTCTTGCTTGCCCTGCAAAATAGTTCCGACGAGTGATCAATTCTGAACAGATCAGTGGTCTTCACGTGACGTATTTTGAAAGTTCGCGAGCTTCCGTACATTTTAGACAGATTGCCAGAGTTGCTGGAAGCGCCACCACGCTTCAACGCAAAGATAGCGAATGCGACCGCGGATCAGGAAAAGAATGAGGAGTTTCAATGCCATACATCGTGGTTGGTCAGGAAAATTCAGGCAACATCAATCTCTACTACGAGGACCACGGTGCTGGTGAACCCGTTGTTCTGGTCCACGGTTGGCCACTGAGTGGGGCCTCATGGGAAAAGCAGGTGCCAGCCCTGCTCGGTGCTGGTTATCGAGTCATTACCTACGACCGACGGGGATTCGGTAAGTCGAGTCGGCCTGTCTCGGGCTACGAGTACAACACTCTCGCTGCGGATATGGAGAAGCTTCTAACCAAACTCGACCTTCGCGACGCAACCTTGGTTGGGTTTTCCATGGGGGGAGGTGAGGTGGCCCGGTATTTGGGCGCCTACCCTAGCAAGCGCGTGAAGAAAGCGGTCTTCATCTCATCGATTACGCCATTCTTGCTCAAGACGGATGAAAATCCCGAGGGCACTGCTAGCGCTGTTTTCGACGGAATCGAGAAAGCTATCACTGCGGACCGTCTGGCATTTCTTTCTTCCTTTCTTGCAGACTTCTACAACTTTGACGTTCTAGGTGGCCAGCGCGTTAGCAGCCAAGTCGTTCAGTCGAATTGGAACGTCGCAGCCGACGCCTCTCCCACGGGTACTTTCGATTGCGTCGCAGCCTGGTTGACCGACTTCCGAAAAGATCTCGCAGGAATCGAAATTCCCACGTTGATCATTCACGGCGACGCAGACCGAATTCTCCCGTTCACCGCCACCGGCAAACGGACCCATGCGCTCGTGAAGGGGAGTGAGTTGCTGGTTGTAAAAGGCGGCCCTCACGGCATCGCTTGGACGCACGCCGACATAGTGAACCAAGGGTTGTTGACCTTTCTCGGGGCGGAAAGAGACGCTCTCAAAGAGCAAGAGAAAGTTGCGTAATCGGAACAAAAAAGAACGGAAGTAGTCGTTGCGGATTGGGGCCTGCCTCCCATTCATGCGTGTGCATCGGTGGGAGGCTTCGCTCAAGCTTTAGTCCTATTTCCCTCCAAGAATTTTCGTCGAATGAGGATCGCTCGAAAGGGCGTGCCGCATGTCTCGCACCTTCGGATGGACTGTTCAAAATCTGCCACAGGAATGGTCCAGAGACGAAATGTGCGGCGTAGTCGGATCCGCATAGGCAAGTGCTTACTCGACGAAACAAAGGAGGACGTCGATGGCAGTGAAAAGACTCTCTGAACAGAAGATTGCTGGAGAAATGCGGAATCTCAGTGGATGGCGTCTGCTGAACGGAAGCTTGCACCGAGTTTTCAAATTCAAAGACTTCCCGCAAGTGTGCGGATTCATGACGCGGGTCGCACTGGCAGCCGAGAAAATGGATCATCATCCGGACTGGTCGAATTCATGGAACAAAGTGAAGGTTGATCTATGCACCCACGACGCGGGCGGTCTGACGAAAAACGACGTCGGCCTGGCAACGAAGATCCAGCAAATTTACCGAGCGTGAGCTTTGGACTGACTGAGGTTCACCGCGGCGCTAAAACATGACTGTCTTTCAAAATTAGCCCGATTCAATACAAGAATTCTGTACAGTCGCCGCGCATGTGGCTCTCAGTCCATGGCGCAAAACTGGTCCGACTTTACGGACTGAGGTATCGATGAACAAGGACGAAGAGAAAATGCTCGGTTCTCCCACTGTCCAGAAATCCGAGGCGGTTCTTCTCGCGAGGGAATGAACGGATCGCAGCTTATCCCGGAGAAAGAAGCATTGGAACTCAAATTCTTAGAGCTCGCTGCTGCACCCACCACCCTTTGTCCGTTTTTACCCGCGCTTTAGTCAGGCTGGTTGTGGAGAACAACAGTGAGAAGTGAACTGTGGACCTGCAAGCCTTCGGTGCCGTAGTCAAGGAAACCCAACTTCCTGAATCTGTTCATGAAGAAGCTCACCCGCGACCGGGTTGTACCCACCATCTCTGCGAGGCTCTCCTGACTGATCTTAGGGATTACAGTCGCCGCCTTGCCATCCTTTCCGAAGTGAGATAGCAAGAGCAGAATTCGAGCTAGTCTTTTTTCACCGGAGCTAAACAGTTGGTCAACCAAGTCAGCTTCGTATCGGAGGTTCCGCGATAATAAATATGCCGTAAACATATCGGACAATTTATGTTCGCGGCTAAGCGCAAGGGTCATTGCTTTCTTGTCGATTCGCATAAGTTCGCACTCTGTCATTGCGGTTGCAGAGCCCAAGCGCAGCCGCGCGGAGAGGAGTCTGGAGCAGATGTCGGTGGCGGCTACTATGGGGCCAGACCAACAAGCCTTGCAGTTGCTCAAGAATGAATTTGCCAATTTGCGAGCCTGGGACACTCAGACCCAAGCGGCTATCCAGGTGCTCAATGCGGAACAGACGGTCAATCCGAACGCAAAGCAGGACGACCCGCTGCTGGCGAAAATTTCCGAATGCGGCAATTTCCTGAATGGAATGATGGTCAGCCGCGAGTTTGCCGACAACGCAAGTTGTCATTGAGTTGGCTGTCGCTCTCTGTAAGTCTTCCCGTAGAATGCCGCCTGCCAGGAACTTAAAATCAAAATCCCAAACAAGAAAGCGGTGAACCGTAAGGGAAAGGACAACTCCAGGTGAAGGGAGCTAATCGCGATTCGATTTCTTCGCGGCGTTGGAAGCCGCTACTGGAATAACCGCGCGGACAGCGGTTCCGTTCCCACTGGATTCGATTTCCAATCGGCCACCCAGCTCGCGCATTCTTTCGCGCATACCCGTGAGACCAATCCCCGCCCCAGCCCCCGTAAGGTTGAATTGGGCAAGTAGTTCCTGGTTGATGCCTTTGCCGCAATCTTTGATCTCGAGCTTGGCTTCCCCCGCGCTGATGTCGAAAAGAACGTCCACCGAAAGACTCCCAGCGTGGCGATGAACATTGCTCAGACTGGCCTGGAGCACCCGGAAGAGGGGAAGTTCAACGGAGCGCGGCAAGCGTTGGGAATCGCTCGAAGACTCAAGATTCACCTGGATGCCGCTCCGTCGGGAAAACTCTTCGATGTACCATTTGGCGGCGGAGGCGAACCCGAGCTCATCTAGAAGCGGCGGGTGCAACAAATGCGAAATCGTGCGTGTTTCATCTATGCAATGGTCCAGAGACTTCAACACTTGAGACAGAATTTCAGTCTGTTTTCCCGGCACGTCGCCTTGCTGCACTCGACTAATACCCATTTTCATGCTGGCCAGGTGCTGGCCTAGGCTGTCGTGCAACTCGCGAGAAAGATTCCGATGCTCTTCATCTTGCATGTTCAAGACCTTGAGGGAGAGGTGCCGCACCGAGGCAGTCCGCGCTTCAATTCGCTTCTCCAGAACCTGTTCAGCCTGTTTTTGGTCGTCAATGTCGGTATTGGAACCAATCCACATCATGGTGTTGCCTTTGGTATTGCGCATCGCGTGGGCTCGGCTTAAGTGCCAGCGGTACAAGCCATCGGCGCGGCGAAACCGGTGTTCAAACATGAATGGTTCCCCAGTATCGATGGCGTGCTGCCACTGCCGAACGTTTTCCTCGACATCCTCGGGATGGACGAACTGAGTCCAACCCCAGTCGCGAATCTGCTCGAACGAGAGACCGGCAAACTCCAGCCACTGTTGGTTGAAGTAGTCGATGTCGCCAGCGGGCGTCGCAGTAAAGATTTTTTGCGGCATGGACTCCGCCATGAAGCGGAAACGCTCGCTGGCTACGCGGACGTTTTCTTCCGCCCGCTTGCGCTCGGTGATGTCATCGATGGCAAGCACCATGAGCGGTTCGTCGCTATGTCCATCCTCAATGCGCCGGGCATTCAGCAACATCATTTTCCAGCCCAAGCCTGGGAAGTCGTGTTCAACTTCAAAGTCCAGCAAGGTGGCGCCATGCGCAACAACTTCCCCCAAAGCCGCTCGCAGCTTAGGTATTCTCCACTGCCCGTTACCCAAGTCAAAAAGAAATCGTCCTTTTGTTTGATCGAGGCTCACGGCAAAGTTTGCCAGGAATGACTTGTTCGCATACTGCACCTTCAAATCCTCGTCGAGAACCAGGATCGGCTCGCGTAGTGTTTCCAGCGTGTCTTCCACAAAGTCTTTGGATTTTTGGAGGCGTTTGCTCGATTTTTTCGCCACATCAATATCCGACAGCACGACGACAGCTCCATCGATCTTGTCGTCCGTCGTCCGGTAAGGCCGAATTTGCAGGGAATACCAGTGCTCTTTTTTATCCTGCACTTCCAATTCACAGGGCGTGAGCGTGTTGATAACGCTGGCAATCAGTTGATCCAGGTCGGGCACATTGATGTCGGATCGGATATCTCCAATCGGACGCCCAATATCGGAAGGAAGCACTTTAAAAATCTTGGCGGAAGCATCCGTCAAGCGCCGGATGCGCAGACCGCGATCCACCATCACAACCGG
This sequence comes from Acidobacteriaceae bacterium, assembly GCA_043749225.1. Classification (GTDB taxonomy): domain Bacteria; phylum Acidobacteriota; class Terriglobia; order Terriglobales; family Acidobacteriaceae; genus JANXUC01. The sequence continues at coordinate 7,040 of JAYVEP010000171.1, forward strand.
CAAACTCGTGCTGGCGAGGACGTTGTTCAGATCGCTAATGGCCCGGTCAAGGTCCACATTCCGGTTGTGGAGTTCGTCATTGACGGTGTTCAGTTCTTCGTTGGTCGACTGCAGCTCTTCCTGCGATGTCTCCAGCTCCTCATTCGTGCTCTGTAGTTCTTCATTGGCCGACAGTATCTCTTCATTGGCGGACTGGTATTGCTCGTCACTGGCTTCCTTGGACTCAACGAGGGAGCGAAAATGTTCCTCGCTAGTGGTGACCTTTCGCCGTAGCTCTGCAATCTCTTCTTTCGTTGCGGGGCCCGCGGCACGCAATTTCCCCCCGCGTTTCACCTGGGCTGGAACCGTAGGTGCGGCCGATTCAAAAACGATCAAATATTGATGATTTTCTCTGGAAGCCCGAAGTGGTTCCACGGAAATATTCACACACTGAGGCAGGCCATTATGTAGGAACTCCACAGATTTTCGTTGTACCGGCACCTGATTCTTCCTGGCTTGGTTCAGCGCAGTCCGCAGTTCTGCAACTAACTCTTTCTTTACAAGCTTCAAAAGGTTTAGGGTGGCCCGTCCAGGACCCAGTTCGATAAAGTTGCCCACGTCACCACGAATCTGCACGACCTCCATATTTTCATGGATGACGACGCCGGGCGGCGCATACCTTTTCAAAACAATGCCGTCGGCCTCCTGTTGCTGATCTACCTCCAGCAAGGCATTGCGGAGTTCTTTGGCCGCAGGCGCTGTGGCTGTTTCGCGAGGGTAGTGGTTTGCGGAAAAATCATAGTGCAGCCGATTTTTCGCTACCTTCTTCATGAAAATCTTGTGTTTCTTGTCGACGGGAGCGAACAAAGCCGGGAATGCGGCAGCGCTTTCCGCGTTCCCGAGGAGCAGGAAGCCAGAAGGTCGCAGCGCATAATGCAAAAAGGGCATGACTTTCTTCTGTAACTCGGACCCCAAATAGATCAGCAAGTTGCGGCAAACGACAAGGTTCATTTGGGAAAACGGTGGGTCTTCAACTAGATTCTGTTTGGCAAAGACACACAGGTCTCGAACGCTTTTACTGACCCGGTATCCGCCCTCCACTTTCGTGAAGAAGCGCCGCAAGCGCGCTGGCGAAACCTCCTGCGAAATCGCTTCTTCATAGATTCCCGCGCGCGCCTTTCCAACCCCGCGCGCATTGGCGTCTGTACCGAAAAATTGGATCTGAAAACTGGAGGCCTTCTCGCCTAGATATTCGAGCAGGACGATGGCTAGAGAGTAAGTCTCTTCTCCGGTCGAACACCCAGGTGCCCAAATTCTTAAAGTTCCCTTGTTCGTCTTGTCCTTGGCGATAGCCGGGAGTACCTTGCGCTTTAAGGTTGCGAAGACTTCAGGATCGCGGAAAAACCTTGTCACAGGTATGAGCAGATCCTGGCAAAGCAGTTCCGTTTGCTCCGGATGTTTTTCCAGGTACACCGCATAATCGCTGACCTTTTCGATTTTATGGCTGGCCATGCGCCGGAGCGTTCGTCGTTGGATGGTGCCAGGTTTATATTTCGAGAAGTTGACGCCGTCGTTCTTCCGTAGCAGGGCGAAAATCTTGTCAAAGTTACCGGCCGACACCTTGCGTTCTGTGACGCCCGTGCTCTGGGTGAGTGCCGGTGGAAGGCTCAGCGCAGGATGCCAGCCGATCGTCGCGAGCTCTCGTCCGATCTTGTCGGGTGGCAGGATAAAATCGACAGAACCCGAGGCCATGGCACTGTGGGGCATGCCGGAGTACTTGGCCGACTTTTCTTCCTGCGCAAACGTAACGCCGCCTTCGGCTTTGATCGCGGCCAAGCCACGCGTTCCGTCGGACGCGGTCCCCGACAAAACCACTCCAATAGCCCGACTGTTTCGGGCTTCCGCCAGAGATTGCATGAAGAAATCAATCGGCGTATGCAAACCCGGTCCCGCCGTGCGTGGCGTGAGCTGGAGGCGCAGCGCCAAGATTCCCATGTTCACATTCGGAGGAATGACGTAGACATGATTGGCTGCAACGGTTGTACCGTGCTTTGCTTCCACGACTGGCATCTTGGTGCTTTTCGCCAGCAGCTCCGACAACAGACTGCGGTGCTTGGGGTCCAAGTGCTGGATGAATACAAATGCCATGCCGGTGTCGTCCGGCAGCGCGCGCAGCAACTGCGTGAAAGCCTCTAATCCGCCAGCCGACGCGCCTACCGCAACAATGGCAAAGGCTTCTCCCTGGCCCGACTTTTCCATACCGTTTGGTACGACGGGATTGAGTTTCGATGGGGTTTTTAAAGAGGAAGTCGCCCGCTTTTTCGTTGTGTCCTTGCGCAGGCGAGTGGGCACGAGCGTTCTCTTTTCCAGGAGGAACCCATCTGAGATTAGGGCAATACCGAGGGCTGGGCGACTCATAACTTATATCAGAAAAGCCATTGCGTTAACACAATAACGAATATCCGTTCAGAGGGGAGGAGCCAGTTGTTCGCCCTGCAAAGCTTGGTTGATGCCGTCCTCAAGCTCATGCATCCGGGCTTTTGAGACGGTCGCTCGAATTCCAATCTTTCGAGCTTCCTGTTCTAGTTGCTTGGTGACGTAGAGGGTCAAGAGCACAATCGGAACCTTTGGATACTCTTTCAATATCTCGGCGGCGGATTCTAAACCAGTCATGCGCGGCATGGAGAGGTCCATGAGGATAAGGTTCGGAATAAGGGACCGGTTTTTTCGACACCCTCCATGCCATCCGCAGCCTCGCCACATATCTCCCAATCGACGCGCGATTCGAGCATGGTCCGGAGGCTCTGACGAAAGACCACGCTGTCATCCACAATTAGAATTGTGAGTGCCATAAGCTCCAATACGACTCATTCCATCCCCGACGAGGCAATCAGGCATTCTTATTCCATATTGGCTGCCGAAGCAAGTATCATTCCTGCTTCCAGAGGCGTGATCGAGCCCGATCTTCCGTGGGCAATACAGCGTTCACCCGAGACTCGCCACACTTTGGTAAGCAAACCTCGACGGGTGCCCGCGTATTTTACCGTTTTTCACCCGATGGCCTTGCATTGGGACCGCCGGAGTAAGCGCACAGCGTGCATTGCAAATGGAGGTTTTTCTTCTTTATGAAAAGCTAGACCTCGCTCCACTTCGCGCTAGGGCGCTTTACGCGAACTGTGAATTGAATAACTGACAAACCACTGGGGCAGTTATCCGGGAAGCCGGAATCTAAACAGGTCAGTCGAGGATTCACTGTATTGCGCTGTTGTGCTTGCCAGTGTCTATGCTGATTTGAGCAAGATAACACTCGTGCGACAGGGAGGATTCAACTATGGCTACCAATCTCAGCGTTTGTATTCCGGGAGCCGGCAGGGAGGCACTAAATCGGTTGCCTCGACTCGCCGACCCCCTCTTAAACATTGATTTGGAGCAGGAGCTAGCGCAACTCCGGCGAGAAGACTCTTGGGAACGGAAAAGTGGCCGAAGCTCTAAAACACTGGCGAAATATCCTGATTTCCGGATCGTTCTGATTCTCTGATTCTCATGAAAGGCGGCTCGCAAATGCATCAGCACAGAGCGGAAGGGAGAATCTCCATCCACGCATTGAAGGGGCGGATCGCTGTGCGTTTAGCCCACAGGAATGTCAATCTTCCTGCTGGACATCTATTGGTGCTTGACTGCGGCGTAGTGCACGACATCGAAGCACTGGAAGAGTGTGCACTGTTGCTTACCATCTGCTGGCCGAGGGAGGCCCATAACCGGCAGAATCTCCTCATCACCAGAGCGGCACTTGGACGAAGATGCCGAGGCCCGAATGCAAAACGAAGGGGGAGACCTCTATTCCCAGGATCAGCGCACCCGCCCCGAAAAGGCCGAATCTCAAGGCAGCCGTACTAACAAGAGGCGGCGATTCTCACAACTGCTGAGTCTGGAGCTCTCTATATAGGACTTCTCCAAGTTGGTGAGCGCTAACGGTGCTGCAAATTCTTCAACCGCCATGACGGATTGCGCTGTAGCGTGCGGTCTGACTACAATTCCTCACTCTAGCGACAAGACTACTAAGCGTTGGGTGGTCTGGCACTAGCCTGCAAGCTGGGGTATGCACGCCTGCACGAGAATTGGCTTTCCCCACAAAACCATACCGTTCAAGCGGGAGATCGCTGCCTCGGCTTCCAGATCGTTCTTCATTTCCACGAACGCAAACCCACACGAATAGTGAGTTGCAGGGTCGGTCATAATCTCCACCGCGTCAACCAGTCCATAGGCTTCAAACAATTTGCGCAGCTCATCGGGTGTCCTGTTTGAGTCGAGATTTCCAACTAGTACGTTGGTCATATTCACCTCTCCTGTTGGTGCTTCGTGAGTCACCTTCCTAGTACTTACTAGAAGGCGCATGGGGGAGTGGGCTTTCCCCACCCTCCCGCAACGCACTCAGTTCTATGTTGCCGCGTGAACGGCGAGCTTATGAAGAGTCGAGCTGACAACGTCCGAGGTCTGCACCTTCGGCGTTCCCTCAATAAATCTCGCCAGCGTCTTTAGCACTTCGGGGTATGAATTGGTGTTGTAAGCTTCCGCACTGGCTTTGCTGTCCCACAGACTGACGGTCGTGTCATCGATTCCGCCGGGACTGGAGAACGTAATTTCGTCTTTGAAACCATTCTGCTGCGCAGTAACGGAAGAATGTCCTTGTCAAATGTTCGCGTGTAGTCAGAAAGCATGTTCGATTTCAGATGAAAAGACAACGTTGCGTGCAAACATGTCAACCTCCTGAGGGTCGTCGGTTCGCTAAGGTTGGGGGTACTCCAGATGGGCTGACTTAGTTCAGGGAACCTGAAAGAGGAGAACGATGCCTCACTCCACGTTTGCTGTAGCAACTGGGTGGCCCTCCAGCATGATCCAATGCAACTCACTGTTTCTACAGCAGATCGGCGCCGAGGAGTCTGGACTCCGTCGGGAGACTTCGGCGGAAAGCAAGCAGAAACGGCTACCTCCATGACGGAATGACGAACACAACCGGTGCGGTCTCCCTGCTTCCTCAACACGCTAGGCGAAAGTACTTAGATGGTTCCGGGCGCGTCCAAGCCGGGATTGTGGTTGTTTTCCGACAGATCACAGTGGTTTCCGCCAGAACTCAAGATCCTTGGGTCAATCAAGACAAACACAGGTTCCGGCAACGGTCACTATTCCTGATCGTTACGAAATCGGAAATATCACAGTATATGGTCACTCTTGCTCAGCTTCGCAACTCTCCTAGCGTGGGGATTAGCGACTGGAGGATACTTCACGATGACCATATCTAGAATTTTGCTCGTAGATGACGATGCCGTCGTCCTCAATATGTTGGGGCGAGCGCTCGAAGGCGATGGGTTCGAGGTCGTCGCTGCCAACAACGTAACCGAGGCGCTGAAGCTCATCGTTACCGAAAAATTTGATGTGCTGCTCTCCGACCTGCACATGCCGAACGCGGGTGACGGGTTCACCGTCGTGAGTACCATGCGCCACATCCACCCCAGGCAGTGACATTGGTGCTGAACGGTTACCCAGAACTGCAAGCGGCGATGGCCGCGATCCGTGACCAAGCAGACGAAGTCCTGGTGAAACCGATGGAAGTCGCCAGACTTAGGGAGCTCATCCACAAGAGACTCGCCCACCCGACAGATCGGAAGTCACTGGCTACAGAGAGCGTAGCCTCCATATTGGAGCGCGACCTCGGCGCGACCATTTAACACTGGATGGGACTGGTAGCGAACGACAAAGAACTGACCGCTATCCCGCTGAGCATCCAGGACCGCACCGGTCATCTGCCTAGGCTCCTTCACGATTTGATTGTCCGCCTGCGCCTGCCGCTATCGGAGGAAGCCGCAATCTCCGTAGCAGCGCGCGATCACGGACTACTTCGACGGAGACAGGGCTACACGGTCGCCATGGTGGTCGAGGAGTCACGGATCCTACAGATGAGCATCTTTAACACCCTAAACAACAATCTGGATATGGTGAATTGAGAGGCAGGTGGTCTACGCCGCGTGTCGGAGCCGCGCAGCAGTCGAATCTTAACTGCTCTTTCAAAAACATAACGCAGCGACATCCGGCTATGCCTCCTGGTTCACCCGAGCTGCCGGCCCGACTTGACCCTGGGGTGTTTCTGCCGTCAGGACAACAACATTATGACCACCAATTCTAACTGCGTCCTACTCAGGCGAGCGCATGGCAAACGACCCCAAGTGTAACTACAGCACGGTTCTCGGTGAAAAATCGCCATTTTCAGGCATTCCACCGGGCTGTGAGTGCAAGCGCCTGTGTTACGACACCCAGTCTTGAAGATCACGCTTGGCCGCACCAATTGGGACAAAGTGAGCACTCTTGAACAGTCACACGATGGTGAGGGAAGTAATATCTCTTTCAATCGGGAGCGCTCCCAAAGAGAACGGGGACGGCTGGGGCAAATATGGGTTAACGTTGCCCGGTATGGCAGCATTTGACCCTCACGTTTGTCCCAGTTTTTTTATATCCCAGTGTCAAGCGGGGAGGGCTCATGTATCCTTCAAAACATCACATTCTTGTAGTCGATGACGAGCTGAGCGTACGCGAAAGCCTCGAAATGTTGTTGACGTCGGAAGGGTACGATGTCGCTACTGCCAAGGACGGCTTCACTGCCCTTTTGCGAATCGAAGGAATGCCACCCGACTTGATAATCTCTGATCTGAATGCCCCGCATGTCCGGTTTTGAATTCCTACCCGTGGTTCGGATGCGCTTTCCGCAAGTAAAAATTGTGGTAATGAGCGGAGCTTACTGTGGCGACGATTTACCCCTTGGAGTGGTCGCTGACGCGTTTTTCGCTAAGGGGCAGCGGGCCCAACACCTGCTTACCACCGTCATGGGATTGATTCACACCTCTGCGGATCGAACGAGCAACCATCGACAACAATCCGCGTCGGGCGAGGGTGGAAACCGAAACGTACCTTATCGCCCTCCTCAAGTGCACCCGCCTTCACTGCGGCCCCGATAGGGGTGCCGCGAGTAGGGCGCAGCAAGGCTAGTCCGGCGGTTGCCTCAGAACAGCGTCTGGAATAGCCGACCCGCTGGATTGACAAGAGCCAGGGATTGATGTGGGGGGCGCAGCGCCTCACGTACAGACCGTAACAGCGACATTTCCCGATGTGCCTGACGCACCGCCGGGCGGCTGTCTAGGTGTAGATGTTCATCGTGCCCTGGATGGTCGAGTGGCAGCAATTCTTGATAGCCAGGGTTGTACCACAGCACCACTGGCGCCTTCTCATTCCATCTTTCTGCCGAATCCGGCTTGTTTTGTCTTTCACCGGCGCTAGCAGACAAAACACGACTGATCGGAGACAGGAAAGAACGGAGCCGAAGGAGGGTGGCAGGACGTGCGGGAAAGCGCGGTGAGTGCCAAACGCGTTTGGGGTTAAGTTTGGCGCGAGACCGGCGCAGTCCGAAACGCCCGCCCTAGCCGCGGCTGAGCGGCGTACACCCAAAGAGGGCGGAGTGGAGAAACACCGGCGTAGCCTACCCTGCCAGGTGAAGATTTCGTCTGTCGTGAGGGTGTCTTAAGCGGCCACTCTGAAAGATTTGAAAGTCGGCGACAAAGTAGTCATCCATGCCGACGCTGCGGGCGACAAGCTGGTTGCCAACGAAGTCCACTTCGGCTCTATGAAGAAGATGCCGTCCATGAAGGGCATGGAGGGGATGGAGCATAACTGAAACTCCAGCTCCCCCCGGCCCGACGTGCAATCGTGACCTTCAACGAACGCAAGACGCTTCCAGATGACCGGGACTTGTGTTTCTGCGCCAATCCCGGACAATGGTGCTGCACAGGATGTTGCGCCGAAGCCCGCAAGACTTGAAGCCGTGAAACAGCCAAGAGTTCATAATGAGTCTATGTCTTCGACGGTGTGGCGAAACCCTCAAAGCGTTCTCCGGCGTATCGTCTGGATACAGGCCATCACGATCAGCTGGATGACGGTGGAAGCCGCTGTTTCTCTTGGTGCGGCTTGGCGCGCCCATAGTCCAGCGTTGCTTGCGTTTGGAGGCGACAGCGCCGTTGAACTCTTGTCTGCAACTGTTGTTTATTGGTTTATTGGCGTTTCCGGTCAAATGGAAACGGGAAGCTGAAAGAACAGCTTGCTGCGAGAATCGCGGGAGGTTTGCTATTCGCGTTAGCGGGTTACGTAGCCCTCATCGCTTCATTGGCGTTGCGTGGATATCGTGAAGTGAAAACGAGTTTTGCGGGGATCGCTGTATTGCTCGTAGCGGCGGTTGTGATGCCCTTGCTCGCACATCAGAAACGCCGACTGTCCGCTGTCACCGCGAGTGCAGCACTGAGATCAGATGCAGCGGAGTCTGCGCTGTGCGGTTACTTGGCGATCATCGCGCTTGCGGGTCTGGTCGTGAATGCGGTCTGGGGGATCACTTGGGCCGATCCGCTCGCTGCGCTATGCCTGCTGCCGCTGGTCATGCAGGAGTGCTGGCAGGCTCTCAACGGAAGGCCGTGCGACTGCTGCTGATCGTTTGCTTCGAACTAGCGAAATTGGGGCGGGCTCGTGCGGCCCGTTGAGGTGCTCATCGTTGGCAGCATAGTTGCCTCTACGAATTCACGCTTCTTTCGGCGACAGGTATGAGCAGAGAAGTATTGCAAAAATCTGTGTCCAATTTGTGTCCAATAAGCGTTACCGAGGGGGATAATCAAGAATTTGGGGAGCCACCCGTGTCTTGTAAGTCCTTGAAAGTACGTGTTTGGTTAGATTCGAATCCCACTCTCTCCGCGAACTATCTCATTTGTTATGAATGAGATGCGGGTCATATATAGGTCCAAAAAGGTCCAATAAACTCAAAAATCATCGAAACCGTTGGAGTTCTCATGGAGAGCTGACATAACTCCGAAAGCCCGTCGCACCGGAGAGCCAACCAAGGAGCGAACGCTCCAGGGTTGGCCGACAAGAGGAGCACCACATGTGGAACAGCTAGGAAGCCGTTCACGCCTGCTTGAGCCAAATTGGGCTACTGCACGGAACAACTTCACTGGGGTATCGGAGTCGGTGTTTCCATGGTGTTTCAGGTGTATACTCCCGGCGAAGGCTTCCAAGACCCAGCGCCTCCCCATTTCTGAGCGCGCTTGGTGGGAGGAACACCATGTGGTGGAAAGCACTGCTATTAACGATCACGATAACGACAACTCATCTTTGTGTTTCGCAGGAGACTAACATAGGGACTCCCGCCGCCTGCACCTTGCAACAGACGGGTTCCTATAAATCATTCGATTCGCAGCAAGGGATCAATGGATTCGACGGTACAGGTTCGCACATCTTAACGTACAAAGCGCGCACCCGCATCTTGGGTTTCCCGCGCTACTGGCAACCCTACAACGAAGACAAACAGGTCTTGTGCGGAATTCTTGATCGGTTCAGCTGGTTTCACACAACATGGACGAGCGAACAAGACTGGAATAATGTCGTGACGCCCCATGGCTATTTCAGACAGATGCTCGACGAAGCTGTGGGGTTAGGAGCAAACAGGGACGAAATGGTGGAATGCGCTCAAGGTGAATCTAAAGGAGATTGCCTTGAACTGGAGACAACTCCGCAAAAGCAATTCTGGATCAATCAGTTCTTCGGCCGCGGAGCGAGTCATTACGACATCGTCTCGACGACGACGAATGGACTAACCAGCCTCAATACCCAAAATGTCTGTTTTTACGGCCCGTGGGTGAACGACACTGCACATGGTTCTCGTCCAGAAATTCACCCTACGGAACTTGTTTGGTGGCGTGACCGAGATGCAAATGGTGCTTCGTTGGACCGCTGGTACTTGATTGCGCATAATGACGACTCCACCCGTTTTGATACTACCGGAGGTTTTGTTCTGCCATCACCCGTGCCCTCCGATTGGAGGCCATGGGCTAGCCGACCACACGATGCGGACTTCATTGTGCCCTTCACGGTCAATAGCTCGCCTGCCGCTTTTAGCCTCGGTGCCTACGATGTGAATACCTTAAACCCTGTCGGTTCAACAGACCTGAACGCAATTTTGAAGGTGAACGGCCAAACGATGGTCACAGTCGAGAAGCCTGCGTCGCCAACGAAGTTCAAGATTACCTTCTCCTCTCAAGCAGACTCCTGTATTGATCCAGGCGGACAACTCCACGGATACTTTGATCTGCGACTTCAAATCGGAAAGCCGCCAAAGAGGGAGGAAGGGTCGCTTATGCTGCAACTAGCCAAGGCACCCGTGCAATTGGCTCCGGTTATCGACCGCCCTCAAGACCGCGAGGAGGAAGAGCCGGAATACGTTCCCGGGTCGCTGCTGAGTACCGCGATCAACCATTCCCGAGTACTATCCGGAGAATTTAAGATTCCGCCGCTTGGACGACTCTTGCGCGGCCTCATGGTTCCTCCAGAAGCGACTCACAAGTGCAAGCAAACTCAGGGCAATTGCGTTGAGGTGCCATTGCTGGGATCAGCCCCAGGGTCAAGTGTCATGTTGTTGGAGGAAAAACCGGTTGGAGCCTTACCCGTAATCGCGCTGACATACAACAGCCGCCTCATGACTCCCCAAGTCAAAATGGCTGCCACGAGTGCCCCTAACTTTGCCAGAGCGATGGGAGTCGCGCAGCTCCCCAGCGGTGTCCGAGTGGTCAGCCAGCCTCGCCAATTGATGCAGATTCACTTTGAATATGTTCCTGTGAAGGACGGACGCCTTGCGTCGGAGGAAGAATCGGGTCCCACCAGCGATTTGAATCAGGCGCTGTACTCGAAGGACGCTCGGACGCGGATCGCACTGTTCGGTAACGGGCCGGCATTTACTATTGAACAGCAGTCATTCAAGGTCTTTGACGAGACTGCGAGGGCGAACGTTGACGGTGGGAACGCGATTCTGCACTACGATGGTGGCGAGTGGCAGATCGATGTGACGTTTCCGGCAACTTCCGAAGGCCATCTCATGAGAGGCGATTTCACCGCAACTGTTTTGGGCGGATTCGGCGACCACGCCCGCGTCGAACAGCAGTTCTGGAACGAAGCCTTGCGGGTCGATAAGGAGGGAAAAACTTTCGATCAAATGCTGGGCGCAATAGCGACGTTGTCGGGACTGGATGCGGAAACACTAGTTCTGGCTCTGCAGCCTTCCGCTAACCGGGCCTTTCCCAACAGGGACGTCACGCGGCTGCAAGCGATGACCTTCCAGACCCGAGTCAAACAAATCCTTGAGACGACAGACATCATCACCTTTGATGATTTACGAAAACTGCGGAATCTTGCCATTATGAACGGTCGATAAAACTTCTGGCATTTTGTTTAGCCCAGAGACCAACCCAGCCCAGAACGTAAAAGAACGAGGAGGACTCGATATGTCGATTCGGGGTTGGCGACTCAGCATTTCGAGGTACACGGAAGGTACACTTTGTTTTGTTCCTTGCAGTTCCTTACAGGACGTTAGGGAGCGACCCGTGCCTTATAAGTTGTTGTATTTCCATGTTGCCGCCGCCCTTTCACGGCGATAACACGGGTTCGAATCCCGTCGGGGACGCCAAATCTTTTCAAGGGCTTACCGCCATTTACCAGTTCCTAGCCGGGGACACTTGGGGACGCAACGTTTCCACAAGGCCATCCTTTCCCTTGCGTAGACAAACCACTGTCGTGAGGTTGGTCTCGCTACCAGATACAAAGACTTTTGCACCTACGTTCGGCGCGCAAGGAAAGATACAGTGCCATCCGCAGCCCCCCCCGTGAGAGAAAGATGGACTCAAACACGAGCTTGAACGTGGACGTGGACCCCGTCGAGTCTCCGGATTTTGATCCTCTGGCCAACATTCGACATCTCGAAGCCAACCTGGCCGGAATTTCACTGGCGGGGAACACAAGATTTAGATGCCTTAGTACATAGCGAGAAGAAGGACCGACCACGATGACGACGAAACCGCGATCCCCCAAAAAGCTGTCGGTGTCCGATTGCTGCATGCCGTCGATAACTACCTGCGAAAGGAGCAGGGTCGGAAAGAAGACTTGTCTCGGCTGACCTACGAGGCGATCGCAGCGGTTGATCTGGCTGAGGTGCCACTCACGTTGTTTCACGGCAAGCGAGAGAAGGTGACAGCGAAAGTGACACAGGTTATTATGCCGCTGGGCACGTGTGATGAGATCGAAAAATGGGCGACGGCTCGCCGATGTTCAATGAACAAACTGCTCAATAGCGCCCTAAGCGTGGGTCTTTCTCTGCCACGATCTTCCGCAGTTGGCAGCGGAACTGGGCGCAAGCGCTCGAAGGAATGGAGGGGACTGAGTTCCCTGGCGCGCAAGAAATTCTTCGACGAGATTCTGGTGCTGAATGGTAGCGAAGTGGTGCCCGACGCGAGGTCAACCGCTGGTAGCTTTTATCAGTTCGAGCCGAAGCTCAGCGGGACCGTGGGGGTCAGCTCAGACGGAACACGATATTTGGTTGGGTGCCTCGGTGGTAGTGGTGATCTCGTCCGTTTGCGTAAGGCGGGAAGTGCTGTTGTTTAGCTTATCGAAATGAATCTGGCTTGGTTGCGCATTTCCAAAACGGCAAGCTCGCTACACGCGCGCGGTGCCCAAATGGGCTCGCGCTGTGCTTGGCAAGGACATCAGCAGGCGATCGGCGATCTCTAGGGGCAAGAATCGAAGTTCTTGTTCGGGACTCGGGCGAATTCCCCGGTCCGTAGACCATCGGTCATCAAAGATTGAACCGGCTCAATGCATTGGGGCTGGCGTTTGTTGGGTCTCGATGCTGCTGTCTGAAGGGTTGATGTCGTTGCTACCTAAGCGGGCGCGCCTGTTGGCGCGCTAACCTGCTGCCTGACATTCAAGTTCTAGCCCGCGTGCCCATGTAAAACGTGTCAGACCTTCCGAGGAGCTAGCCGTTCTTCTTCGACTTAGACCCGTTGCAAGTTTTTCCGTGTTCTGACAACTCGTCCTGCGAAGCGAGTTTCTTTCCGCAAGTTGAGCAAGTGTACTGTCCCTGTTTCGTATCCATACGCCATCTCCTTAAGAAGAAAGTAGTGGTATCTCCGGCAACGATTCTCCTATGCCAGCGCGCCAGGTTCTTATCCAGTACGCTGCGTAGTCAGGAAGGGAAATTCCTGTAGGGCGCGAGCGCATCACATGCGAAAAGGGCGTATGCAGGAAGCCCGACCCGATGTTTACAGCGATTACGGTATTTATTCTGAACGTGTTCACCGCTACGCTGCCGTCATCCGCAAATAAGAGTGACAGCAGCGGGTTGTCGGTGCCGGAGTACATTGCCGGTGCGACCCAATGCAGACAATAAACGGATACAAGGAGATGTGATATGCCAAATAAGCTGCTTTATGCAGCGCTGACGACTGTGATCCTCGTCACCCTGGGATGCTCCAGGACGAATGAGGTTTCCTACAAGGACCCGGTAGTGAAAGCTCTTGAGCAGGCCGATCTAAAAGATGTGTCGGTTAGTGAAGACAAGGACAAAAATACGATTACCCTCGGTGGCACCTTGCACTCCGAGGAGGCCAAACAGCGAGCTGCTGATATAGCCAAGGCAGCGGCCCCGGGTAGGGTTGTGGCTAATGAGGTGAGTGTTCAGCCGGTCGGATTCGAGGCGCAAGCTAAGGACATTGCGTCGAATCTCGACAGCGCAATCGAGAAAGAATACAAGGCTGGGCTGATTGCTCACGGTCTCGACAAGCAAGACATTAGCTTCGATGCCAAAAACGGTGTTCTAACACTCAAAGGTAAAGTGAGGAGCGCCGATCAGAGGCGGGCCGCGGAACATCTCGGGCAAAACACCCCGCACGTTCAGCAGGTGGTGAATCAGATCGAAGTGCACCTTTAAATCTGCGCTCCGAGCGCACCGACTTTCGCGGGCAGAACTCGCCTTAGGCAGTCCTGCCCGCGTTACAGTCTTTCCCAAAATCTACTTTCCGCCGCGAGATTTGATCACTGGCGGGTTTTGACCCAGTGCCGTGGCGAGCGCAATAAGATGATCTTGCTCATCCATCAGAATCTCACGAATGTGTTCGGCCATAGCATATTCGCCTAGTTCTTCACACTGGCGCACTCGTTCACGATAGTTTCGGATCGTCTCCGTTTCATTATCCAGATCAAATTGGAGCATCTCGCGAGCTTTTTCCGAAGTGCGAACGGCCTTGGGATCCGCAGTAGGCATGCCGCCGAGATAGTCAATTTGATTGGAAATAATAAGAGCGTGATTCAGCTCTTCAGCAGCGTGCTTAGCCAGCTCGTCGGCGATATTCATGTATTCCGCGCCCTTGAGCACTTGCGAGTAAATCACGTAAGAAATGATCGCCTGATATTCCCGTGATAAGTCTTCATTTAATAGATCCACGAGTTCGTCGCGCGAAATGAGTTTTGAAACGGCGGAAGCAGTTTTAGTTTTCATTTAAATCCTCCAGGAGTGTATTGTTTATTTCGAAATCTTTTTCTGCTAAGTTGCCCAAATTAGATTGTGAAGCACTTTCCTGTTGCGAGTAAACATGGCAACAATGTTGTTCGAGCGCCCATCGCTGGCGGCCCACCCGCCCATGCTTGGGTTGGCCGCGAAGCGGTCTTGAGTGCGATCAAGTCTCGGTACGGGCGCTCATATTCTGAGCGCACTTGGTCGTAGTTGGTCACAAGGACTTCCAGCTCCTCGTCGGTTAGAAAGTTCGATCCTCATCATTCGATTGTCGGCGTCCTGAATTGAGCGGATCACCTCATCCAATTTTAGATGACTGGAGAGCGCATCGCGATTCTGGGTGTTTTGAATCAGAAACATCATTGGAAAGGTGGCAATGCTGGCGCCAGTATTGATAGCTAGCTGCCAAGTGTCTGAGAAGTTAAAGTATTTTCCTGATAGGGCACACAAAATTACCAACACCACGGCTCCGGCAAATGCCCCGCGTAAACCCAGCAAACGCGCAGCCAGAGCGGCGGCGTTGCTGAAGGAATTACGAAAGCTGGTCTGCGAGGCCTGTGCATATTCTCGAGTTGGACGCTCTGTGGACACGATCTTGGTCTCACCTTGGGCCGCGAACCCAGATCCCAGGGACTGCAGAGGAGGAATAATGGGAAAAGCAGATTCTTGATTGAACGCTGGCTGAGGCTAGCACATTCGCAGTACGCCCCAAAATACCGCTTTCTCTGTAGTCTCCAGATGCAAACAACATCGAGTTGTCCGCTCCAGCAGCCGCGCTGCTACAATTACCGAGGTCATGATTGAACCCAGCGTCACGATCTCCGGAACTGTAGAGAAGATTGTTAAACCACTCCATCCATCCCTGACGGAGAAAGCGCAGATCTCCGCGGAGGGCGCGGGCCACCTTTATCGGGAGATTCGCAGTGAAAACAGTTTGACCGACGAGAATGGCCGACAGGTCAAGCTGAAGGAAGGTGCAGAGGTGGAAGTGACAGTAGAGGCGGATCCCGACACCCTTCCCAAACACGTGAACGATTCCCAAGGCCACCTACAGGAAAACCCTGATTGTTATATGGGGCTGAACGGGCTGCATAATCAGAATTCTAGTTCGAAATTCTAGTTCGAAGAGCTGCTAGGTTAAATAACAATTCCACTAATATTCTTTCTTGAGAGGGCTCTTATGGCTCCGTTACGAATATTTTTGGCAGATGATCACGAAGTCGTTAGGAATGGAATTCGCTCCGTCTTGATCACCCAGCCTGGGTGGGAAATATGCGGAGAGGCCTCGAACGGCCGGGAAGCGGTCGAAAAGGTAGCCGCCATGAAACCCGATGTCGTTATCATCGACATCGGCATGCCGGAGCTGAATGGCCTGGAGGCAACTCGGCAGATCATTAAGACATGTGAAACGGCCAAGGTTCTCGTTCTCACGGTCCACGAATCCCACCAAGTTGTCCGCGATGTTCTGGATGCTGGAGCCAGAGGGTACATTCTCAAGTCGGATGCGGGCCGGGATTTGATTGCCGCTGTACAAGCCCTCCAGCGGAATAAGACTTTTTTCACCTCGAAAGTGGCCGAATTGATGCTGGATTCATTCTTGAAAGGCAAGCCCGGGATTGAAAAAGAAATTCTTACGGCGCGAGAGCGCGAGGTTGTGCAGCTTTTGGCCGAGGGCAAGAGTACAAAGGAAGTCGCGGTTGCTCTTGGGCTCAGCGTGAAGACAGCCGAGACACACCGTTCCAACATTATGCGCAAACTGGATTTGCATTCCGTCAGCGAGCTCGTTTTGTACGCACTTCGGAATAATATCGTGCAGGTCGTCCAGCCCGTAATGTCGACCCCGACCAAGGTATGATCTGCAGTTTTGATGGAGAATGAGTGCTCCCGCATCCGTTTGGGATTGATGGAACCCTTCCAGGCTGCCTAAAACACGGTAAAGCGACAGGACGGCTGAACTCCCGCACGCGACGCATCGCCCTGCATTTTCCAGCATTCCGATTTGTTCGCAGTTTGCACAGAGTCCGGCTGTACCAAGCGGAACAAGATTCAAATTTCCCATAGTCACATTCCTGCCAACGATTTTTGCTGGAGTTTGTCCCGAACGCCACTCCGGGAACATCGGGTAAAAAGGTAAAACGCTCGGGTTCTCATTCCATGTCTAATCCCTGCCATTTCACAATTTACAGAGTTCACCCGATGTTTTTGCGTAGAGAGGAGAGATATGCTTTAAGAGCACGGATGGGTGTTTTCTTCACTCATCCAAGTGACAATTTCGTCCTCAAGGAGCAATAGATTATGAAAAAACTTACTATTTTTGCGTTTCTGGTGAGCGTCACGAGCCTCGCTTGGGCAGGTTCGGCGCGGGAGGATGCCACGGAGCGTTTGAAAAGGGCGGGAGACGTGCTCCACGAAATCATGGCGGCGCCCGACAAAGGAATTCCGGATGAAATTTTGGACGGCGCAAAGTGCATCCTGGTGGTTCCACACCTCATCAAGGGCGGCTTCATTGTTGGCGGCAAACACGGTCGAGGCGTTGCCAGTTGCCGCACTGCCACAGGGTGGAGTGCGCCTGCTTTTGTTTCTGTTGGTGGCGGCAGTTGGGGTTTGCAGATTGGCGTCGAGGGTGTAGACCTGGTGATGCTCGTGATGAATGACAAGGGTATGGAGCATTTACTCTCGAGTAAATTCCAGATTAGTGGAGAAGGGTCCGCTGCTGCGGGTCCGGTTGGACGCCACGCTTCCGCCGGCACAGACTGGAAGCTGGATTCCGAACTCCTCACCTACTCGCGTTCCAAAGGCGCGTTTGCTGGCTTGACGCTGGAGGGCGCTGTCGTCGAACAGGATAACGACTCGACCGTTGCGATCTACGGAAAAGAAGTAGGCTTTGGGCCCATCTTGCATGGAAAAGTTGCCACACCTGAGATTGCTGAGACCTTTAACGGTGCCTTGCTGGCCGCAAGCACGAAGGCTGCAGAGAAGGAATCCTCTGGACAAATTAAGAAGTAATCGTCTAGTACTTTGTATATAAATTCATATGCCCGGGGGGAGCCCTCGGGCGTATTTTCTTGATCGCTGGCTAGGGCGGGCTCAGCTTCCACCCTCCTCTCGGCTGATGATCCTTCCTATCCTGATTTCTTGCGGAGCCTACAGAAAACCCGATAGTCACTCGAAATAACCTTTAGCATTTCGGGAGCGCTAAAAATCGAGTTCACGGTGATTGTCGCCCACTGAGAAATGCCACGAACGACGCAATTGGCTCCCAGGGCGCCGCAATGTTCTTGTCGGCCTCATTGTCCGCCACGCCTTCCAGCGTCACGTGGCCAGACTTCACGATAATCTGGATTGGCTTGTTTACCGTGAGGTTGTACCTCTATAGAAAAGGGTATCCATAGATGGCTTGAAACAGGTTCCGGCGTAGCTCATCACACATGGGCGAAAAGAGCAAAACCTCGATCTGATTATCGACATGCTCGACGCCCTCAATGCTCTTGATCGCTCTCTCTGCGTCACTCTTCAAGGTGGCTTGCAAAAGCGAGCCGCCCACTTTCGCAGGCGGCTTGAATAATGGAAACGGGCTTAGCTGGCCTTTCTTTGCTGCTCTCTGGTCACGTCGTCTGAAGCAGGGCCCACTGCTTTCCAGTTGCTGAGTTCCTGTTCAGCTTTTTCTTTGGAGATCCCGTAGCGTTCCTGGATCTTGCCGACAAGTTGATCCTTCTTCCCGGCGATCACGTCCAAGTCGTCATCGGTGAGCTTACCCCACTGCTGCTTCACGGACCCTTTCATCTGCTTCCATTTTCCTTCAACTTGATCCCAATTCATTGTAGTTTCTCCTGACAAACGATTTAAAGACCGATTCCTTCGATCTCATTGAAACTGTTTTACCAGCGCGCCGTTGGGCAATTGAATACCATTCCATCCCTAGATCACTATTGAAATCGCTGTAGGGAGATTCAGGAACGGAAAGCCCGGCGTTGCTATAACCTGCCCGAACAGCTAGAACTAATACGACCAGCAGGATCAGGCCGAGGCCGCCGCTTGGGGGTAGTTAGCCCCAGCCTGGTCGAATAGGGCCAGCTCGGTAATACTCCGAAAAGCAGCAGCACCAAAACGACAAATCAAGATAGTCTGCTTGGTGTAATTTCAAATGCATCTGACTGAGTGGCGCTGTCACATATTTGGAGCGGATTGGAAGCCGACTGCTGAGAGCATTTCAGGAGCCTCTGGAAGGCACACAGGAGGATGGGCTTGACTGAACCTCGTGTCACCGTTCCGCTACGGATCAGCCCAAGACGGGGAAACGGTAAAAACCTGTGCCGCTCGCCCTCCAAGTGGATCCAGCGTAAGCGCAAACGCACGGTTCCGTAATCGGAAAGATTCTGTAATGTGCGGTTGCTGGACCCTAGTCTCAATGCGGGCCAGCGGCCATTGAGGTCCTCTCACTTTCAATCTGGAGGCGATCAGCCTAATGCGTAAGGAGACGAACCGGGTGAGTCGTGAGTCAGCTTGTGGCTTAGAAACTCCTTCTGCTGACTAACAGCCAAAACGGCATTGATCAGGTCCGTGCCTGCATCGGACTTAAGGACATAGCCTCGTGCGCCCGTCGACAGGGCTTCGCGTACGATGCTGCGAGTGTCGTGTTGGCTCACAAACAAGATTTCGGTGGCAGGGGCCACACGTCGAATCTGAGGAGCAGCCTCGAGCCCGCTCATTCCAGGCATACTGATATCCAAGACCACAACATCAGGCTGCAGATCCTTAGATTTTTCGACAGCCTGGAACCCATCGGACGCTTCTGCAACAACATTGAATTCCGGCCTGCTCTGAAGCAGCGAAGATAGACGGCGCCGGACGATCTCGTTATCGTCAACTAGGAGAATTCGAACCACAGTCATGTAATAAGGGTAGCGCGCCAAACCCACGAATCAATACGGTTTTCCCTGTATTGCAACCACCCGATGTGCTGAAGTTGAAAGCACGGATTCTGAGTCTTAGCACGTGTCAGGAACCAGCGAGTTCCGATGCGATTGCTTCACTGGTAGCGACAGGCTGACTTACTAACCTTACCTGTACCATGCCCTCCGCCAATGTCCCGCATACCGCATCTGCCCAATCCGCCCCAACTAGTTGCTGAGTCTTCAGCGCATCGTTAGGATTCCACAAGCACAGAATGATTCTCAATTTAGGCATGAGTGCTCGCAAACGCTTGCACAGGGAGCGGGCCTGTCGAGGGCAAAGGGCGGTAAAGCCGACACGCAGACGATGCGGACATCCGGATCCGATACTTGGGTAAGCATGTCGGCCATAGTTCCAATTGAAATGGGCCGTGCGGCGAATCCCGACCGTTGCAAAAGTTGGGCCAGCATCATTGCGACGAGTTCGTCCGCCTCGTCCCGGGCTGGCAGGCAAGCGATTTCCATAACGGGCAGTCCCGGATTTATCACTCCGCTATCCTGCGACCGGTCGTGCTTCGAGGAGGGGGTGGATAGGACCATCTCGCCTTCGCCCAGTTCTTCGATCAACTCCCGAGTGCTTCGGAAGATAAACTTCTCGCGCGCCTCATCCAAGGCATCCATGTGACGGTCCTGTTCCGCTAGACTCAGCGCGGGGATTAAAACTGAGTCATAGAGGCTGCCAAGTGGTTTTTCCTTCAGATGGGCGTGCGCAATGTTGTTGGCTTCTTCCTGATCCAGAGCTAATAAGCGCTGGTAATAGTGGGCTTCAGGCGCGAGGACGGGTTCATCGCCCAATATCACTTCGAGAAATTCCAGTTGCGGGACATAGCGGCCAAGCAGGATTAAACACACGGTTAGAGGCGTGGACAGAATTAAGCCGACCGGTCCCCACAGCATGGCCCAAAAAATGGACGTAACGAGAATTGCGAGGGATGAAATCCCCGTGTGAGCCCCGCACAGCCAGGGTTCCACAAAAGTGGAGAGTACAACCTCCAAAACGACGAACAGTTCAAATGTCAGGATCGCCTGATGCCAACCTGGGAAAATCGCCACCGCGAGCGCGACGGGGAGCGCGGTCGCGATCAACGTTCCCACATATGGCAGGAACCGGAGCACTACCGCTAGAGCGCCCCAAAGTAAGGCTTGCGGAACCTGGATGAGATAAAGACCGAAGCCAAATAAGACGCCGTATCCCAGGTTAATAAGGAACTGCAGCAGCAGGTACCGGCTCAGGCGTTGCGATCCGTCGCTCAGAGCTTCCGTCATCACATGCAATCGGCCTTGCCCGGCCAGTCGGATGAGGCGATTTCGTAAATCTTCTCGCTTCACCAGCATGAAGAGCGTGAAAACCATCACCATGCCAGCGGTTTCTAAGGGCCTGACAAGCGGGCCAATGAATGCACGGGCATAGTCGAGTTCATCCGATTGGGGCTCGGCGACTTGGACCGGGATCGGACGCACCGTCTGGGCACCCTGCTCTTTGCCTCGCAGGCTTCGATCCAGCGTCGAGGAAGAATCCTGGGGGGATGCTGCTGCCAACTCTCTGCTTAAATCCTTCACCGTGGCCGCGGCCTTACTTAAGTCGCCGCCTTTCGGAACTCGCAGGGATTGGATTTTTCGATGGATGTTGCTCCTGTAGCTGGGCAATTGGCCGGCTGTCTCCATCACCTGCCCGCTGACTTTCCACGAGACAATTCCGATCAACAAAAACGAGAGCGCCAGGACAAAAAAACCGAAGGGATGCGCCCCAACCGGCATCTCTCCAGCCAAGTCACGGCGGGCGTCAGTAAGAAAGTGAGAACCACCGCCAGCGCGATAGGAATGAAAATCGCGCGGCCAAAATACAAAGCTGCGATCACGACTACGATCAGGGTCAGCAAACTGGAAGAGTTCGGTAGATTCTTCGAAGCAGCCAAGAAATTTACTCCGATTCGGCCAATGTGTTTCGGCTCCGCAGAATCACCTACGCGCCTGCTAGAACTGTAAACTGAGCCCTTCCTAACCCACATAAGGTATTTCCTGTACGTGCTGCGATGCGAATGCAGAGGTGCTGAGCAGGCGCTGAGGTCAGTGAAAGTACCAGATTTTTCACCGTTCTCTACCACGAGTGCCTGATGGGCTGTGCGCAGCGTCCAAATTACGCTGGGTTCATCAAATTCCAGTTTTACGAAGGAGATTTCGAGATGAGAGTACCTTGGGCGATTGTGAGCGTTCTTTTGGTTCTTTGGCTCCTGGGGGTCGGTTTCCACGTAGCTGGAGGTTTGATCCACCTGCTCCTGGTGGTGGCATTCGTGGTTTTTATCGTCGACCTGCTGACTGGCGCTCGAAGTGCCGCCTAGTCGTACCACTGAAAACATTCTCATTAAGGAGGGAACTATGAAAAATACACGCAACAAGCAGCTTCTTGGCCTTGTGTTTGGAGGTTTCTTATTGGGCAGTTCCGCAGGGTTGCTGGCGCAGGATTCCGCGACGCAACA
>JAYVEP010000172.1:0-28761 GCA_043749225.1 Acidobacteriaceae bacterium
GGTCAGATTCGAACGAAGCTTCCAGGAATCCTGCCAGAAGAATCCGAGCGGCTTGTTGCTAAACGCATCGTGTGGATTGCCGATGCCCTGAATGAAGGTGCTGGGAATGCCCAGGCCGTAGGCTTGGACGGGGGAGAATCCCGAGAACGTGACGGGCAATCCTAGTTTGGTCAGATCCGGGAACCCGAGTTGAGCTGCGTCGAGGCCACCGAAATTGATTACCCCGCCATAGTTGACGGTGAACGTTGCCGAGAGTGGCAGGTAGTTGAAATCGAAGCCGAATTTCGTGTCGTGACGGCCGATACTCCAAGAGAAATTATCGGAGAACTGAAAGCGTTCTTCCGTTCTACGAATGAAACTGAACGGTTCGCGGCCAATGAACGCAAAGCCCGGAATATTTACGGCAAGATCGCCGCCGCCCGTGCCTTTGGAGAAATTGAAATTCAGACCACGGCGAGAATACTGGAAGCGTGCTTCGTTGATCTTGTTGTTGCCGAGGACGGCAGTTTCCTGGATGGCGGCCGCCCAATCGCGATAGCTTTGCTGCGTGGTGCGCGAATATGCATTCTGTCCGAAGGTCTGATTCTGGCCGTTGACTTCAATTCCGGTCACCGTGCTGGGACTCACATTGCCGCGCAGCAACAGGCGATTATTCGAATTGATGTTGTGGTCCAGTCGCAGAGAATAAAGGCTTGTGCCTTCGAAGACCGGGAAATTTCCCGCCTGCGAAGCCAGCGAGTGGAAACTGGCGGGCAGTCCGTTGCAGGTCGTGTTGTTCGGGTTGCAGGACGTCGGAAATTGCTTCAGTGAAGTAACTCCCGGGAGTAAAGCAAACGATGCCGGATAGATTCCATTCACGCCGATTCCTGACGAGCCCCCCACCAAGAACGTATATTGCTGGATTGCTTGCTGCAAGTTGGGAGGCAATCCGGCATAAATCGGCTTAATCGCGGCCAGAAATCCAGCCTGTTGCGGGGTCGCTTGAATATTGAAGACTCCATCCGGAGCGCCAAAGACATACGAGGGATCGTAGGCTGCCAGCCCGTAGTTCCCGGCCCCGATGGACGAGAAGCCCGTCTCATGCCGCCGCGTGGCTTCGTAAGCGAAGTAGTAAAAAGTCTTATCTTTCTTCAGCGCACCGCCGAGCGCGAAGCCTGCCTGCACGCGCGTATAGGCTGGGTCTTTCACCGTGCTGAACGGGTTCACGGCCTGGAACTTGCGGTTGCGAAGAAAGCCGAACACCGAACCGTGCGTAGCATTCGATCCCGAGCGGGTGATGATGTTGACGACGCCGCCGGAGGCGCGGCCGTACTCCGGGGAATATCCGT
The DNA here is from genome assembly GCA_043749225.1 of Acidobacteriaceae bacterium. Lineage (GTDB taxonomy): Bacteria > Acidobacteriota > Terriglobia > Terriglobales > Acidobacteriaceae > JANXUC01. Next base: position 1,329 of record JAYVEP010000172.1, read on the forward strand.
TGGTGATAATTTGAAATTCCTGCACCGCTTCCTGCGAAACCGTGGAGCGGACGCCGTTGGTGGAATTATCGATGGCGTCGAAACCATCCACGTTGACCAGGTTGGCGCGGGCGCGCTGGCCGCCGAAGTTCAGTCCCGAGGTGGGCGCGGCGCCGATGGAGGGCGCGTTGTCACGCACGACCTGCGAATTCGTTTTCGCGAAATCAATGTAGTTGCGACCGTTGATTGGAAGATTGTCGATGCTGCGCTGATCAATTGTTTCGGTCGTCGATGTGGGCGAAGTTTCAATGAGCGCCGGTTCGGTGGTCACGGAAATCGACGTCTCTCCCGTCTTGAGAGAAAGCGTGACGGGGAGATCGGCGACCTGGCCTACAGTTACGGTAAAATTTTTCGCTTCCGCTTTGGTAAAGCTGGCAGCCTCGACGGTCACGGAATACACGCCCGGAGGAAGCGCCAGCAAACGGTATACGCCATCGGAATTTGCGCTGGTGGAACGCTCAAAGGCTTTGGCTCCATCGCGCGCGGTGACTGTGGCGTTGGTGACGACCGCACCGGTGGGATCTTTCACCGTCACATGCAATTCGCTATTCGCTGCGTTTTGCGCCGACGAGATTCCCGCGGCGACCAACAAGAAACCTGCCAAGCTCAAATATTTCAGCAACCGTGTCATCGCTGTTTCTCCTTCGCGCCGGATGCGCGTCCCACAATACGGCGGGGTCAGACCGCGTCGCAGATCAACAGATGCTTCCGCAGGGGTTGTACACCACCAAGGCTATGAAGAGCAAGCACTTATGTTGTTTGGGAATGGAACTGGTTAGCTCGAACAGGTTAGTGTTTCTCAACGCCGACGACATCGAGTATGCCGGAGCGCACGCCCCAGGCCATTCTTGGCGTGTTATGAAAAACTCCGAAGTCGCCTTTGCGGTTGAGGACGATGATGCCGCCGTGTCCGTTGACGCGATTTTTGAGGTAGTGAATTGCGTCTGAGGCAGCCTCGTCCGGCGGATGGCCTGCGCCGACGCGATCCGTTGTCCACTTGGCTAAGACGAGCTTCATGATGGGCTCGCCCCATCCTGTGGTGGAGGCGGCGGCTGTGTCGTTATCGGCGTAGCAACCGCAGCCGATGAGCGAGGAATCTCCTAAACGACCGGGAGCCTTATCCAGTGTGCCGCCCGTGGAAGTTCCCGCTGCGATGTTGCCTTTGTTGTCGAGCGCGACCGCGCCGACCGTATCGTGGGAAATTGCAGGTGCGAATAAGTCCGGTTTGCGATCGGCTCCATGCGACTGATACTCCTGCAGGCGGCCGACTTCGCGCGGAATGATTAAGTCTTCGTTCTTGCAGAGCGTAATGCCGTGCTCCTGCGCGAAGCGCTCAGCACCTTCCGCAACAAAATAGACATGTGGACTGTCACTGAGAATCTTGCGCGCGGCGCGAACGGGATTTTTCAGACGCTCGACGCATCCTACGCCTCCGGCGCGAAGAGTTGCGCCATCCATGACAAGCGCATCGAGCTGAACCTTGCCATCGCGATTGAGAAAGCTGCCGCGACCAGCATCGAAAGTCTCATCGTCTTCCAGAACAACGATGGCTTCTTCCACGGCATCCAACGCCGAGCCGCCGCGCTGTAGCACTGCCCAGCCGGTGGTGAGTGCCTGACGCACGCCATTTTTGTGGGCGTCCACCATATCGTCGGGCATGGCCCAGGCGCCGCCGTGAACTACCAGGACTGGAGGCATTCGAGAGTGCTCCGCTTCTTGTGGAGATGCCCGGTCAGTCTAGCATTCCCGAGCGCTGAGGATTCCTGGCAGGACTACTTTGAAGCAACGGACGACCGGCTGCCGCCGGCGGTGAACTCGACTGTGACAGAGTCTTCTACTTTGAAAAAGAGGAAGCTGGGATTCTTCATGCCCCACTTGGCATAAGGTACTGGGAAATGTACGGACGCGCTCCAGCGATCACCTTCAAATTTGACCTCCGCAGGTACGGTGACTTCATGTTCCGAACCGTGAATACAGAACATGCCCTTGACCTGCACGGTGGACACACCTTGCGCCGCGACCTTGCCATCTATATGGCTGGGCCGGAAGGTAATCTCGGGATAGCGCTGGCTCTCCAGCACATCTTTGTTCATCTTCTTGTCGCGAGTGTCGTTACCTGTTTTTCCACTAGCCGCGTCAAAAACAAGCTCGCCGCTTATAGCGTTTGTTGTGGGATCGAAACGCAGTTCGCCTCGCTTGAAAACCCAGGTGCCATGCACGGTATGAACATTGCCTTCCAGCACAATACCGGCTTTGGTCTGAGCGGCATCGCAATGCAAGACGTTCTCTTGCGCCGTGGCGCTAAGGCAAAACAATATTGCGATGGCTGCTGAATTTGCGAGGCTAGTAAGGAGCTTCATTGTTATTTAGTTTAGTCCTGAAGCTATTTGGTTGCTTGAGCCACCGCGCGGCAAACTGCGCAGGGACAGTTCTCGCGCAGAAAAGGCCACGAATAGATTCCCAAGTCGTGCCCGTCATTCCAATTGAAGCGAAGGGCGTAGCGGCCCACCGGCTCGACGTGCGAGGGACGAGCCTTCTCTTTGAACATAGGTAGCGCACCAGCAGGGAGTTTTACCGGCTCTCCCGGCTTGCGATCCGACTTTTCACGCTCGTCATCGCACAACGCGCAGGGGCAAGCATCTCGCAGGAACGGAAAAGAATATGAGGATTCGTGACCATCTTTCCAGACGATAATCATGCCAGTGCCGCCCGTAATGTCCACACGCACGGATTTGGTTTCGTTGCGCAGATCGTTCGCCGCGATGCCCGCGAAAATCGATGAGGTCTCTTCCGAAGCCATGGCTTGAGTATTTCATAGAGGGATGTAGAGCGGACACTCTAGCCCGCTCGACACGATCTATTCGCCGCCAATTCGAACCCGCAACCCCGCCCGAAAATTTGTGCCCAGCGCGGGGTACCCCACCACTTCTTCGTAGTGCTTGTTCAGAGCGTTCTCCACGTTGACGTACGCCGTGACCCGACGGTGCACTTGATACCAGCCACCCACGTCGACGCGTGCGTAGCCTGCCGCGTGATTGATCGGAGTTGCAAGGACAAAGAAATCAGAATCCGGACGCCGCCCGACAAAACTGCCGCCCACGTTTCCGCCCCACTTTGAGCTAGCGTAGTTGAGGAGCAAACTCCCAGAATGCTTCGGTCGCCGCTGTAACGGCTGGCCCTGCAGACTTGGATTCAAAGGCGCCTCGATAACTCTTGTGGAGAGATTCGTATAGGCGCCGTCGAGAGAAAGCCTCCTATTCAACCGCGCATGCAGTTCCATTTCTGCGCCCCGCGCCACGGAGCGGTTCAAGTTAACGTACTTTCCCAAGAAAGTCGTGGGGTCAAAGCAACAAAATACGATCTGCCGTCGAAAATCGTTCTCAAAAAAATTGAAGTTAACGGAATATTTCCCGCCCGCTAGTTGCTGTTGAACGCCCGCTTCGAAAGAACGGTTTTCTTCCGCCTTTAGATCGCGGTTGGCAACCGTAAAGGCTGTGCGAAAAGACTGGTCAAGCCCAGGCGCCTGGATGCCTGTGGCATAAGCAAAACGCACGCGGGTTCCGGAAAAAACTTCTCCTCCACGCAGCAACACATAGCTGGCGGCCACGCGCGGTACCACTTTGTCGCCAAAGGTTTCGTTGTGAACGTAGCGCGCTCCACCCACCAGCCCGATACGCCCGAGCGTCAGGATTTCCTGCCCGTACACCGCATGGTTACGGCGCAGCCCGTGCGTGATCGGCGGCGAAGACGGGTCGCCGATAAATCCGTTTTCATCTTCGAACTCATAGCCGAACGTGCTGCGTGCCCAAGTTCGCGCCCAGTACTCCCCCTGATACTGAAACCCCGCTCGATTGATATTGGAACGAAAATCAAAAGGATAATCAAAGGAACGCAGCGGGTCGTTTACGCTATCCACGTTGCGGCGCAACAAATTGTATTCGTAGCCGCGCAAGTCATGCCGCCAACGGGACGATCCGCCAATACTCAAGTCCCCACTCGCCAGAAAAGTATTGGTGCGAGCACGCTGGTCTCCGTCGGGCGGAATGGGCGGCTGCGAGTTGCTGAACCACTCGCCCGGTACGCCCGTAAAGCTGCTGGCATGGCGCGTGCGCAACCGAAATGAGATGCGCTCGCTCAGCGCCACCCCAACGTTAGCCCCCTCGGACGAACTGGAATAGGCATCGTTAACGCCTTGACCATGAGAGTTAGTTTGTTCTCCAAACACGTGGTAGTCGAAGCGTCCTCGCGCACCGGCCAGAGATGCGTATCCGCGTGCGGTTCCAAACGTGCCACCGTCGGCTCCTAAACGTAACTCCGGAACTCGAGTTGTCCCTTCGCGGGTCAGGACCTGCACCACGCTGGTCATCGCCTCGGATCCATACAGCGTACTTTGTGCGCCGCGTGCCAGCTCGATTCGATTAACACCTTCGAGCGGCACGACGCCAAAATCGAATACTCCACCGGGATCATTGACGGGCACGCCATCTACGATGACTTTGTTGTAACGCGACTCTCCACCTCGCACGAAAAGTGAGCTCAACCCTCCACGGCGGCCGGCCGAGCTCACAACCGCTCCCGGCAGGAATCGCAGTGCATCCGCCGCTGCAATCGGCTGCATGCTGTCGATCTGACTTGCATTGAGCGCTGCCACTTGCGCTCCGGAATCTTCTGCCGGAACGGGCACGCCCGCGGCTGTCACCGTTACAGTCTCCATGGCCGACACGATCTCCAATTGCACCGTGATTTCTTCCGCCTGTGGAACAATGAGGTTTTCCTCCTTCACTCCAAACCCCGCCGCCAGTGCGCGAATCGAATATTTCCCCGCCGCCAACCCTCGAAAAGAAACTTGTCCACCTCCCGATGCGGTCTGCACCGAAACGGGCACACCACTGCCCTCGCGCAAAAGCACAACTTCCGCGCCCGCAACTACCGCTGTTTGGGGATCGACAATCTTAATTCGAAGATCGGACTGAAGATTGGATTGAGAACCAGCCGCCTGACCGGCCACCGGAAGAATTGCACCGAAAAACAAAGACACCACGACCAAAGCTCGAAAAATATGCATCACGCCTCCTCCATGCGAAAGGGTTGGATGTTGACGGTTTGCCCGGTCTCCTGGCTCGGCGAGTAAGGGCGTTTTACGCCCGGCTTCCGCAACCGGCCTTCCCAGGCTTACGCCCAGTGACCCGTTGCCTTGTCCTCGCTCACAGTTGCGCGGCAGCGCGGGATTTCTCACCCGCTTCCCAATCTTTGTCTGGCGACAAAGACTCGCAAACCGATTACGTTTGTGAAAGAACTATGGTGAAAAAATTCACCAGCAGATTTGACTGTAAATCCTAGGGCCTGTGAATTACAACTGGCGGGTCCCTCCAAGTTTGGAGTTCACGCCAGGAGTGTTTTCCGGCGCACCACAGGAAACTCCGCCGATCCGACTGCGCTGACATGCTCTTCCGCGAATTCTCGAGCCCTCTCCAACGCAGCTTGCAATTCAGCTTGATGTTGCGCCAGAGCGTCCTCGTCCGCATCGGCAGGAACATGCATCACGCGGCTCACCCGGATCAGCGCTCGCGAAAATGGCTTCGGAATCATGGTTGCATCCCACGACCTCAGCACCCACGGCTTTTCAAGTGCGACATAAAACGCCGCCATGGGAGCGCCTGTCGACTTAGCCAGAAACGTCGGCCCGGGCTTTGCTACATATCGCGGGCCGCGCGGGCCATCGATTGTGAACGCCACTGCTTCGTTACGCTCGATTTCCTGACGCATGCCCAGCAACGCCCCCACAGACCCACGACTGCTCGATCCGCGCACTGCACGAAACCCCAGATTTTCAATAATTCTCGCGATGAATTCGCCATCAAAACTCAAGCTGGTCATGACCGCCAGCCGCTGGTCGCGAAAGAAGAACGCCGCTGGGAAAATGCAGCGATGCCAGAAGGAATAGATGCAGGGGCGAGCAATCTTCTGCTCAGTCGAACCTTCCTCCTCAGACCACGCAAAGCGTACGGTCGCACCCAGGAGGCGAATCGCCAATGTTCCAAACAATGAAATTAGCGTCAGCAGGGTTCGCTGGCGCAGTGTAAACCGCATCCGTCGTGCAGGATTTTCAGGAAGATCGTTGGAGGTAGCCGGATTCACCGGCCTCAATTGTACTCATTCCAAAGCGTGTCATTCCGAAACGTATCGGGGACTCTGCTTTTGCCGCGCCGGGCGCACAGTCGAAGGGAGCCCCTACGTGGAACCCAAATATGCGTCGATCCACTCTTTAATCTTCATCCGCCGCTCGTCGTGCGGATCGAACTTCAAACCAATCTCAATATCCTGTTTATTATTCCAGGTCACCGTACCGCGCACCCAAATTCGCGGCAGCGTCAGCAACGCGAAGGAAATTTCTACGCCGGTGCCGGGAGCCACATTCTCGCCTCGCAGCGAAATGCCACCCGAGCTGATGTCCTGGCTTGTCGCCGTAAATCTGCGACCATCGCTGGTCGTCACTCCAACTTCGGTCGCCACCGGAACCCGCACGTAGCGACGAAACTCATGCAGCACCAGAGAATGCGTTGCGCGCACCAGCTTCAGCGTTGCCGACCGCTCCAGTGGTTCGACGAAGATGGCATTCACGCCAAATTTCGAATACTGCATTGCATCGTGAGCCGACCCACCTAATCCATACAGAATAATTCTGTTGTTCGCTGGCGAGGTGCGCGCAGTCTCCATAATAGATTGCGCTTCCGGTCCCAGCCGAATTACGCAGCCATCCACCTTTTCATTCAGCATTCGGTGGGTGAAGTCTTCCTGCACCGTCACTGTTTCAATTCGAAACTGGCGAAAGCAATCCGCCAGCATCGCACGCGCAGGGTCACTTATGCCCATAAACGCAACCCGAGCAGCAAGGCGCCGCGTGGTCGAACGTGAAGTGGTGTAGGAAGCCGTGCTCAGAGACTTTCTCCGTTCAGGGGAAGATCGTGCGCTGTATGTATTGTCGGCGGATCGGACTGGAATGGCAATGGATTCCGCGCCTGTGCTACAGGTACGAAAGATCAATCCAAGGTCATGCACTGGCGGGGGAAAAGAATGTTTCTGAAAATATCCGATGGGAAGTATTAAAGACTTCAGAGGAAGCTACTCGGTCCAGCGGCGAAACAGTAAAGACCCGTTAGTGCCGCCAAATCCGAAGGAATTCGAAAGTGCATACTCCAGATTCTGCGTCTTTCGCGCTACCTTCGGCACGTAATCCAGATCGCAACCTTCGTCGGGATTCTCCAAATTGATCGTCGGAGGCAGTATCTGATCGCGCAGCGCCATCACTGTAATGCCTGCTTCCAGGCCGCCCGCGCCGCCCAGCAAATGACCCGTCATCGATTTCGTCGAACTTACCGCTATCTTTGAAGCGTGATCGCCAAATGCGCGCTTGATCGCAATCGTCTCCAGCCGGTCGCCAATATCGGTTGAGGTTCCGTGCGCATTGATGTACCCGACTTGCTCGGGAGTAATCTTCGCGTCGCGCATCGTGTTCATCATCACGCGGAATCCGCCTTCATGGTTCGGCGCCGGAGAAGTAATGTGGTAGGCGTCGCCGCTCATGCCGTAACCAACAATTTCCGCGTGAATCTTCGCGCCGCGAGCCTTCGCCATTTCCAGTTCTTCCAAAACCAGAATGCCCGCGCCTTCGCCCACTACAAATCCATCACGATCTTTATCCCAGGGACGGCTTGCCCGCTCGGGATCATCATTCCGCGTAGAAAGCGCACGCATCGCCGCGAATCCGCCCACGCCCATCGGAGTAATTGCAGCCTCAGTGCCCCCGGCGATCATCGCGTCAGCGTCGCTACGCTGGATGATCTTGTAAGCGTCGCCAATCGAGTGCGCACTTGTCGTGCAGGCCGTAGCGGTCGCCTCGTTCGGACCCTTCGCCTGAAATCGCATCGACACATGTCCCGCCGCCAGATTCACAATCGACGCCGGTATAAAGAAAGGAGAAATCTTTCGCGGTCCACCCGCCAGCAGCGCGGCATGCTCGCGCTCAATCACATCAAACCCGCCAATGCCCGACCCAATATGCACGCCCACCCGCTCACTTAACTCAGGCGTCACCACCAGGCCAGACATCTTCATCGCTTCATCCGCCGCCGCAATGGCCAGATGGATGAAGCGACCCATCTTCTTAATTTCTTTCTTCTCAATAAAGTTCAACGGATCGAAGCCCTTGACCTCTGCGGCGATCTGGCACGAGAACTCAGCAGCGTCAAAGTGCGTGATCTTCGCCACGCCACTCTTGCCCGCCAGCACGTTCTGCCACACCACGTCCGAGGTGTTCCCCACCCCGCAAATCAGGCCAATCCCGGTTACTACGACCCGTCTCGACAAGACTATTTTCCTGCCTTCGCGTGCTTGCCAATGTAGTCCACGGCATCCGCTACGGTGCGAATCTTCTCCGCGTCTTCGTCCGGAATCTCAATGTCAAACGATTCCTCAAACGCCATCACCAATTCGACGGTGTCCAGCGAATCCGCGCCCAAATCGTCCACAAACGATGCGGTCGGCGTAACCTCGCCTTCGTCCACACCCAACTGCTCCACAATGATCTGCTTTACCTTCTCGTCAACGGCTGCCATGTTTTCCCCTCAGTGTAAGTTTTGAAGCTCTGAAATCTCGTACGCTATTTTGTACGTTAAATCTTGTCATTCCGAAGGGCTTCAGCCCTGAGGAATCTGCTGTTCGCTGGACGATCCCGCCATCCGTCCCCGCACGCAATCCGAGCCCCTCGGCGAGTCTACACAACTCCGCCAAGCAACGCGACACTCTCAATGCGACGAACAACTAGTGTAAGGGCGTAGAGAAAAGATGTAAAGAAAGCCCCAAGATTGTGTGGCAGCGGAGCTTGCTCCGCTGAACGGGCGAGCCCCGGAAATCAGCGGCATACTTGACCACGAGGAGTGCCGCCATGTCTGCCAGCAACGAGCTGATCGTCAAAGATCCAAGCATTCTCGGCGGAACCCCGGTCTTCCGCGGCACCCGCGTCCCCTTTCAGGCTCTGCTGGATTATCTCGAAGGCGGAGAGACTCTCGACGAATTCCTGGATGATTTTCCAACGGTCACGCGTGAAGTGGCGATTTCTTCTTTAGAACGAGCCAAGTCACTACTGGTTGGACAGCTGGGATAAAACCGATCTCCCCACATTAAATCCCGATCTCCACGAAGCTGAAACTACCCGCCTGCGCAGCGTCAATTGCTGCCAGAATTTTCGGAGCGCCCGTCATGACAAGACTGCTTCTGTTGGTGCTGAGAACCACCAAGGCGATCTTGCGGGCCGCCATGTTTTGCTGATAGTTCAAACCCTGGTCGGCAGTTACGATAACGTCAAAGCCAGCTGCTTCCGCCACGGCGACGAGTTCACCGTTCGACTTGCCCGCCCACCCCTGGTAAGCAGTTGTGACAACCGCATGCCCCGTAAGCAGAAACCTCAGCTTTTGCGGCAAGTTCTCATCAAGTAAAACACGCTTCGACATTTACGGGTGTGGCTCAACACTGCGAGCAATGAAATCCAGCAGCTCCGTGATCTGCTCGCGGCGCACGGTGGGAAATTCCTCAGCCAGTTCCGGAACGCTCAATTCGCCCAAATTGTTCAGAATGGCAGTGACCGGCACGCGCGTGCCGCGAAACACCCAAGCCCCACCCTGCGTGTCTGGATTGCTTTCCAGAACGGAGCAACGCGACCATTCTATGACGGTTTGTGAGGGTGCCATGGCCATTTGTGGCTCGTCTCCAGTATTGTTCAATCCTAGTGGAATCTAGCCCCGCAGCCAAGCCCAATTGAGCTGCCGATGCGCACGTTTGAAATCGCCCAAAGGCTCTAAGGCAGAGCGGCGCTTCAGCGCCGCGTAGGCCGCCAAGAGGAGTCGGGCTTCAGCCCCGGAGGTTAGCGATCAGAAGCCTTGGCTAGAAGCCAAAGATGCAACTGCCACGCTTGATTTTCTACCCAAACCTATCCGCTTGCGGTACGCTACCGATAGGCGAAGAACAGGCGAATCATGTCCGAAAAATCAAAAATCGAATGGACGGATGCCACCTGGAACCCAGTTCGCGGATGTACGAAGACCAGCCCTGGGTGTAAGCACTGCTACGCGGAAGTTTTCGCGGAGAGGTTTCGTGGCGTCCCAGGGCACCCCTACGAACAAGGCTTTGATCTGCGGCTTGTTCCCGAAAAACTAGAAGAGCCTTTGAAGTGGAAGTCTCCACGGCTCATTTTTGTCAATTCGATGAGCGAGCTCTTTCAGGCAGGCGTTCCAGATGAGTACATCATCAACGTGGCTGAAGTGATGAACAAAGCCAGATGGCATACGTTCCAAGTCCTGACAAAGCGCTCCGAGCGTATGCGTGATCTGCTGAACTCCAAACTGAAGTTCGCGGCGCACTCTTCCCATATTTGGTGGGGCGTTAGTGTTGAAAACCGCAAGCACGGGCTACCCAGAATTGAACACTTGCAAGCGGCGAATGTCGATATGCGCTTTTTGTCGGTCGAGCCTTTGCTGGAAGCTCTCGGACCATTGAACCTGAAGGGAATCCATTGGGTTATCGTTGGCGGAGAGAGCGGTCCCGGAGCAAGACTTCTTCACAAGGACTGGGTTGTTTCTGTAAAACGCGAATGCTGGAAGACGAGGGTTCCGTTCTTTTTTAAGCAGTGGGGTGGAGTTCGGAAATCAGAGCACGGGCGTGAATTGGAAGGCCGAACTTATGACCAAATGCCTTCGGTTTCGCAGAGACTAGTCCAGGTAGCCACCTAGGAAAATCGCACAACGGTCCCTTCAGGGTAGGTGCATGACCTTCGGCCCTGCTTTGGATTGGGCACGGACAAAGCACCTTCCTTTTCCATTGGCGCAAGAACCTTTGTTTTTATGTGCGTTCGAAGAAAGAGAGTCTCCGCAACCACCCAGTCCTCAAGTTGTTTTATTGCCACTTCCTTGCCGCCGAAATAAGACGTAATCATTTTTCGCAATACCGCGAAATGGGGCTCGTCCCTAAACAGCGAGAGCTGAGCCGACGCATCAGTAAAATCCGAAAATTGAAACTCGCCACTCGGATCAACTTTCCACATGGATTCCTTCATCTTCTCTAGCCCCTTCAAACTATTCGACGCAAAGAAAAGGAAATAGTCGGTGCGATTACCTTGATTCAGCATTTCGAATGAGCGAGCATAGCCAGCGGCTTTCCTAAGTTGTTCCAAATACAAATCGTGAATAAACCTTCGTTTTGCTTCTGGGGTTGGCTTTTCAAGCGCTTTGCGCCATTCGGTTGTGCCAAATAGTGCGTCAAAGTTCACGGCCTGTTCTGGTAGTTTGAGAAAGCGATTAATATGTTCATACATGAAGTTCACTAAGACTTCGCAACGCGCATTTTAAGGATCTTCGCAACCGTGGAAAACGGCGTATGCATGAAGCCGAATGGGTCAATGAAAGCTAACGTAGGCGCTACCTGCTCTTTCATCTCTTGCCGTTCATCGAACACCTGGGGGAGGTGCTCATTGAACTTTCCATGTATGGTCTGAAACTTCACGTTTGCGGGAAGCGGCGGTTCTATCTGCGTCAGGACTCGGTTCAAGTGCTCATATCTTTCCAAATCATCTTCCACGAACAGACAAACTAGCTCGGTTCCGAACCGGTAATTGTGATCGCGGGCAGCTTTCAAGACTATGACGGGCGACCCGTCTTCGCCGTGGGTATACGTCCCGGGACCTGCAAAACCGTCAATGTACACAACCCTATCGTTCCACCTTGCCATGATAGGGAGCCAAGCTTCGAAATATCGACGAAGAATCTCATGCTTCTTTGCAGTGTGTGGTTCCAGTAGCCAGACAGTTCCGAGTGGCTTGCTCATTTTTGCCCCCTGTCTAGCTTATCTAACATGTTCCGTAAATGAATAGTTAAAGAATCTAGCTGGGAGCTTGTGCAGTTAGTGTGGAAAGCGGCAGAAACCTGTGGAAGGCTGTGCACAACATGCGGTGCACTTGTGACAACGTGATATGCGAACATTCACCGCAATGTTTGCGGCGAATAGAGCATTTAATCACCGCATCCTCTGCGGTGAATAGGCCTCCTAATCACCGCATCGCGGCAAACTCACTCAAACAACCCGCCACCCAGCTGCTGCCGAATATACTTCTTGCTATCAAACTTCTTCCCCGTACTCGCTCCAGACATGTAGCGAATCTGGCCAAAGATTTCGCGCTCGAACCAGGGGCGGTCGTATTTTCCGACCATGGCCCACGCGATGCCCGCATAGCCGTTGGGGTCGCGGCCGTCGAGTTCGTATTTGTCGTTGAGACGGACGGCGATCTGGTACGCCTCCGCTGGAGACTTCACCCACTCCAGAATCTTCTTAGCCCAATACATGCGTACGTAGTTGTGCATCCAGCCCGTGTTGACCATCTGCATTTGCGAGGCGTTCCACAGCGGGTCGTGCGTTTCGGCGTTTTCGAGTTGCTTCTCGGTGTAGACGATGGGGCGAGGGTCTTTCGCATGGGCTGCCAACGTGCGGTGCGCCCACGGTTCGCCGCATTCGAAATTATCGTAGTTGGGATTGAAGTGAACCAGGTTCACCGCCAGTTCCCGCCAGATGAGCAGCTGATTCAGAAACGCTTCCTTGTCCGCCTTGGGAGCGTCGGCCTTCTGCACAGCCAGCGCGATTGTATGCGGACCAATGTGCCCAAAATGAAGATAGGGAGACAATCGCGTTGTTGAATCTGTTTCTGGCTTGTTGCGTAGGACTCCGTAGCCTTTGAGCTTCTTTTTCAGAAACTCATTCAGCAGTCGCCTAGCTTCCTTTGAGCCACCACGAAATTCTTTGACCGGACTGACAGAGCGATCAAGCTTCCAGCCATCCGTCACATCAAAATCATCGACAAGCGACTCCAGTCCGGCTGGCTTCTTCCACGGGAACTTAGCTTTCGCGTTACTTAGCGGCTTCAGAAACTCCGGCCATTTCGCCTGCAAACGAGGGCGAATGATGTGGGAAGCGTACTGTTCTTTTTCCAGCAGCTTGGTGGGGACAATCACATCGGCATCCACTGTCCACAGCGGCACTTCTAGGCGCTCAGCCGCCTTCTCGCGCCAGCTGCGTGGCTCGCGCATGGGGTTCTCATCGCCGACGACCAGGCACGGTCGCACCTCGTCGCAAAACGCCAGCAAGCTATGCTCAGGATGCCTTCGCAACACGAAGCCAACACCGCGGGCACGAACATCCTGCGCTAGATCAGGAATGCCCTCCACCAAGAACCGATAGTGCCGTAGATTGGCATGCGGGTAGTACGGAACGGGCGCAAAGAACACGACCACCGGCTTCCCCAGGGCATTGGCCGATTCCACCGCGACATCCAGCGCGGGGTTGTCGAAACCACGCTGCGCGCGCTGCATCCAGTAGACGACGCAGGTACCTTCGGGGTCAGGTGGGCCGGGACGCCGGACGGTCACTCGGGGGTTCTGCGCAAGTTCTTGCATGATATTTTCCATAGGGTCGGAGCACGCGATTTGCTAAGTCATTCCTCTCCAGCGACTTGTAAGTTTTGCAAAATGTTCCACGTGGAACATTTTGCAGAGATTCCCAAAATGGGAACAAATTCAGGTGTTCTGCGATATAGTGTCTGCTATTTTTGCCGCATCCACGCAGGCGCGAACATCGTGTGTGCGGATGATGTGGACGCCCTTGAGAACCAGCGCAGTCTCGGCGGCGAGGGTGCCGTAGAGACGCTCACTCAGCGGAGCAAGCTCCGCTGCCACACGGGCATCTCCATTCCCTTGCGAGAGTGTGCGTCCCAGGAACGACTTGCGCGAAACGCCAGCCAGCAGTGGGAAGCCAAGTTCGTGAAACTGTTCGAATTTTGCGATCAGCGGGTAGTTTTCGTCGAAGCTTTTGCCGAAACCGAAGCCTGGATCGAGAATAATTCGGGACGCGTCGATCTGAAGATTCGCCGCAGCGCGGGCGCGTTCTCTGAGTCCTTCCAGCACGACCGAGACGGCATCCCCGATCGGCGGCAGTGTTCGCCACTCTTCCGGGCGGCCACGCATATGCATCAAAATAACCCCGCATCGAAGTGTTGCCAGCGTTGGCAGCATGTCGGCGTCCCACAGCCCGCCGCTGACATCGTTAACAATTTCAGCGCCTGCTTCGACACAGGCTCGCGCGACAACAGACTTATAAGTATCTACAGAAACGATCGCGTCTGGGTGGGCATGTTTCACTTCCTGAATTACAGGAAGAATGCGGTCTAGCTCTTGCTGGGCAGATACCGCATCCCCTTGGGCTCCGGGCCGCGTCGATTCTCCTCCAATATCGAGGATGCCCGCGCCCTCGTCGAGCAGCCGCAGTGCGTGCTCCACCGCGCGCGAGGTCTCTAGAAATAATCCGCCATCGGAGAATGAATCTGGGGTGACGTTCACGATACCCATGACGACCGTGTGTTCACCGAGGGTCAGGCTACGGGCACCGAGATTCCAGACAAACTGTGGACGCATTCGAGGCTAGCCTTTTCGCACAGCGCGCTTTCTCAAGCGCACCGCAGCGGCAGGGCCGGTGCCGGTGGGAGGCTTCTTCATGCCATCGATGAGATCTTTCAAAACCACTGCGTTATTGTGTTCTGCATCGTGGTAGGCAAACAGCAGCGTCACGGGTTTGCCCTGTTCAACCAGTTCGTAGAGCTGCGTCAATGCGGGCGCCGCTTCAGGCGCCTTGAGCTCTTTAAGATAGCGTTTGCGAAACTGCAACCAAGCTTCGGGAGTGGCGTGAAACCATTTGCGCAGCTCGTCCGAAGGAGCCAGAGCGCGGAGCCAGACTTTGACGGCGGCCTTCTCTTTGCTGAGGCCGCGCGGCCACAGGCGGTCGACCAGCAGTCGCGCACCGTCAGCAGGCAGGGCAGCTTCGTAGACGCGTTTGGTAGCGACGGCCATAACTTGATCTCGTTATTGTAGTCTGGTGTTGCTGTTCGTGGTTTGCCTTCGCGATCAAAACGCTATTCGCGGGCGAGGTTTTGCTCTTGGTTCAAAAATTCTTATTGCTGTTGATAGTCACTGCGACCCTCCTGACGACGGCGTGCGACGAGCGGCGCAAGTCTGACGCCGAGTTGGGGCTGACGCCGCAACAGGCTGCCGGGCGCCACGTCTTTGACGATCAATGCGCTCGTTGCCACGAACCCTATTCGTCGAAGGGGAAAAAAGGTCCGGGATTGAAAGGTGTATTTCGGCAGCAATTTCTTCCCATGGCGGGCTTCCCCGCGAACGACGAGCGCGTGGGTGAAATCATCCGTTCCGGCCGTAAAGACATGCCCGACTTCGGTCGAGCGCTGACGCAGCAGCAGATTGATGATTTGCTGGTCTACTTGCATACGCTGTGAAGGATCAGCGATTAATAGCTTCTCGCTGGCGACGGCCTGCGAATGCATGTTGCCCTGATTCTTATAGGAACCAACGCATCTAATTTTGAAAAGTTGTTCGCGCCGCCGCGATGGTCGCATCGATATCGGCTTCGGTATGTGTCGCACCCATAAACGCCGCCTCAAATTGTGAAGGCGGCAAGTAGATTCCATTGTCGAGCATGCCTCGAAAGAAGTTTCCGAAAGCTTTGGTGTCGGCGTTTTTCGCCGTATCCCAATCGCGAATTTCGCCTGACTGGAAAAACCAGGTAAACATCGATCCCACGCGATTCGCGGTCATCGCAACTCCAGCCTCTTTTGCTACCGCAAGAATTCCTGCTACTAACTTTGCGCTGATCGTATCGAGCTGTTTGTAGATTTCGCGATGCGACCGCAGATAGCGCAGCGTGGCCAGTCCCGCCGCCATCGCCAACGGATTGCCCGAGAGCGTTCCCGCTTGATACATGGGGCCGAGCGGTGCGACCAAATCCATAATCTCGCTGGGTCCGCCGTAGCCGCCGACAGGAAGGCCGCCGCCAATGATCTTTCCCATTGTTGTGAGATCGGGTCGGATGCCGTAGAGTTCCTGCGCCCCGCCAAAGGCGAGACGGAAGCCAGTCATGACCTCATCGAAAATCAACAGCGCGCCCTCGCGTTGTGTAATGGAACGCAGCGCTTCGAGATATCCAGGCGCAGGCGGAACGCAGCCCATGTTGCCGACGACCGGCTCTACAATCACACACGCGATCTTGTTTTGGAACTTTCGGAAAACTTCTTCCAAAGCGTTGACGTCGTTGAAGCGCAGGGCCAGAGTGAATTGCGTGAACTCTTCCGGCACTCCCGCTGAGCCCGGAATCCCCAGCGTCGCCACACCTGAACCTGCTTTTACAAGTAGCGCATCGGCATGCCCGTGATAACAGCCTTCGAACTTCACAATGTATTTGCGCTTGGTATAAGCACGGGCCAGTCGAATCGCCGACATTGTGGCTTCGGTGCCTGAGCTCACAAAGCGTACTTTTTCCATATGCGGGAAAGCTGAAATCACAATCTCCGCCAAATCGGCTTCGGCAGGGGTCGAGGCTCCGAAACTCGAGCTGTTGTGCGCTGCCGCCGTAATCGCCTCGACCACATCCGGCGCGGCGTGGCCCAGAATCATGGGCCCCCACGAACCGATATAGTCGATATATTCGTTGTCGTCGGCATCCCAAAGATGCGAGCCTTTGCCGCGCACGATGAACGGAGGCTCTCCGCCCACCGACCGGAACGCCCGCACGGGAGAATTCACGCCCCCGGGAATCATGCTCTCCGCGCGCTTTTGCAGCTTGCGGGACTGCTCGACCTTTCGCATCATTGGGCCTCCGAAATTATCAATCCAGCACTAGGAATACAGAACTATAGTAGCCGCAACCAGCTCTGTACCGCATCCGGGACGGCCTCGAAGCTGGCTCGGTCGGCCCCACGAATTCACGCAATATTTACTTTTTTGCAACACCCTCGCAACGGAGAAGCCCTATTCTTCAACTAGTGACATGCCCTTCTAACCGGGAGGGTTAGGACAGCTTCGGGGGCTCCGGGCTGTCCTTTCTTCGTTTACTCTCTGAACGTCCGAGCGTATTTTTCTCCTCATATCCTGCAATCGAGATGCTACGTCAGACTGCCTGCTAAACTGATTCTGCATGCTTTTGCCTTTCGTTCGCGAAGTCTTCGCGGACGTGGAAACTTTGCCCGCTTTCCGGCGTGTTGCCTCCCACCTGCGCGAGGGCACGGGGCGGATACGTTTGTCCGGACTCACTCCCACCGCTAAAGCCATTTTTGTTGCATTGCTCCAAAAGGCCTGCCGGCGGCCTGTTCTGGTCATTGTCCCCGACAACAAAACCGCCGACGACCTCTATCCTGTTCTGCGCGCCATGGTGGAACTGACGGGCGTTCTTGATCCCGAGTCCGTGGTCGAAGTTCCGAACCGTGACGTGCTGCCGTTCCAAAATCACTCCGCGCATCCGGAAATTCAGGAAGCTCGCGCAGCGGCTCTGTGGAGAATCGCAACCGGCGGGGCATCTATCGTCATTGCACCGCTCGCTTCCGCAACCATGCGCCTGCAGAACGCCTCCTACTACGGCGAACTGGCGCGCATCGTGCATCGCGGTGACACCGTGGATCCCGAAAGCCTGCTGCAACACCTCAACAGCGTGAGCTACACCGTCGCCGACATCGTGGAGATGCCTGGTGAATACGCACTGCGCGGCGGGATTCTCGATGTTTACCCGCCCGAAGTTGAACGTCCCTTGCGCATTGAACTTTTCGGCGACGAAGTTGAATCCATCCGCAAGTTCGACCCCGCTACGCAGCGCTCGGCCACTGCGGTGGATGAAGTAAATCTGCTGCCACTCACGGAAACTCCGCTGAACGAGAAATTGCTCGGAGCGATTAACGCACGGCTTTCTGGCAAGCGCATCTCTGGGCAGGAGGATGTGGTCGAGCAAGCGATCCGTGCGGACGGCCTCACCGTTTTCCCTGGGTGGGAGCACTACGCCGCCGTTGCAGGAGCAGAACACCACTTGCTGGATTTGCTGCCGCGCGCTGTTGTGTTTTTCGATGAACCTACAGCACTGCAATCCGAACACACGCGTTGGTGGAACAAGCTGGTTGCGGTGCATGAGCAGAGCCTGATCGGGAATCTGGTGCGCCCGGAAGATCTTTTTCTGGACCCGGAAGAGTGGAGCGCGAAGATTGCTGCTTCGACTGGGGTGGAGATTGAACACCTGGGCGTTGAAGCGGCTGGCGTCGAGCATGTGAGCCTCGTAACCCAGCCTGCGCCCCGGTTTCACGGCACGGTCACTGCAATGTCAGAGGAAGTTCACCGCCTGACTCGAGAAGGAAACCACGTTCTCTTCGTCACGCCGAGCACCGGTGAATTGGAGCGACTGGCAGGAATTTTTGGCGAATACAATCTTCCGTTCCGCTTAGGCAGCCGCGTTCGCGTTGGGGCGGACAATTTTTCGGAAGAGACTTCGCGCTTTGCCGGCGAGAGTTACACAACCACGTTGGTGAAGGCTTACGTTCCCGATGGCGTTCTGCTTCCGGAAGCACATCTTGCCATTTTCGGCGCGCGCGATCTTTTCGATGAATCCGATACGGTCGCTACGCAAAGCACCCGCCGTCGCGCCCGGACTTCGCCGTTTCTTTCCGACTTTCGCGACTTGCAGGTCAACGACTATGTAGTTCACATCGAGCACGGTACCGGGCAGTATCTCGGCCTGAAAGAAATCGACCACGGCGACGGCAATGCCGAGTACATGCAGCTGGAATACGCCGATGCCGCCCGGCTTTACGTTCCTCTGACGCGCCTGGATTTGATCCAGAAATTCCGCTCGTCGGAAGGCGCAAAACCCGCTCTCAGCCATCTCGGCACCGCTACCTGGGAGAAAACGAAGTCGCGCGTGAAGAAGGCCATGCAGGATATGGCCGACGAACTTATCAAACTCTACGCGCAACGAAAGATGGTGCAGGGCCACGCCTTTCCCGCCGATACGGAATGGATGAAGGAATTCGAAGAAGCTTTCGAATATAGCGAGACTGACGATCAACTGATGGCAATCATCGACATCAAGCGGGATATGGAATCGTCGCAGCCAATGGACCGCCTGCTTTGCGGCGATGTCGGCTACGGCAAGACAGAAGTGGCCATGCGAGCGGCTTTCAAGGCCATTAGCGACAATAAGCAAGTTGCCGTACTCGCACCCACGACAGTGCTGGCGTTCCAGCATCTGGAGACCTTCAAGCAACGTTTTGCCGCGTTCCCGACAACGGTCGATATGATCAGCGGCTTCCGCACCAGCAAGCAGGTGAAAGAAACTTTGGCGAAAGTCGAGGCCGGCAAAGTCGATATCTTAATTGGAACGCATCGCCTTCTTTCGAAAGATGTGCGGTTCATGGATCTCGGACTGCTCATTGTGGACGAGGAGCAGCGCTTCGGCGTACGCCACAAAGAGCGCCTGAAGCAGATGCGCAAAGAAGTGGATGTCTTGACCATGTCGGCAACGCCGATTCCGCGCACATTGCATATGTCGATGGTCGGACTACGCGACATGAGCGTGATTGAAACGCCTCCGAAAGATCGCATCGCGATTCAAACCGTTGTCGCATCCTGGGACAACACGTTGATTCAATCCGCGATTGAGCAGGAAATGGAACGCAGCGGCCAGGTTTATTTTGTACACAACCGCGTGGAAACGATTTGGGAGATTGCGGCCAAGTTGCAAGCACTGGTGCCCAAGGCGCGAATTCTCGTAGGACACGGACAAATGTCGGAAGGCGAATTGGAGAAAGTGATGCTGAAATTCATGCACCACGAAGCCGACATCCTGGTGGCGACTACGATCATTGAAAACGGCCTGGATATTCCGCTGTGCAACACGATTTTGATCAACCGGGCGGATCGCTTGGGCTTGTCAGAGCTCTATCAACTGCGCGGCCGCGTAGGCCGCTCCAACCGCCGTGCGTATGCATATTTGATGGTGCCGCAAGATACGGAACTTACGCCTCTGGCTCGTCGCAGACTCGCGGCACTCAAGGAATTTTCCGACCTCGGAGCAGGCTTCAAACTTGCGGCACTGGATCTCGAGCTGCGCGGTGCGGGCAACCTGTTAGGCGGCCAGCAGAGCGGCCAGATCGAGGCAGTTGGCTTTGAACTCTACACTTCCATGCTGGAACGCACCATTCGCGAAATGCGTGGCGAGGCGGCGCCGGAAGAAGCTGAGATTCAACTTAATCTCGGGCTGAACATCCGCATCCCCAACGAATATATTCCCGAGGAAAATCAGCGCTTGCGCATGTATAAGCGTGTGGCCGGAGTGCAAGGCGAACCACAACTCAACGAAGTCCGCGCCGAGATGGAAGACCGCTACGGACCGCTCCCAACCGCAGTGCGAAGCCTGGTCGATTATGCAGCGTTGCGCCTGCTTTGTCAGCGTGTGGGTGCGAATGCCGTCGAGCGCAAACGCGACCAGTTCAGCATTCGATTCCATCAGCACGCCAAGATCGAGCCAGAAAAATTGGCGCGATTTGTGGCCACGCGCAAAGGCGCGCAATTCACTCCAGCGGGAGTTTTGAAGTTTTTCTTGAAAGCCAGCGGTGCCGCTGAAGTGTTGCCGGAACTGCATGCACTGTTGTCTGGCTTATCTGTGGGACAGGAAACAGCAATCGAAGAAGTCAAGCCAGCCTAGCGGCGCCTGTGGTACGTTACACAGTTGCGACACAAAAAATCGTTAGCATTTAAGGAAGCCCGGGTGAAGATGAAAGTTCGCAAAGCCGTTTTTCCCGCCGCTGGATTGGGCACACGCTTTCTACCAGCCACCAAAGCGCAGCCCAAAGAAATGCTGCCGATCGTCGACAAGCCCATTATCCAATATGGCGTGGAAGAGGCTCTGGCGGCGGGCTGCGACCAAATCATCATTATTACCGGCCGGGGCAAGGCCGCCATTGAAGATCATTTTGACGTAAGCTTCGAGCTCGAAAGAATCCTCGAAGACCGCGGCAAATCCGATCTGCTCAAGATTGTGAAACAGATTTCCGACATGATCCATGTCGCTTACGTGCGCCAGAAGGAAGCGCTGGGCCTGGGTCACGCAGTGTTGATGGCACGCGAGCTGATTGGCAACGAACCTTTCGCGGTAATCCTCGCCGACGACGTAATCGACGCTCCGAAGCCCTGCCTCAAGCAAATGGTTGAAGTGTTCGAAGAAACCCAGGAGTCGGTGATTGCGACACAGGTCGTCGAGGGTCCGGCCATCTCCTCCTACGGCGTTCTTGATGTGCGACAGCCAGATGGGCGCTTCGGCGGACGCCTCTCTCAAATCAGAAACATGGTGGAAAAACCGAAGCTCGAAGACGCCCCCTCCAAACAAGCCATTATCGGCCGCTACATCCTGACTCCGGCGATCTTTGACGTACTGGAAAAAACCAAGCCCGGCGCGGGTGGAGAGCTGCAACTCACCGACGCCATGCGCAACCTTCTACAGCAGGAGCAAATGTGGGCTTACGTTTATGAAGGAACGCGCTATGACGCCGGAGACAAACTCGGCTTCCTGAAAGCTACCGTTGAATTTGCGTTGCAGCGGCCGGACCTAGGCGGGCCGTTTAGGGAATACCTTAAGAAATTGGAATTGTAACCAAGCCCTGCGGCCTCAGATCCGAAAAACTAACGTCGGTGTCGTTTAGCGCTAGCTCTTTAGCAATTTCTGCAGCTTCTTAGATTTCTCCGCCACGCCTTCCGCTAACTTTCCCTTGTGCTCCTTGAGCTTCTTGGCGATGCCCGTGTCAGCAAGCCCAATGATTTGCGCTGCAAGAATACCGGCATTGGTAGCTCCGGGTTTCCCAATGGCTACCGTCGCTACGGGAATTCCGGCGGGCATTTGCACCGTCGCCAGAAGCGAATCCATCCCTTGCAATGAAGTCGACGGAATTGGAACGCCGATCACAGGCAGAGTCGTGTGCGCCGCAATCACTCCCGCCAAATGCGCCGCTCCGCCTGCTCCCGCGATAATCACCCGAATACCTCGGCCAGCGGCTCTCCGCGCAAAATCCGCCGTGCGATCCGGCGAACGGTGTGCCGAAGTCACGTCCATCTCATAGGCGATCCCGAAATCTTCCAGCGCTTTTCCAGCCTCGCGCATGATCTCAAGATCTGAATCGCTACCCATCACAATCGATACCAGAGTCTTACTCATATCTGAAGAACCTTCCCTAACCAATTTTTACTTCTTCAAAGCTCGTGCACCAATGTCTTTGCGATAGTGCATGCCTTCAAATCCAATCTTCCCCACTGCTTCGTAGGCGCGCGACAATGCCGCTGGAAGGTCCGCTCCGCGTGCGGTAACGCCCAATACGCGGCCACCCGCCGTATAAAACCCGCCATCGCGGTGCGTCGTGCCCGCATGGAAAACCCTCACGTCGGCAATCTTGGCGGCATCTTCCAAACCAAGAATCTTCATTCCAGAATCGTACGTCCCCGGATATCCGCCCGAAGCCAGCACCACGCAAACAGACGCATCGGGCGACCACTTAAAGTCCCCATCGCTCACTCGCCCGTCAATGGAGGCTTCCATCGCATCGATCAAATCACTTTCGAGGCGCATCAGAATCGGCTGTGTTTCCGGATCGCCAAATCGGCAGTTAAATTCCAGCACCATCGGGCCGCGCGCCGTCATCATCAAACCGCAGTAAAGAATTCCGCGATACTCCATACATTCTTCGCGCATGCCAGCAACCACCGGCTTCGCAATATGCGTCACCAGCCAATCGCGCATCGGAGCATCCACCAGAGCGGCAATCGAATACGCGCCCATGCCACCGGTGTTGGGCCCGGTATCACCATCGCCCACGCGTTTGTGATCCTGCGCCGCCACCAACGGAGAGACGCGTTCACCATCACTGATCAGCAGAAACGAGAGTTCTTCTCCATCCAGAAATTCTTCCAACACAACCCGCTGACCAGCCTCGCCCAGCATTTTCCCGCTCAGCATTTCCGTCGCAACCTGCGCAGCTTCTTCCTTTGTTTTGGCAATCACCACGCCCTTGCCGCCTGCCAGTCCATCCGCCTTCACAACGATAGGTGCATGAAAATGCGGCAGCGCCTCGCGCACTTCCTCAACACTTACGCAAATCGCATAGTGCGCGGTCGGAATGTGATGCCTCTGCATGAACTGCTTGGCAAAACTCTTACTCGATTCCAACTGCGCCGCCGCTTGCGTTGGCCCAAAAATCCGCCATCCGCGCCGCGTAAATTCATCCACCACGCCAACCGTTAGCGGAAGTTCCGGCCCCACAATCGTGAGATCGGGTTGCAAACGGTTCGCCAGCGCCACCATGGAATCGAGACTCTTCAGGTCCACAGCCGCACACTCGGCATCCTCGCAGATGCCGCCGTTGCCCGGAGCGCAATAGAGTTTCGTCAGACGCGGCGATTGCCGCAACTTCCACACTAAAGCGTGCTCCCGCCCGCCACTGCCTAGAACTAGGACCTTCATAAGAGTGAACAACAAGGTTAGGAGTAGGGGCGAATGATGTCAAACGCTAAGGCCCAAACGATCAGCTTGCAGCGCGAGCGATGTATTTTGCGCCTCGCAGGGAACGGGGCATCTTATAATTGCCTTTGCGTGATTACCGTCTCCAAAGAGGACTACCTAAAAGCTATTCTCGAAGCCGAGAGTGAGGGCGAGACCGTTATCTCCGCCACGCTCGCGCACTGGCTCCGAGTCTCTCCGCCCGCTGTCACCATGGCGTTACGCCGACTGAAGAAAGACGCCCTCGTCCGCGTCGAAACCGGTGGCAGAGTCCGGCTTACACCCGCAGGGCAATGCATCGCGCGCAAACTCACACAACGTCATCACCTGATTGAACGCATGCTCTCCGAAGTCTTTGCCATGAATTGGTGGCGCGTCCATGACGAGGCCGAAAGGCTGGAACACGCCGTCTCTCCTGCCTTTGAGAACTTACTGCTGGCAAAGCTTGGGCGCAATCACGCCTGCCCGCATGGCAACCTGAGTGAGATGGAGAGTCCCGCCAGTCGCCGCCGCAGAGGCCTTGTTCTGCTGGCGGAAGCTGATGTCGCGAAGAGTTACTTAGTTAGTGGAGTGTACGAACGCGACCGCAATCTGCTGGAGTTTCTGGAGGCCCGCGCAATACGCCCTGGAGCGGAGCTGCGACTCGTAACGCGCAACTATGACCAAACCCTCAGCCTCATCACGCAGATCGGCAAAGTCAACCTTGGCGTTCCAGCAGCAGAAAAAGTCTGGGTCAGGCCGTCCCCTGCAATCGGCAATAGCTCGACTAAGAACTCCAGATCTAAACCTGCCTTCAAGCCTTCCCGAACCGTATAGCTTCGCCGCTCCTTCGCCGCCCAACAAAGCCTGGCCCCTGGCCGCGAGCAACCACAATCGCATCACTCGCCCCTTACCTTTGTACCCAAGGTAGGTTAACTATAGTTTATTGTTTAGTGTATGCTAAAGATAATCCCGGCCTGTTATGCCAAACGAGTTATCGCAAGATCGAGCGCACTTGTCGACCCTGCGCCTCAGTCTGCCCGAGGTACATAGCTCCCTCCCCGTACCGCACAATGGCCCGTTCTGGCGCAGTTTATTCGCCTTCGCCGGACCAGGCTTCCTGGTGGCCGTGGGCTACATGGACCCCGGCAACTGGGCGACCGACCTCGCTGGAGGTTCGCGCTACAACTATTCCCTGCTTTCCGTAATTCTTCTTTCCAACTTGATTGCTGTTCTTCTGCAGGCGCTGTGTGTGAAGCTCGGCGTCGTCACTGGGCGCGATCTTGCTCAACAGTGCCGCGAATCCTACAGTCGACCCGTCTCGTTCGGACTTTGGATCGTCGCTGAAACCGCCATTGCCGCTTGCGATCTTGCGGAGGTCATCGGCTCCGCTATCGCCCTCAACTTGCTCTTCCACATCCCTTTGATCTGGGGGGTCTGCATTACCGCGCTCGACGTTCTACTGATTCTGTTCTTGCAACAAAAAGGTTTCCGGTACATCGAGGCTCTAGTTTTCGCGCTAATCGGAGTGATCGGCGTTTGTTTCGGGCTCGAAGTCCTGTTCTCGCACCCTAGCTGGCTCGGCATAGCCCACGGACTCGTCCCCGACCCGCAAATCATTCGCGACCCAACCATGCTTTACATCGCGATCAGCATTCTCGGTGCCACCGTCATGCCGCACAATCTTTATCTGCACTCGGCCATCGTGCAGACTCGCAGCTTCCAGCGCACCCGTGACGGCATGAAGCAAGCCATCCGCTACTCGACAATCGACTCCACAGTTGCCCTCACCTTCGCGCTCTTCGTCAACGCGGCGATACTGATCGTTTCCGCCGCCACCTTCTTCCGCTCCGGCCACGGCGAAGTCGCGGAAATCCAGCAGGCCCATCACCTGCTCACTCCGCTGTTGGGAGTTACGGGTGCCAGCACAATCTTCGCGTTCGCGCTACTTGCCTCCGGACAGAACTCAACTCTCACTGGAACTCTCGCCGGTCAAGTTGTCATGGAAGGCTTTCTCGATCTGCAAATTAAGCCATGGCTGCGCCGCCTCATCACCCGCGCACTAGCCATTATTCCCGCCGTAATTGTCACAGCCATCTCCGGAGAGAGTGGCACCGCCAGATTGCTGCTCCTAAGCCAAGTGATTCTCAGCATGCAACTTAGCTTCGCCGTATTCCCGTTAGTCCATTTCACCAGTGACAACACAAAAATGGGCGAGTTCGTAAACGCATCCTGGCTGAAGACCCTGTCCTGGGCTGTAGCGCTGCTGATTGCGGGTTTAAATATCTGGCTACTGTGCAAAACTTTTCAGCCAGCCTCGCCCGGCACCTAGAAAAATCGTGTAACCAGATTTTTATTGAATGCTTCCTTGACACCACAGCAGGTTGGGAGGAAAATTAAGGCCTTCCTCCCATCCGTACTCGCCCGATTGCAAATTGCAAGTTTGACCGCACGCGACAGTTTGCAGGCGATTGCTGTTGGAGAAACACCCATGAACAACTTTGCAAGACTCACTCTGCTCGCTGGCTTGACAGCGGGTTTGCTCTCCACTTTTGTCTCAGCTCAGGATCTAGCCACATCGCGGCAAGGTCGTCCCCCGATCAATCCTCCAGTTTTCAAGGTAAACCGCGTTCCCCTAGCCGCCGTTAAGCATATCGGCAACGGCGCTTATATCAACAGCGGCGTGTACGCGGCGTCGATTCCGGCCGCAACCTATACTCCGATCGATGCCGCCATCACCGTAACCTGCCCAGGCTTGACTGGAACCTGCTTGCTCCAGGCGGACCAATGGATTCAGACCGGCTCTGGATCCAGCACATTTAACGAATTCGCGATTTGCCTCTATGTGGATGGAGTTAGTACCGGTCCCTGCTGGTATAACGGCTCCACTCCCAGCGACACGAGCTTCGTGATCGGCACAACTTCCTCGGGCAAAACAATTACCCACGGCAACCACGTCGTTCAATCCGTCGTTTACTCGAACAACGGTGCGTTCATGAACTACTACAACTTCACCTACAAGATCTTCAAGCCGTAACTTTTTAGGTGCAACTTCCGGTGGAGCGCGGGCTTTCTCGCTCCACCGCATTTCGCCGAAACCTTTCTTAACCTGCCCTTCCCCAGTTCTGCCACATGTGCAATTCTTTTCGTCTTGACCAAATCCACAACTCGGGTCAGTATATCCCTGTCGTTGCGGCAATCCCCTTTGCCGCTAGGCGCCCCAATCCCGGGGTGTTTCTGTTCTCAGATCTCGGCGGATATCCGACTGTTCTCGAGAACAGAAACTTCGGCCAAGCACGCTATCTCAATCCCACGACGGAGGAACTCCCGTGACTGCTCAGATGTCTGTCTCCAGGAAATTTGCCCACGCGGCGGCACCCAAGGCCGCACTCCTGCTCTTGTTCGCAATCCTAGCCACCAACGCCATGCATGCGCAGGACGCGGCAATGGCTCCGCCCGCGCTCACCTTTACCTACACCACAGTGAACGTTCCGGGAGCTCTAAACACACAACTTTTCTCCGTCAATAACTCCGGCGCGATGGTCGGGAACTACATCGACGCCAGTGGCGTGCTGCACGGAGTGTTGGTCTCCGGCGGCAAGTTTAAAACCATTGACCATCCAGCGCCTGCGGTTGGCACCCGATTGTTCGGCATCAATTCAACCGGTACCATCGCCGGCTACTACCTGGACGCAGTGGGCGTTGCATTCGGCTTCACCTATAAGGGAGGCGTTTTCAAATCCATCCTGCCGCCCGGATCAACAGCAACCTATGTCTATGGCCTCAACGACGCCGGACAGGTCACCGGAGGATATTACGACTCCGCCAACATTCAGCACGGCTTCGTCGGAAACGCCACCACAGGCTACAAGAAGCTGGATGTCCCAGGCTCTTCCTTCACGCTGGCCTGGGGCATCAACAAGTCGGGGATTGTCAGTCTGGTTTGGCGAAACGC
>JAYVEP010000173.1:0-4096 GCA_043749225.1 Acidobacteriaceae bacterium
TGATACGTCAGGATCGTCAGTCCATTGCGCATGGCACGCTCACACGCTGCAAGCACGCCGGTCAGGACCGCTGCACGATCGATTATCGCCCGTGCTGCACGACGGATCTTCATGGAGTCAAGTTCAATTGACCCGTGCGCATCTTAAGTACTCTGGCCGGACTGCCTCCGACGATCGCGCCGGGCGGCACGTCGCGGTTGACTACGCTGTTGGCGGCCACCACGGCACCACTGCCGATAATTACGCCCTTGAGAACCACTGCCCCACGTGCGATCCAGACGTCGTCGCCGATAATAATTGGAGCCGACACATGAGCCTGAGTTCGCATCGGAGCGCCCGGTCCAGTCCCATGATTGGCGTCGCGGATACTGACATACTCGCCGATCAGGCAGTCATTTCCAATTGAGATGCAAGTATAAGATACGAGGACGCTGCCCGCGTTAATGCGTACTCGCGAGCCGAGCGTTATCTGACCGCCGCAAGTCTCAAAAAATATGCCGCCGCCTAGACGGCAGCGCTCGCCCATTCGAAGCCGGACGCGTCCGGCCAAATGCACCGGCCCGTCGAACTGACTGCTCACAGGCACGTGACCATCAGTCTGAGAACGTAACCAGGCCAACCGCCAAACCCTCAGGATCGGTCGCGATAACAAGAATGCAACGCCCGCGACGGGCTTGAACAGGGTCGCAAGGAGATCCGCGACGTTAGCCATTGCTGACCAGTTGCTCACATGCGTTCTCCACTTACTTGCCCCAGAGGGGAGTCCCCGTCGATTACTTGGCGGGCAAAGAGTTCAATCGCTATCAACGCACCCAGTTGTCGAGTATGGTCACGGCCAGTCTGGTGTGCATTCCATAGAGCGCTCACCGCGTCGGCGTTCAGTATTCCACGCTGCAACGTCCGGTCATCAATAATAATTTCCTCTGCGCTCTTTTTCCATGCCCCTCGAAACCAACAAGCAGGGTCTGCGACAGCAAGCGATTTGAACGGCTTGATCCCCACTGTGGCGCCGACTTTCGTCGCGATTCTGTGAGAAGCCATCGACGTCAAATTCGCCCAATAGCCCAGGGCAGGTTTTATGTTGGTTCTCTGCCACCTTACTGAAGCTGCGCGAGGCGCAGCCCGCTTCATGACTTCTAGGTAAAGCCGGTGCTTGAATTTATGATTGATGCGCACTCCAACCACAGCGTCTACGAAGTCACGGTCCCAGAATGGTGAGTGCGACTCCACCCCTGTACGTAGCAGCATCGTCCCGCCGTTGGTGTACCTGAAAATGCGGTTCTCGAACAACCAGTCGTTTACGCGTTCCACCGGCCGAGCCCCTTCACGTGCGATGATGGATGCAGCCCATCGCTCCACAGCTGCTGAATCCCCAAATCGACGTTGGGTCAGGCCATCGACGAGACGATCTTGGTCCTCAGACACCCGCCATCGCCAGACCGCGGGTGCCAGGCGCTTGATATCTTGCGCATCTAGCCAGGAATATTTAAGGAAATTGCCTCCCAGAAATACATCCCCAGCTAGGCCGTTCAGGACGACGTCGCAAGCTGAAGCAAGTAGCGGAACAAACGGAAGCATATACATGCTTTCTATGCCGAAGCTGCCCGCTGTCACATCGACTCCCTGCGGCCAAAGTGGTGGAAACTCTTCGAGCACCCAGTGTTTGACAGTGTGGGGCGACTGCACCAACGCCGCAAACCTGGATGCACATGTTATGTCGCGGCAACCGGGCAGACCCCACGTAAAGCTCGGTACACGTTCGGGGCGCTCGCAAAGATCAAGGATCAGACGGGAGTCGAGACCTCCGCTAAGCGTAATGCCCAACCGGGGCGTCACCGAATCAAGGCGCCTGACCGCAGTTTTAAGCCGGCCAGATAGAAGTTCTGCCGAGGCATCCAGCGTGCCAGCTGCACTTCCGTCGTGGCGTAATGTCCAGTATCTTCGATGATAGGGTCCACCGCCACAATCGCTAAGCACAGTGCCAGGAGGCAGCAGTTCCACGCCTTCGAGCATTGTCATCCCGTCAATCAACTCGCCGCACCGCAAGAGCATATCGACAGAATCCCGATCCAACGCAACTTTATCCAGCCAAGGGACGATGCAGCGCATTTCGGTAGACGCAACAACGACTTTGCTCCCAAGGTGCACATATACGGGGTAATGCCGGTAGCGGTCCGTGATCACTCGTACTTCGAACGGATTATGCCGAATCACGGCTGCGGCGAATGGCCCGTTCAATGCCGCGATTAGGGAATCATTAAACGCTTCCCCCGACACCAACGAAATTGCCCGCGTAGTCGTGTCGCCGCAGTCTTCGACACACTGACCGACCCAAGCCACTTGCGTCCCGGCATTCTCCGCGATCGTTCCGCTCTGCGGGAACTCACCGCTATCGCGATGCCACGCCGCAAGAGCAACCCGCCCTCGCCGGTGTTCGACGGCGGAGCCACTGTAGCGCAATGCGGACTTGAGCGAGCTTTCCCATCTGGCAGGATCCGGTGGCAATTCGTTGCGGGCCCATACAACCAGCCATCCTGCCACGCTAACGTCCTCCGCTCGGTCCCGACGAGCAAAGCGTCGTGGCCAAGCATGCTTGCAGGGTGCCGATGTGCGAAGCACCTAATTTGTTCTGCAAGCGAAGAAAGCTAAATCTGTCGGACATATTTTTATCTTTTACTTAAACCCGAAACACACTTTGAGCTGCCCGAAGCCAATGGAAGGCATAAAAACCGGCAATGCAGGCCATACATCAACGCATCGGTTAAATTCTTGCATCTGCTTTTTACGGCATACCCTATCCACAATGTGCGGATGAACCACCATCCGAGCAGCATCGCAAATCCTTCCGAGTAGATACTCTGCTCCGGAAACATTTCGATGCACTGCCCGTTACCAAAGTATCCGGATTCAAAAGCCAAACAAAATCTGGCTTCGTTGAGGCAGACAGAAAGTGGCGTATCGCTGCATTGTCCCCATAAGAGAAACCTCCGTTTCAGGCGAGCGGAAAGATTGTTACCCAGGAATATCCACGCCTCTGGACAAACGTACGAAGGCGATCGACTGACCCGTCACATGAATTGTATCGCTTACTAAGATCGACGTGTCGATCCCGGCCCTGACTTCCTGTTCGAGCGATGTCAGGCATCGCTCGACGCACTCAGCGGTACGGTAATTGACAATTACGATTGCGCTTTTCATGCGCGTCTCATATCTAGATGCCATACCCTATGCAATAACGGAACGCAGAACAAAAAAATTGGCCGTTGATACCTAAGCCGGCAGAGCCGGAACCAAACAGGATAAAGTAGCCCGACGCCCCGACCAAGGGAAATACCATGACCGAGCGCTATGGGGAGCGCCTGGTGCAAGTGCTGTCGTGCTACGACCGAATTGTCATCACCGGCACATTGCCGGGAGCGTGCTACGCAGGCGGGATGACGAGTTTTGGGAAATTCACGCATCAAGCTAGCTGGAAGCCGCGCCAATGCTTGATTTCAGGCGTATGAGTCGCTCTGAAGTTCGTGCATGATGCTATGGCTCATTCAGCGAAGCGAAATCTACGACCCCGGGATGCGAACGCCTTCCCAGGTTTCCATCCACTGCCGAGGGTGCGCGGAGTCTTCGGCGATCCGAAGACACGGGATACTGACGTGCATGCTGGCAGTCCCTTAAAAGCGTCACCCACCCGATTTCCAGAAGAGCTCAAATGATTAAGTACAGACCAGACGTCGATGGACTTCGTTCAGTCGCCGTTCTATCAATTATCTTCTTTCATTTTAAGATTCCAGGACTCCAAGGAGGGTACATCGGCGTAGACGTATTTTATGTGATTTCAGGATACTTGATTGGCTCGATCATCCTAAGTGATATTAAGAATAATACGTTCTCCTTTATTAATTTCTATAGGCGGAGGATTGCAAGACTTTATCCAGCCTATGTCGTCATGATGTGCTTCACGACATTAGTCGCATTCTGGCTTTTCTTACCTCGAGAGTTTCGTGAATTTGGAAAAAGTATTGTCGCTTCGATCTTTTACGCATCCAATATTCTATTTTTTCGTGAATCGGGCTATTTCGACACTTCTGCTTCCTTAAAG
>JAYVEP010000174.1:0-4090 GCA_043749225.1 Acidobacteriaceae bacterium
GACTTGCAGAAGATCGCGGGCACTTATCACGCCTGGTGTGGTGACAACGCTGCCGCTCGTGCTGAGCCCACCCCCGTTCGTCCTGAGCCTGTCGAAGGACAAATCTACGCCGACATCCCCGGCTTCTGCAAATCTGCCACTACGGCAGAGATCGCAGCCCATGGCCACGTGCTCACCCCCGGCCGTTACGTCGGAGCGGAAGAAGTTGAAGATGATGGCGACCCGTTTGAAGAAAAGATGCCGCGCCTGGTTGCAGAACTGCACGCGCAGTTTGCAGAGTCCGCGAAACTGGAGCAAGCTATCCAAGCCAATTTAATGGGGCTGGGGTATGGTGGATAAGTGGGAAGTAGCGACCCTCGGTGCTGAGGTAGATTTGCTAACGGGATTTCCGTTCAAGAGTGAACGCTACAGCGACTCGGTTGATGGCGTTCGACTTGTTCGTGGTGACAATATCGTCCAAGGCGCCATGCGCTGGGATGGTGTTAAGAAATGGCCTGCATCGGAGAGCACGGAGCACGATCCGTTTCAGCTTCATGAGGGCGACGTGGTTCTTGCGATGGATCGTCCTTGGATTGAGGCAGGATTGAAATACGCCGCGATTTCCAAATATGACCTTCCGTGCTTGCTTGTGCAGCGGACAGCGAGACTTCGAGGTGGCCCCAAGTTGGATATTGGATTCCTTCGATACCTCATCGGCGGTCGCGAGTTCACCCAGCACATTCACGCCATCACAACTGGAACAGCGGTGCCTCACATCAGCGGACGGCAGATAAAGGACTTTGCCTTCGCGCTTCCACCCCTCGCCGAACAAAAAGCCATTGCGTCAGTGCTTGGCGCGCTGGACGACAAAATCGAGTTGAACCTTCGGATGAACGCAACGCTGGAGGCAATGGCGCGGGCGTTGTTCCAGAGCTGGTTCGTGGATTTCGACCCCGTCCGCGCCAAACTCGATGGTCGCCAACCCGTCGGCCTCGACCCAGCCACTGCCGCTCTCTTCCCCGTCGCTTTCCAAGATTCCGCAGTTGGTCACATCCCAAAAGGCTGGAAGGTCGGCGTGCTCGATGAGCTCACCAGCGTCGTCATCGGCGGCGACTGGGGTGCAACTGAGCCTACCGACGAAGAAACGGTCTCGTGCTATTGCATTCGCGGAGCGGACATTCCATCGTTGCAAAGTGGAGGCGTCGGGAAGATGCCGACTCGATTCCTCAAACCGTCGAGTGTCGATAAGCGGCAGCTCGTGGATAGCGACCTCGCCATCGAAATTTCCGGTGGCAGTCCCACGCAATGCACTGGCAGGCCCGTGCTGGCATCCGATGCCCTCTTGCAAAATCTCAGCCAGCCGCTGGTCGCGTCCAACTTTTGTCGCATTGTGAAGTTGAAGTCGCCTGCGCTTTCCAAGTTTGTCTATCTCTGGCTTCGGCGACTTTACGATGCAGGTGAGCTATTCCAGTTCGAGACCGGCACGACAGGTATCAAGAACTTCGCGTTCGTCATCTTCTCCGGGAAGTATCCCCTCGTCGTGCCTGACCTGGGTGTAGCCGACGCATTCGACCGCGCCGTCTCGCCAATCTTCACCCGAATTCACGCGAACTCCGCCCAATCCCGGACCCTCGCCGCTCTGCGCGACACGCTGCTGCCGAAGCTATTGAGCGGGGAACTCCGACCAACGCAAAATTGATTCCAAAGGGAAAACCTTATGGCAGACGACTTAACATCGCTGAAAGAGCCCGCATTTGCGACAGCTCTGAATGATTTAGACGACCTTCTGATGCAGAGTACCAAGGCATTCCTGCTCGGTGCAGGATGCAGCAAATGCGCAGGGCTCCCATTGACCGCAGAACTCACGGCCAAAACCCTCGCAAGCACGCGCTTAGATGCGACAACGAAAAAAATTCTGACTGCTATTGAAGCCATGTTTGCAGGTGCCACGACCGCAAACATTGAAGACTACCTGAGCGAATTGGTTGATTTGGTCGCGATTGCAGAACGACGTGGTGCCCGCGGCGCGACGACAAGCACGGCCCCGCTCCATGGCGTCGATTACTCTTCAAAACAACTCAAAGATGCGGTAGATCAAATCAAGGAGGCGATAGCGGAGGTGATTGACATCGCCGTGAATCTGGAGGTTCACTGGAAGTTCATCCAAGCGGTTCATCGGCCGGTACGGCCTGGTAGAACCGTTGCTACTCGGCCCGTCGATTATCTAGTCCTGAACTACGACACATTGATTGAAAGCGCTCTTGCACTTCAAAAGCTGCGCTATGCCGACGGAATGAGCGGGGGAAACAGCGCGTGGTGGGACACAACAACATTCGATGCGGATGGGCTTGCAGCGCGTATCCTAAAGCTGCACGGGTCGATTGATTGGAGTGAGATAACGGGTGACCCATTGCCTAGGAGAATTGCGAAAAGTCTCACGCTGCCAACGGGGAATGACCGGAAGGTTCTCATTTGGCCCGCCTCGACGAAATACAGAGAAACTCAACGAGACCCTTATGCTCAGTTATCCAGCCTAGCTCGGCGCGTTCTTCGCCCACAATCCGGCAGTCAAACGGTACTGACCGTCTGCGGATACAGTTTTGGCGACTCTCACATCAACATCGAAATCGAGCGAGCACTGCGCGAATCCGGCGGGGAATTGACAGTTGTTGCGTTTACCTTCGACGAGGAGCCGACAGGCGAGCTGAGGCGACTACATGAGGACAAGGAAATCACGGACCAAGTGAGAATCTATGCCCGCCGTGGGTTCTTCCACGGAACCACATCAGCGAAGTCGGCCAACGACCTGCCGTGGTCGAAATTCGAAAACATAACAAGATTGCTTGGAGGCGAACGATGACAACCGAATCGCACAATCCGAATGCTCCCGTCGAGAATCTCGCTATCGGGACAATTATTGAGGTCGATGGCTCTCACATCGTGGCCGAACTGAAGCCAGGGATCACCGAACTTTCCCGCATCTTTGGCGGTGATACCTATCCCATTGGACAGTTTGGTTCTATCGTGAAGATCCATTTTGGCCGGAGGATCATCTTTGCGTTTGTCGGGCGGCTCCGCATGAAAGCGGAATATGAATTGGAGCGCGGCATTGCCCCGCAGGCAGCGAGCGATGAGCGAGTGATTGAGGCAGACCTTTTTGGCGAGGGTGAGTGGCTTAGCGACACGTCAGTTGCGCCAGTTCGGTGGGGGCTTAAATTTGATCGAGGCGTTGCAACCTACCCGCTCCCCCAGCAAACGGTTTACCTGACGCCTAAACGGGAGCTTCGGTTCATCTACGGCCACGGGAAAGGCCCGGCCGTTCATCTCGGTGAACACGTCGGAACCGGCGGGACAAAGTGTTATGCCGAGATGAATGAACTACTCGGAAAGCACACTGCGATTCTCGGCTCAACTGGCGCGGGTAAATCAGGCACCGTCGCGGCAGTTCTTCACAGTCTTCTCGAAAGGGGCGCTGAGGCTGGATTGGCCAATTGGAAGCCACGCATTGTCGTGCTCGATCCGCATAATGAGTATTCCGCAGCATTTCCAGGCCACCAGAAACTTTCAACTGACGACGGTTCGTTGGTGTTGCCCTATTGGCTTTTGAATTTCTCCGAAACGGTTGCGCTGCTGATAGGAAAGACCGAATTTGTTGCTACCTCGCAGGCCAACATCGTCAAAACGGCTTTACTTCAGGCCAGAGCCCAAGGAGCGAAAACACTCGGTCTGGATGCAACTAAAATCACCGTCGATTCTCCCGTGCCTTACAAGTTAGCGACGCTCAAAACTATCGTAGAAACAGCAAAGAATGCGCTAACCCCTAGCAAACAGGATTCGCACAATTCAATTCTGGAAAAGCTCGACATATTGGTCCGTGATGCGCGCGTCACCTTCTTGATGAAGGAGTGGGATGGGGCCGTTCAAGATCCGTTTCCGGCAATATTGTCCCAACTTGTGAGTGATGGGGCTCAGCCAAGGATCGTCGATCTTTCCGGAGTTCCAAACGAGGTCGCAGGTGTTTCAAGTGCGGTAATCGCGAGGACTCTCTTCAACTTGAAAGTTTGGCAGACGGCAGATGAGCGCC
This sequence comes from Acidobacteriaceae bacterium, assembly GCA_043749225.1. Classification (GTDB taxonomy): domain Bacteria; phylum Acidobacteriota; class Terriglobia; order Terriglobales; family Acidobacteriaceae; genus JANXUC01. Next base: position 4,064 of record JAYVEP010000174.1, read on the forward strand.
AAAACAATCCTGTTTTGCTCGTTTGTG